>JBKPRH010000416.1:0-17482 GCA_046765795.1 Acidobacteriota bacterium | reverse complement strand
CCGCGCCAGCGACATTGACCACGACGTGCCCGACGTTCAGATACTCTTCGAGTGTCAGTGACGTCCCGATCGACGCGTTTCCTTCCCATGCGACGCAGGTGTAGGTGTCCTCGAACAACACGTCGGTCGGATGATTCGGTGACACGTAGCCTTCCGGCGAGATGAGGAAATCGAGCTCGCCGCTCTCCAGGTCCTCCGTCGCCCGGCGGCCGACGCCGCGCAGCTCGAATGTCATGTGCGGCGCCTCGCAGCGCGCCCGTCGCAAGACATCGGCCATCAGGATGTCGGCAACGTAGTCGCTGACCGCGAGCGACATATGCCGAGTGGCCGTCCGCGGATCGAACTGTGGCTTCGAACCGAGTGTGCCTCGAATTCGAAGGAGGATGTCACGAACCGGTTCCACGAGCCCTTCGGCCACCGGCGTCAAGGCCATCTGGCGCCCAACCGGCACGAGCAGCTCGTCGTGAAAGTAGTGCCGTAGCCGGGCGAGCGCTCCGCTCATCGCCGACTGACTCAGATTGAGTCTATTGCCGGCACGCGTGACGTTGCGCTCGGTCAAGAGCGCGTCGAGGGCGACAAGGAGATTCAGATCGAATAGATGCAGGTCCATACCTTCCCGGGCTGCTGAGACTAGAGACCAGCCGCCGACATCAGCGGTCGTTCAGGCCCCGCGCGGCCAACGCCTCGCGCAGCATCTGCGCGGACCCGGGCGACGTCTTATGGGCATTCGCGATGTAGAGCCCGCCCGCCATCATGAGCGGCGTCCACCCCAGCCGATTCTTCGCGTTCACTTCGGCGCCCTGCTCGATCAGGTACTTCACGATTGACGGCTGGTTGCAGATCACCGAGCCGTGCAGCGCCGTCATCTCGGCAAAGCGTGGGTCGCCCATGCCCAGATCGATCAGCTGCTGAAAGTTATCGGGATAGCGCAGGAGCGTGTCTTCCGGTGTGCCGATCATCTTGTAATCGCCAAACGTGGTCCGGGCGTTGATCTTGTTGCCCAGCGAGAGCGCGAGCTTCACGGCTTCCAGCCGCTGTGATTCCGGAACGCCCGAGTATGGCCCGGCAGTCTCGCCTTCGTAGTAGTCAAGGCATGCGGCGGCCATCAACGGGGTCACGCCGAAGCGGTTGGACTTCACGGGATCGGCGCCTCCCCCAGCCAGCACTCGCATCATCGGTTCGTCGCCGTTGCGCGCGGCCAGATAGAACGGGGTAGCCCCTTGGTAAGTCAGATAATGCCGGCCGATGTTCAGGTTGACTGGGCTTCGCGCCACCCCGGCGCTGTTGAAGCGACGATCACCCCACGTGATGGTCGCATTTGGATCGGCGCCCTTCTCGAGCAGTTTTTTCGCGATATCGAGATGCGACAGCTTGCCGCGGGGACGAGGGACCGCCTGCGGATCCTCGCCGTTCATCGCAAAGTCCGGCGGTGCGCCCGGCTGGTGCAGCCAGACGACCACGTGCAGCGGATGGCCGCGCGGATCGGGCACGTTCGGATCGGCGCCGGAGTCCAGCAGCATCGCCGCCAGATCGAAGTCAGCGTTCAGGATCGCGATGCTGAGTGCCGACGTGCCGTCGGGTATTTTGTCGTTGACGTCGGCGCCCTGCTTCAACAGGAACGTGACAGTCTCGTACCGGTTATTACGGACGGCGAACAGCAGCGGCGTGTAGCCGCCCTTCGAGCGTTCATTCAACTTCGCACCGAACTCGAGCAGCAGCCTCGCCGCGTCCGTGTTGCCTTCACCCGCCGCGAACATCAACGCCGTCTGCCCTCGGACGGATTCCGCGAGATTGACCTGCGCGCCGCGCTTCAGCAGCGCGCGCACGGCGGCGACGCTCCCGTTGCGCGCCGCGGTCATGAGCGCCGTCTGTCCTTCTTCCGACGCCGTATCGGGATTGACACCAACGGCCAGCAGCCGCTCGACGACCGCTGCGTTGCCATTCTGCGCCGCCAGCGTCAGCGGTGCGACCTTATAGCGAGTCACGACATTCGGCTTCGCGCCAGCAGCGAGCAGCGCGTTCAGCATGGCGAGGTTGTCGCCATGGACCGCCCAGTGCACGGCCGTCGAACCGTCGGGCGCGGCCTGGTTAGGGTCGGCGCCGTTCTTGAGCAGCGAGCGAACGGCATCGACATTGCCGTTCCTGGCGGCGTCCACCAGTCCCACACCGTCGGCGGCGAACGACGCTGAGGCGCACAACAATCCGAGCGCAACGCTGATGCTTCGAAAGAAAGCCACGTGATTACCCTCGCGCACGTGGCGCGCCCGCGCGCTCGGAGTCGAGCAGCAGTTGCCCAGTGCTGTCGCCCAGCTTCGCGATCGGCACGCCCATATGATCGAGCATCGTCACGAGCAGGTTGGCCATCGGCGTGTCCGGTGTGTAGTCGAAGCTGTAACCGGTCTGGAACTTGCCGTGCAGCTTGCCCGCCAGCAGGACCGGCAGATCATTGTGACGATGAAGGTTTCCGTCGCCCATGCCGCTGCCGAACAGGATGGCGCTGTGATCGAGCAGCGAGCCGTCGCCGTCAGGCGTGTCGCGCATGCGCTCGAGGAAGTAGTTGAGCAGACGCATGTGATGCGTGTCGATCCTCGCCTTCTGCGACTTGAGCGCGGCATCTTCACGATGATGAGAAATCAGGTGATGGTTGCCGGGCACGCCGATTTGGCTGTAGGAACGCCCACTCAGCTCGCGCGCCATGATCAGCGAGAACACGCGCGTGACATCGCTGCGGAACGCGAGCAGCTGCAGGTCGAACATGAGCTGCGCATACTCCTCGAAGCTGGCGGGAATGCCAATCGGACGATCGGGCAGCTCGATCGATTCCTCGAGGTTGGACTCCGCGTGCTGAATGCGCTGCTCCACTTCACGCACCGAATCCAGGTATTCGCGCACCTTCGAGTTGTCGGAGCGGCCGAGTGTCGCGGCGAGCGAACGTGTTTCCTCGAGCACCGAGTCGAGAATGCTGCCCTGCTTCTGAATGCGGGCCCGCCGCTGCTCCGCGTTGCCTCCGTCTCCGAAAAGACGCTCGAAGATGACGCGCGGGTGGAGCTCCGGCATATTGGGCGACGTCTCGCTGCGCCACGACACGGTGTTGACATAGAAGCAGTCACCGGAATCGCATGCTCCCTGCGTTGCCGGGTCGAGCGTCATCTCGATCGAGGAGACTCTGCTGTCCCGACCCAGATGCATGGCGGCGATCTGATCGGCCGACGTGGCGAGACGGATCTCGGCGCCCGGCCGCGTACGGTCGTAGGCATGCACGCCGGTGAGCCACGCCCCGGCCGCGCGGTTGTGATCGCCGCTGCCGTCGCCCTTGCTGTCGGCTTCACGATGCGAGAGGTTCGTGAAGATGTTGAAGTGATCGCGCACACCTTGCAGGGGCTGCAGGTTGGGCGGCAGTTCGTACTGACGGCCCGTCTGACGCGGCTTCCACTCCGAATGAATGACGCCGTGTGCCGCGTAGACGAACCCGAGCCGCATCGGCGCTTGGCGCGGTCCTGACACCTGCGCCGAGAGCGCGGGCATCATGGAGTCCAGCAACGGCAGCGCCACGCTCGCGCCCATGCCCTTCAGCAACGTGCGCCGTGTCAGCGTTTTTCTGGTGAGGAACGTCATGCGGTCTCCCCGGCGTCTATTGCGGCGCAGCCTGCGCCATTCGGCTCTGGAACGGGACGCTGTTCACCACGCCAAGCACGAGCGAGGCGAACGTGTAGTTCTGACGAGCCGATTCACGCGCGATCACGCGGATTGCCGGCTGGTCGTAATGCTGGATATTACGCGTGAGCGCATACATCAAGAGTTTGCCAGTCATCGCCTCGACGAACAGCGCCGGGTCGCGCAAAACGAGTTGCCGCACACCCTCGACGCCGTCAACGATCGTCCCGTCCGGCAGCGCGCTCGTGACCTCGAGCGGACGCCCGTTCTCTTCAGCGCGCCACCGGCCGAGTGCGTCGAAGTTCTCCAGCGCGAAGCCAATCGGATCCATCTTCGCGTGACATCCGGCACACGCCGGACTGGCACGGTGCAACTGCATCGCTTCTTTCATCGACAGCGGCTTCCCGGATCGTTCGGTGCTGAGCGACGGCACGTCGGGAGGCGGTGGTGGTGGCGGCGAGGCCAGGAGATTCTCGAGCACGTACTTGCCTCGCAACACGGCGGATGTGCGCGTGCTATACGACGTGATCGAGAGGATGCTTCCCTGTCCCAGCAACCCGCGGCGCGGACTTCCCTTCGGCAGCGTCACGCGACGGAAATGGCTGCCGGTGATCTGGGGAATGCCGTAATGCTTGGCCAGCGTTTCGTTCAAGAACGTGTAGTCGGCGGTCACGAGATCGAGGACGCTGCGGTTCTCCCTCAAAATGCTGTCCAGGAACAAATCGGTTTCACGCGCGAATGATGCGCGCACACTCTCGTCGAAGTCGCGGAACAGGTACACGTCCGGTTCCTTCGTCTCGACATCGCGCAGGAACAGCCACTGCGCGGCGAAGTTGGTCACGAGAGATCGGCTGCGCGAGTCGGCGAGCATGCGCGTCACCTGACGGCGCAGGACTTCCGGTTTGCGCAGCGTTCCCGCCGCGGCGGCATCCAGCAACTCGTCGTCCGGAATGCTGGACCACAGGGAGAAAGAGAGACGTGACGCCAGTTCGAAGTCGCTGACGCGGTAAACCGATCCGGGCACTGCGCCGGCCGGCTCCTTCTCGATGCGGAAGAGGAACTGCGGGCTCACAAGCACGCGTTCCAACGCTCTCTGAATACCGCGGTCGAAATCGCGTTCGGCGCGGCCTTGTTCGTAGAACTGACGCACGCGGCGCAGATCGTCCGCGGTCACGTTGCGGCGATAGGCGCGGCGCAGCAGCGTCGTCAGGATGCGGTCCGCGCACGCCGATTCCTGGTCGACGCTGGCGGGTCGACATGAAAATAGCCGGCGACGACTCGGGGTATCGCCCGGCCCAGTCGCATTGAACGGGCCTGTGATGGTCACCGATACGACGGAAGGCAGTGCGCCACGATTGCGGCCCGGCGGTCGCAGCGGAGCCTCCGACAACGCCTCGCTGCGCTCCACGAAAGCGACGCTGACGCTGCGCGGCCCTGCGGGAACCCCGAAGCGGAAGGTGCCCTGGTTGTTCGGTACATCATCTCCGGCCGGAACCCCTGGTCTTCTGGAAACGTTCGTGATCGCCTTGCGCTCGCCGTCGATGCTGATCTCGAGCTGATGGACATCGGCCCCGAGTCCGGCCGTTTCAACCTTGAACTCGTATTCAGCGTTCAATGGGAAATAGCCGTCGATCTGCAACCCGCCGCGCGTGCCGAATGGCAGTGCCTCGTTGCGGACTTCCTGGGACTGCCGCACCGGCGTGATGTGGGTGTTCACCAGCGCACCCATGTCGAGATCGCCCACGGCGACGCGGCTGATCTTGAGCGCCGCTGCCAGATAGCGCTCCATCGCCGCCGGTGAGACAAACAGCGTGTCTGCCAGATTGTCGAAGCCGCTGCTCGCGTTGTCGGCCGGCAACAGCGTTGTGTAGTCGAACTCTTTCGGTAGATCTGGCAGCGCGAGCAAATCGCGGATCACGTTCGCGTATTCGGTCCGCGTCAAGCGATGAGCCAAAGGCAGTGAGCCAGGATTGGGCCGCGCCGCGGCGCTGGCCTCGAGCTCGCGTGCCAGGTAACTGGCCGCGCGCGCGTAGAACGACTGCGGCGGACGAGGTGCGCCGGGAGGTGGCATCGTGCCAGCGCGCAACTGACGCAGGACCTTCTCCCAGGTTTCCGACTGGTCTCCCGGACGCGCAACGCCGGTCGGATCGAGCACGAGGCCAGCGGTCTTCAGTCGCTCGCTGTGACAGGTCGCGCAGTACTTCGCGATGGCCGCTTGCGTTTCCGCGCGGGCGTCGGGCGAGTTGTCAGTAACGGCAGCGGGCGTTTCGGCGCGGACGCCGGGCGTGTTCTGCGAGAAACCCTGGGAATGAGCGATGAAAAGGGCCCAACCCACGACCACGAACGCGATTCCGGCTATGAGACGCGTTCGCGCCATACCGGCGCATGATAGCGCGGAAGTTCCGGGGGACGCGAAGCTAGTCCAACAACGGACTGCTCGGCGTTAGACCCCTCTAAGCTCCACCGCGAACCCGTCAGCATCGCGGAAACGCAGGCTATTCCCACCGGTGGACGGCAGGGCCGTGACACCGATCGCAGCCAGCTTGCGGGTAATGGCCTGCCGATCGAATGCCGCCACACGGATGCCGAAACGATCGACGTGCGGCGTCTGACCGTCGGCCATCTTCTCCAGTCCCAGCCGTGTGCGCGCGGCGGTGAACCAGATGCGCTCAGGCGTCCGCTCGCGGGAGGTCTCCCTCCCTAAAAACTTCCGGTAGAAGCCCGCCGACTTCTCCACATCCGGCACTTGCAGCACGACGTGGTCGAGGCCGACCGCTTCGCAGATCGCATCGTCTTGAGTGACGCGCGTGGAAGGAATGATCGTCTGCAGCAGCCCACCGGGCGTGGCCATGAACTGCATGCGAATGCCGTCGGGATCGGTCACCGCGTTGAACCCGGGCTGGCCCGCCAGATTGAGGCCCTGCGTCTTGAGTTCCGCACGCATCTCTTCGAGGCGGTAGTCCTCGACCGTCGCGCAAAAGTGATCGATCCGCGCCGGGGCGTTGGCGTTGGGGCCAAACGCGACGTAGCCGATGCCCAGCCGACAGTAGTAGCGCAGCGGCGGCATCATCTCCTGGAAGATCTGCGGATCGAAGATGCGGCCGTAGAAGGCCGCAGACTTCTGAGGGTCGGGCACGGTGAATCCTACGTGCTCCAGACCCGAGGTCCTGAGCGGCAACTGCGACGAACCTTGGGCGGACAACGCGGCCGGCGCGGCCGCAGCGGCCGTGGCCGTCGCGATCAACGCCAGTGCTTCGCGCCGAGTGAAGCGCATGGACACGTCGAACCTCACGGTCTCCAGAATGGATCACCAGCCGGGCGCACGATACCACGTGCCCCTTTCCGTCTGGCGAGACGCAACCTTTCTGTTGAACTTCTTCGACGAAGTGCGCCGGCGAATTCCCCGAGGAGTATGATCGCCGCCCGATGGGTGGCCGTTTCTCAAAATACCTCGCCCCTCTCGTACTGCTCTGCGCCTGCCTGAGCACGAGCGCTCACAGTCAGACCGCAACCACGACCACGCCCAAGCGGGTGCTGGCGCTCCATATCGTCAGGCGTGATTCCCCAACACTGGATGACACGTTCCGCCTCGGGCTCGCCGAGGCACTCTCCGGCCAGCTCGACTACTACAGCGAATACATCGACCTCGCGCGGATCGGCGACGACAAATACCACATGGCGCTCCGCAATTACCTGCGCGAGCGATACGTCGCCAATCACGGTGTGGACCTGGTGATCGCGTCAGGACCATCGGTCGTGTCGTTTCTGAATCAGGACCGCACGCTGTTTGGGTCGGTCCCGATCGTGTTTACCACCAGACCGGGTCTCCTGAGTAAGCCCCCGGCAACGGGTCTCATCTCCGCGATTGATCTCGCGAGCACACTCTCGGCGGCTCTGAAGGCGCAGCCGGGCACCAGGCACGTGTTCGTGATCAGCGGGGTCGCACCATTCGACAAACTGTACGACGACATCTTCAAAGACCAGCAGGAGGCCTTTGAAGACAGAGTGACGTTCCATAGCCTCAGCGGACTGTCGATCGTTGATCTCGAACAGCGTGTCCAGCACCTCCCGCCTGACGCCATCGTCTATTTCTTGAGTCTCTCCGACGATGGTGCCGGTCACACGTTCATGCCACTCGACGCCGTCGATACGATCGCGGCCGCGGCAAACGTGCCCGTGTACACCTGGCACGAATCGGCACTTGGGCACGGCATCGTCGGGGGACGTCTCCACTCGTCGCTGAACGATGCGCGGGAAACGGCGCGTATCGCCGCCCGCATCCTGAAAGGCGAGTCATCCGAATCTATTCCCGTGACCACGGTCGATAGCTATACCTACCAGTTCGACTGGCGCCAGCTTCGACGCTGGGGGATCAGCGAGTCGAGTCTTCCGGCCGGAAGCGTGATTCGCTTTCGAGAACCGACGCTGACGGAACGCTATCGTGGATACGTGATCGGCGGCGGCCTCATCGTCGGCGCGCAGATGCTGCTGATTGGCGGACTGTTGATCCAGCGCTCCAGACGACAACGCGCGGAACGCGCACTGCGGCATTCCGAAGCGAGGAACAGTGACATCCTCCGGGCGTTGCCGGACCTGATGTTCGTTCAAGATCGAAATGGCACCTACGTGGATTTCCACGCCCGGGATCGCGACCTGTTGTACGTGCCCGCCGAAACATTTTTGGGAAAGACGGCCGTCGACATCTTTCCACCGGCGCTCGCGGATCGCTTCATGCGCGCGATTGAACAGGTCTGTCAGACGCAGGAGCCGGTTGTCGTCGAATACGAGCTGGCGATGGACGAACCGCGGCACTTCGAGGCACGGATCGTCCCTGCCGACAACGATCGGGTGCTCAGCATCGTGCGTGATGTCACGGTTGCCAAGCGAGCGCTCGAGCTCAATCGGGTACTCGCCGGCCGCGTCATTGTGAGCCAGGAGGCGGAGCGGCAGCGCATCGCGCGGGAGTTGCACGACGACCTGAGCCAGAAGATCGCGCTGCTCGGCATCGACGTCGTCCAGATGCGTCTCAATCTGGCGCTGCCGGAACAACGGCGTCAGCTCGATAAGTTGTCGTCGCAGGTGGACGAGATTGCCGGTGATCTGTATGCGCTGTCGCACAAGCTCCATCCGTCCAGGCTGCAGATGCTGGGGCTGGTCGCGTCGGTGCGCGCCTTGTGCCAGGACGTGTCAAAGCAGCGCGATCTCGCGATCACCTTCAGCGAGACCGCCATTCCACACCGCGTGGATCCGAGCGTGTCGCTCTGCCTCTATCGGATTACCCAGGAAGCCTTGCACAACGTCGCCAAACACAGTCAGTCGCGCGACGCCTCGGTTCGGCTCGAGCGCGACGGCGACGAGATGGTGCTGATCATCGCGGACTCCGGCATCGGCTTCGACCCGCACACCATTGACCATGCCGGGCTCGGACTGGCGAGCATGCGTGAGCGCGTGAGCGTGCTCAAGGGTGAGTTGGTGATTGAGGCTGCACCCGGCGGCGGCACGCGTATTCGCGTGCGCGTGCCTCTGACGCCTCCGGTTCCCGATACCCAACTCGTCGCCGAGCCGGTCTAGCAAGCAGGAACGTTCAGCGCGCCGGCTGCGACTTCATCTCTTCATAGTAGCCGGTCAACCCGCCGGTGAACGCCACAGTGCTGACCGTGTGATCCCAGCCGAGATCCTGAAGCTTCAACTGGGCGAACACCTGATCGAGCGGCACGTTCCTCTTCGCCAGTTCCGCCATCCGCTGGTTCATCGTGATCAGCTTCTGCCGGTCGGAGCGGATGCGCTCCTTGTTCAATAGCGGCCCGTGACCGGGGATGACGATGTCGAAGTCGAGTTGAAGAATCTTGTCGAGTGTGGACACCCACTCCACGGCACTGGCGCCATTGCGATAGTCCATCACCGGCATCCCTTCGGTGATCAGGTCGCCGGTGTGGACGACGCGCAGATCGGGGAAATAAATGACGGCATCGCCGTTGGTGTGGCCGCGGCCGAAGTAGTAGGCACGAGCCTCTATTCCACCGAGGAAGACCGACGCCTGGTCGCTGAACGTCACGCGCGGCGCGCCCGGTTGCTTGTTGCGGAGGAAGTTCTCCCGCACATTCCGGTGCGCGATGATCTCAGTGGTCGTGATGAACGATGCGTCGCCGCCGGCGTGGTCGGTGTGATGATGCGTGTTCAGCACGTACTTCACCGGCAGCGGGCTGACGCTCTTCACCTTCTCGAGAATCTCGGCGACGTTTTCCTGATATTTGTTGTCGACGAGAATCAGCCCCTCGGAGGTGACGCGAACCGCTACGTCGCCCGCTTCGTGCAGCAGGCCGTCATCACCATAGGCCGGGGTACAACCGTTCGGCGCGCAGCGATTGAACGGACCTCGGATCAGATAGAGGCCGTCCTTCACCTTCTCGACCTGCATGGGCGCGGCAGGCTTGGCTTGTTGCGCCGACAACGCGGCCGCCACGATGAGGGCGACGACCGTTCCGATGACGAGCGCGATCCGCACGCTTATTCGCTTATTTGGCTTCGAGACCGCCGGTAAGGCCTTCGATCTGGTGGCCGGTCGCAAACTTCCGCGCGCGGACGATCTCCTCGGGCGTGGCCACCTTCGGATCCACCTTGACCTGCGAGCAGCTGAAGCCGCGCAGCGTGCATTCCGACGTGGTGTGGACGATGCCGCGGTCCTTCATGTACTTCGCCATGAGATCGACGGCATCCTGGTGAATGATGACGGCGTTGTTAGGCACGAACGTGCCGACGCCGATGGCATAGTCAATCGGCATCAAGGGTTCGTTGCTCGAGCCGAAAGCACCGTCGTTCTTCTTGCCGAGATCGTGCGCTGACAGATCGGCACCGGCATCGATCAGATACTGAATGATCGGGACGTTGCCGTAGTTGCCTGCGGCCATCAGCGGCGTGATGCCGTAGTCATCGGGCCAATTCACGTCATTGCCCAACTGAACGAACAGCTTCACGACCTGCAGCCGCTCTTCGGGAGACTTCCCGCGATGATAGCCGTGAATAAACGCCAGCCCCGCCGCCGCTGACAGCATCGTCTCGTTGTCCCGCGACAGAATCTTCGGATCGGCACCGCGCTCGAGCAGCAGCTTCACCAGCTCGAGATCCGCCGCGAACGCGGCGCGCATCAGCGCTGTGGCAAAGACGATTCGCGGCGATCCCTCGCGCATCCGGGCGCGTGGCGTGTTGTTGACGAGGGCGTTTGTGTTGGCGCCGGCGTCGAGCAGCTTGCGAATCAGCGGCATCGGATCGGCCGTCACCATCCACGGAAAGTTCGGCGCCGTTTCCATGTTGCGGCGATCGACTGCCCAGAACAACGGTGTGAACCGCTGCGCGTCGGCCTTGTTGACGTCGGCCTTGTTGTCGACGAGGAATGACGCCACCTCGTAGTTGCCATTGAAGATCGCCAACGCCAGCGCTGTCTTGCCGTCGCCAGCCGCAACGTTGACGTCCGCCCCGGCGTTGACCAGGACGCGGGCCATCTCGACGTCGCCTTCACGCGCGGCCAGCGTCAAGGGTGTCAACCAGCCGCTGGCGAATTCCTCGGCCTTCGGATCGGTCCGATTCGCCGCTGGTGTGCGGCCCTCGAAGCCGCGCCCGTTCGCGGCCGCGACATAGTTCGATCGCGCGTTGACGTCAGCGCCCGCGCCGATGAGCAATCGTGCTGCGTCGGCGTGCCCCTCCGACACCGTCCACATCAGCGCCGTGGTACCGCCCCATGTCTCTTTCGCATTGACGTTGGCACCTGCTTCGACCAGCACGCGAATCGCATCGGTCTTGCCCGTGCGCGACGCCATCATCAGCGCCGTATCGCCAGCCGCGCTCAACGGCGCGTTGGCGTCAGCGCCAGCCTTGAGCAGCCGATCGATCATCGCCGCGCTGCCGTTGGTGGCCGCGAGCTGAAGGGGCGTGACGCCTTCTCTGGTCCGCGCCGCGACACGCGCGCCCGCGCGAATGAGCTGGTCGGCCATGTCGAGATCGTCGCGCTCGGCGGCCCAATGCAGCGCGGTGCTGCCGTCGATCTGCGCGGCATTGACGTCGGCCTTGCGAGCGAGGGCCGCGCGGACCGCATCGCGGTCTCCACGCTTCGCCGCATCCGCGACATCCGTCGTCGCCGCTTGCGCAAAGCCCGCGAAAAGAACCAGGACTGCGAGAATCGTTGGGCACGTCCTTCTGGACGTGCCGCTCGCCATCAGCTTCATCGCGTCACCTTCAGCAACACCGGAGCGTCTGCGTATTTGTCGATCGCGAGCGTGTTCGCCGCAGCGTCGACGACAAAGGCCGAGGCCAGCGAGCTCTTGCCCTCGCCAATACCTTTGGCATCGAGGTGCATTTCTACAACCGTGAACTCCGCCTCAGCGGCCGGGCCTGTCGCCGCCGGCCATGATGTCGTGTTCGCGCCGAGTCGGCGTTCAGTCACCAGGACCACTCGCTCCGGCGAATTCGGTGACCCCTCGACTTTGCTCGGGGCTGGCGAGGCACGCCATGCGTATTTGATCGAATAGCCAGTCGGAGCGTCACTCCAGATGAAGCCGACTGTCGGCGCGGCCTTGATCGCATTCGTCAGGCGCACGAGCGGGCTCAGCGGTGGTGCACCGCCAGCACGCCCACCGCGTCCCGCGCGGCCGGCGCGACCCGCAGGGGCTGCAGGAGCCGCGCTTGGCGGAGCGGGAGGCGGTGCGCTCAACGCCGCCAGCAGCGGCGCACGCTCGACATCAGTCGACCAGCGGAACAACTCGATCGTCAACGGTGCTGTCGGCGCGCCTGCGCCGATCACGCTCGCCTTCACTTTCAGCGCGGGCGCCGCGCCTTCCGCGAATGTGCGACCCGCGCTGACGATGACGAGCATCGCCGCGGCGGTCACCAGCCCGGCAACGACTGTGCGGTTACTGCCTGTCACTGTCGTTCGTGCCTTTGGTTCGGCCGAGCCACTCCACCAAGCGTTCCAGTTCCTCGTCTTCGAGCTTGGCGCCGCGCTCGCGCATGTCGACGGTCACCACGCGCCATCGTTCGGGCGCATAGCGGGCAGTATTCACCCGGTCAATGGCATGACATGACGTGCACGCGCGCTTGATCAGAGCCTCGCCCTCGGTATCCGTGAAAAACGTCGTCACTTCCCGCGCGACATAGGAACGCGGAAACGGCTTTGTCGTCGGGCCGAAGCGCATAGCCAGCCAGTCGAGGAGCACGGCGCGATCCTCGGCTGGCACGGACACGTTCATCTCGCGATGTTTCGTCGTCAGCAGCGTGTCCCACCCCGCGCGATCGAGCGCGTTGTAGGCGTAGTCGTCGATGCCGTGGCACGAGGTGCAGTTCTTGAAGATCACCTGCCGCACCGGTCCCTGCGGCGGAACGACCTGCGGCCTGGTCGCACGTGGCGAGAGTTGCGCCGCAATCGGGGCCACGGCCACGACCGTCAATATGACCCCGAGCAGCACGTTGATCTTCTTCATTCGCGTCTTCGCCTTTGGCCTTTGGGCCTTGGCCTTTGACCTTTGCCTTTTGACCTTTGATCTTGTGTCAGACCATTTCCAATGGTTCAAGCCGCCCGGTGCTTGTTCCGAGCTTGTCGGTCGTGTCTTTGCCATCCGCCGTCGCCCAACGGTCGATGCCGTACAGGTGCAGGATGCTGACCAGCATGTTCGACGTGCGCTGCGTGTTGTCGGGGAACACGAGATGCCGATTCCCCTTGAACGTGCCATCGATACCGCCAACGAGAATGACCGGCACCTTCTCATGGGCATGACGATGGGAGTTGCCCATGTTGCTGCCCTTGTAGATCAGCACGTGATCGAGCACCGTGCCGTCGCCATCAGGAATCTTGCTCAACTTCTCGACGAAGTACGCAAGGTTCTGCACGTGATAGCGATTGACCTTTGAGTAGTTGGCGATGTTCTCCGGCTTGTCGCCGTGGTGCGAGGTGCCGTGCCAGCCACCGGTGTAGCCTGACTCGGGGAAGCTGGCGCCGCTCAGATCGCGACCGAGCATGAAGGTGATCGAGCGTGTGATGTCGCCCTCGAGGGCGAGCGCCATCAGGTCGTACATCAGCCGGAAGTGCTCGTGCCTGTTCTGCGGCAGGCCAAACGGAATGTCACTCTCCGGTTCTTTCACCGCGTTGCTCATGGCGATTTTGATGCGCCGTTCGAGCTCGCGAATGTTGTCCACGTAGGTATCGATGCGCGCTTTGTCGCCGGCACCGAGACTGTTCTTGAACGCGCCGAGTTGTCCAACAACCGCGTCGAGGATACTGGCGTTGCGTTGACGATCGCGCAGCCGCTCTTCAGTGCTTGCACCATCGCCGAACAGCCGCTCGAACGCGACACGCGGATTCACCTGCGTCGGCAGCGGCGAGGTCGGCGACGACCAGGAGATCGAGTTCGTGTACGCGCAGCTATAGCCCCAGTTGCAGTTGCCGAAGTTGCCCGTGTCCTCGACGCCAAGCTGCAGCGACGACAGGATCGTGTCCTGCCCGTACTTGTTGGCGATGTGCTGATCCACCGTGACGCCAAGGAATGGGCTGACGGCATTGCGCCGCGGCCGTGCGCCCGACAGCAGCACGGCGCCGCGCGCGTGATCGCCGCCCGGCTCGTCGGTGGTGGCCATCGCCTCGGGCATGTCGAGCCCGCTGATCAAGACGACGCGATTGCGGAAGGCCTCCAGCGGCTTGGTGATGAAGGAGAACTCGAAGTCCTTGCCAGACTTGAGCGGGCTCCAGTAGCCCGGCGCCGCGCCATGCGGATGCCAGATGCCGACGAAGCGCTTCACCGGCGCCGCGGCCGTCAGCCGTGACGGCGTGAATGCCGGAAGCATCGAGTCGAGCAACGGCAGCGCAAGCGTGACGCCTGCGCCGCGGAGGAACGTCCGTCGAGGGATGTGCTTCTTGGCAACAAACATCGTCGTCTCCACTCACTCACGCCGGGTCCAGAGAACAGGACCCGGCCTACAACTGTCAGTTCGTGCTCACAACGTCAGTGCTCTTGACCCGCATCTGGAACTGCGGGCTCTTCACCACTCCCAGCACGATGGCCGAGAATCGGTTGTCGTCCTTCGCCACGTCGCGCGTAATCGCCCGGATCGTCGGCATGTCGGTGTACTCCATGCCGCGTCCCACACCGTAGGTCATCAACTTCTCGACGAACATCCGGACGAACTGCGGTGAATAGCGCATCAACGCTGTGCGCAACCCTGCCGGACCGTTCACGTCCTGGCCGTCGTACAACCTGACCTTCGAATCAATTGGAATGCCGCCATCGCCGCCCTGCTTCGTGCGCCAGCTCGCGTCGGCATCGAGGTTCTCCAACGCGAATCCGATCGGGTCCATGATGGCGTGGCATCCGGCGCAGGGCTGATTCGTGCGATGGATGGTCATCTGCTCGCGCAGCGTCAACGCCTTGCCATCCGCACTCTTCGTGTCTTCGAGCGCCGGGACATTGGCCGGGGGCTCCGGTGGCGGCGTGCCGAGGATGTTCTCCAGCACCCACACACCGCGCTTGACTGGCGACGAGCGGAAGTTCTGCGTCCACGTCACGGCGAGGAAGCTGCCCTTGCCAAGCAGCCCGCGCCGGTAATCCATCTCCGGTGGCAGCGTCACGCGCCGGAAGCGTGAGCCGTACACATTCGGAATGCCGTAATGCTTGGCCAGGCGCTCGTTGACGAACGTATAGTCGGCCGTCAGCAGATCGAGGACGCCGCGATCCTCACGAAGGATGCTGTCGAAGAACAGCTCGGATTCTCGCTTGAGCGCCTGCCGCAGCTCGTCGTCCCAGTTCGGATAGTAGATGCCGTCGGGCGAGGTCGCCGGCAGGTTGCGCAGATACAGGAGCTGCTGACCGAAGTTGGTGACGAGTGCGTCGGCGCGAGGATCTTTCAGCATCCGGCGCACTTGCTGTGCGAGCACCGTCGGCTGACTCAGTCGCCCCTGAGCCGCGACGGTAATCAACTCCTCGTCCGGGATGCTGCTCCAGAGAAAGAACGACAGTCGTGATGCGAGCTCGAGGTCGGTGACCCGATACGGCTGCCCTGCCTTCACTGCCACAGGCTCACGTTCGGCGCGTACGATGAACTGCGGGCTCGAGAGCAGAAGTCGAAGGCTGTACTCAATCCCGTCCTCGAACGTCGCACCCTTGCGACCTTCGGTGAAGAACGTCATGAGCGTCGTCATCTCGTTCGCGGTTGTCGGACGACGATACGCTCGGCGCGCGAGTGTCCCGAGAATCTGCCTCGCGCATGCGGCTTCGGGCACGGACGAGGACGGACGGCAGACGAAGATTTTTCGGCGGCTTGCCGAATCGTGAGGACGCTGCGCGTTGAACGGACCCTGGATGCGAACGAACCCGATCGCCGGGTAGTTCTGCATCTGCGGAATGGTGTTGTTCTCGAGCGACTGCCGGTCGTAGTGCCGGATCAGATCGAGGCTCGGGCGATAGTTCGTGGCAATGAACGTCGCGCCGACAAGACGCGACCCGGCCCGAACAGGAACGGTCACTTCAAGTGTGCCGTCAGCGTCCGCGGTCATGCCGACGTTCAGGCCAACGCCCCGATACGGCCAGACATGCGCACGCTCGCCATCGATGATGAGCGCGAGCTGCTCATTCGGAATGAAGCTGCCAACGCCGTAGTTCTGAATCGAGAACTTGTATTCGCCATCGGCCGGGAAATCGTGCTGCGCGACGATGCCTCCGCGCGTGCCGAAGGGCATCCCGTCGAGGTGATGATTCTGCGAAGCATCGCCCGATGCCAGATAGGTGGCCTCGGTTGGTGACTTCCAATAACCAACGGCGCTGCGCGCGACCCGCGCCGCGGCTGTCGTATAGGACTCGAGCAACGTTGGCGAGAGCGTGAGCGAGCCGGCGATGTTGTCGAAGCCGTTGGCCGAATCATCGGGCGGCAGGAGCGTCGTGACGTCGATCCGCAGATCGAGCAGATCGCGAATGACGTTCGCGTACTCGGTTCGATTGAGCCGATGCAGAACCACGGAGCCAGGGTTGGACTTCGTCGCCGCGACGCGATCGATCCCCGATTCGAGAAAATCGCGCAGGCCTTCGTACTCCGCGAGCGCGGGCCGCGGGATATTGGGCGGCGGCATGACACCGGCGCGCAGCTTGCGAATCACCTTCTCCCACACCTCGGCGTGGTCGGCGACTTTGGTGAGGTCGAGTCCCTGGAGCGAAAGGTTCGCCGTCTTCAGACGGTCGCTGTGGCAGGTGACGCAGTACTTGTCAAGGAGCGCGCGCTGATTCTGTGTGGCGGGTGTCGTATGCGACGCCACCAGTGTCTGCGAGGTGGACGGAGTCTGCGCGGGCGACCTCGGTTGCGCCGGCGAAGGCGCCGACTGTCCGCTCAACGAGCTGATCGAGCCGGCCACGAGCACACCGGCAGCCACGGCGAGCCCAAAGGAGCGCTGCACGTGGCGAGAGTCGCACGACCTGAGCGATCAGTTCAAGTGTGAAATCGGTATTCCTGAGGGGAATATCGATCATCACAATTGACTGTACAGAAGGCACTTCGGCAGTATCGCGCCGCCGAAGGAGCGTTCGCATGCATCAGATTGCCGCAGTATCGGTGTGCGCACTCGCCGCGTTCCTGCTTCCCGCTCTCGCTTCCGCTCAGGGTGCGTTAGAACGCCCCACTCTCACCGGGACTGTACGCGACGCGTCGGGCGCCGTGCTGCCTGGTGTCACCGTCGAAGCTGCGAGCCCGGCATTGATCGAAAAAGTCCGCACGGCCGTGACCGACGGCTCGGGTGTGTATCGCATCGTCAATCTCGATCCTGGGGTGTACTCACTCACCTTCTCGCTGGAGGGCTTCAGCC
>JBKPRH010000415.1:0-26759 GCA_046765795.1 Acidobacteriota bacterium | reverse complement strand
GGATCTGACGCGCCGCCTCTCGAATGCTGATCTCGGGACCGCAGGTCTCGGGCGGATGTACACCGGCCAGGTGATGGAGGAACGTCTGCTGCGGTGCGCGATGCTCTCCTGCCGGCTGATAGTCGGCAGTCACGCGGCCTTCGGCGGCCACATACTGCGCCGCCGTCGGGTACTTCATGACGCAGGCGTCGAAGTCGTCTTGCGGGAATGCATACACGACGACATCGCTCTCCGCGCGGACCGAGCACAGACAATTCGGCGCGTCGTTGTAACGCTCGACGCCGAGCATGTCGCCGGCGCCGCGCACGTCGCGAAGCCTCGCCTCGCCGGCCTCGTCCCACAGCGACACCGTGCCCTGCTGGATCACGAACAGCTGTACGCGATGGGGCTCGCCCTGCCACAGAAGGTATTGGTTGGGTTCGTAGAACCTGACTCGTCCTCGCGCGGCCAGCTCGAGGAGATCCGTATCGTCGATGGCGTTGAAGGGCGGATGTCGTTTCAGGAAGTCGGCGACGCGATAGCTGATGGCTGCGGTTTCCACGTGGGCGCCATTGTGTATCCGCGGGACAGTCGAACTGTAGACGCAGGATTGTCGGGTTCCTCGCTATGTCTGACAGGAATGTCTGAGTCGGCGTAAAGCCCTGTATAATCGTGGGGACGGCTGCCCCGATTGCGCGGCCGAGAGAATAGCGCTCGTTCGAGAGACAGCAAGACTCCTTTTGGTCCTCGGACACGCACACCCACAGAACACCTTTCATGACCCACACCGACACACGCAGTACCCGTATTGCCGTTTTCATCGACTTCGACAACGTAGAAATCGGCGTCAAGAGCACCATCGGCGGCCAGTTCGACATTGGCCTGGTGCTCGAAGCCATCAAAGAACGCGGCGAGATCGTCACCAAGATCGCCTACAGCGACTGGAAACGCGTCGGCGACTACAGTCGCCTGCTCACACAGCACGCCATCCGCATGGTCCAGCGCAACATGACGCCCGGCGGCGACAAGAACGGTGCCGACATCACGATGGCCCTCGACGCCCTCGAGATGTGCTTCACCCACGATCACATCAATGCCTTCGTCATCGTCGGCGGGGACAGCGACTTCATCTCCCTCGTCGAGAAGCTCAAACAATACGGCCGCAAGGTCATCGTCGTCGGTGGACGGCAGTTCACCAGCGTGACGATGCAGAAGAACTGTCACGAGTTCATTGCCTACGAGAATCTCGTACGCAGCACCCCGCGTCAGTCCGATCGTGGCGGCCGGCCGGTTGGCTCGAGCGACATCTCCAAGGCGCTGCCGCTCGTCATGCGCGCGCTGAAAGTCCTCACCGAACGCGAAGTCACGCCGCAGCTCGGCCTTCTCAAGAGCACGCTGCTGCAGCTCGACTCGACGTTCGCCGAACGCGAGTACGGCGCGAGCAGCTTCCGCGACTTCATGGAGAAGGTCCAGCAGGCGGGCGCTGTCACACTCAAGCACGCCGGACGCAGCATGCTTGTCGAGCCGCGCGACGGCAGTCCGGTGGTGATCGAGGAGCCAGTTGCGGCGACGGACAGACCCATCGAGGGCACAGTGGTCCGGCCGCCAGAGACGAGGTCTGAGCCGCGCGAGTACGACGACGAAGAAGGCCTCCCGTCGTCGCCGATGACGATGCAGGACGGCATTCACGCGGTCCAGCAGGCGATCGTCAACGCGCAGACGCCACCGCGGTGGCCGATGTACGTGCGACAAGCCAAGCAGTTCCTCCGTCAAGCCATCGAAGGCTTCGACGAGCGCAAGTATGGCTTCTCGTCGGTCGTCGATCTGCTGCGCGCGGCGGGCAGGGAAGGTGTGCTGCGCATCGAGCGCGATCGTCAGGGCGCGATTCGGGTGTTCCCTGGTGTGAATGTGGCCTCGAAGCCGCGTCCCGCGGAGGGACCGATCGACATCGACGAAACGGTGGACGTCGAGGTGTCGCCGGACTCCGTCGTCGAACCGGCTGAGGCAGAGGTCCTCGAGGCAGCGAGTGTCGCGCCAGCGGAAGCGATCGAGATCGAAGTCGAGGCGCCGCCTGTCGCCGAAGCCGAACTGATCGCCGACCTCGACGAAGACGATGGGCCTCAGCCGAACGTGACGCCCGACGGTCGTCCGATTGGTCCCGACGGTCGCCCGATTGGCGGTGCGAAGACGAAGCGTCCCGCTCGCGGTGGCGGCGGTGGCGGACGCAAGACGAGCAGCGCGCGGCCCTCTCGTACTACGCCGAAGGCACGTGCCCGAAAGCGAGGCACACGTGCTGACTGAGTGACGCGCGCGGTATAGTCCTCACACAACCTTCAGTGGCGAACTACACAGCGAAAGACATCACGGTCCTCGAAGGACTCGAGCCCGTTCGAAAACGCCCCGGCATGTACATCGGCGGCGTCGGCACCGCCGGTCTGCACCATCTGGTTTGGGAAATCCTCGACAACGCCGTAGACGAGGCGATGAACGGCTACGCCTCGAATATCTACGTCGTGCTGCACAAGGAAGGCAGCTCGATCACCGTCACCGACGATGGGCGAGGCATTCCGGTCGATAAACATCCGACGACGAAGAAGAGCGCGCTCGAAGTCATCTTTACGATGCTCCACGCGGGCGGCAAGTTTGAAGGTCAGAACTACAAGACCGCTGGCGGCCTGCACGGCGTCGGCGCGAGCGTCGTCAATGCGCTCTCGAGCGAGCTGCACGCGACCGTCAAGCGGGACGGCGCGAGCTGGGAGATGTCGTTCAAGCGCGGCAAACCGACTGGCCCGCTGAAGAAGGCTGGTCCGGCGCGCGGCACGGGCACCACGGTCTACTTCCATCCCGACTCGACGATCTTCCCGAAGGTGGAATTCGATGCCGCGACCATCCGCGAGCGGCTCGAGGTCATCAGCTACATCCACAAAGGTGTGAAGGTCACCTTTGAGAATGAAGCCGACGGAACCAAAGAGGTGTTCCATCACGAGGAAGGGCTGTCCGACTTCCTCAAGAAGATCATCGCGGCACGCAACGCGAAGCCGGTGCACGAAGTCGCCTTCCTGCTGGAGCGCGAGAGCGGTCCTCGTCTCGACCTCGTGCTGCAGTGGACCGAATCGACTGACGAGCACATTCGCAGCTACGTCAACGGCATTCCAACCGGATCGGGCGGCACGCACGACAACGGCCTGCGCGCCGGCCTCGGCAAAGCGGTTCGTAATTACATCGACACGCACAACCTCTCGCCAAAGGGCGTCACCCTGACGACCGACGACATTCGCGAGGGACTGACCGGCGTCTTGAGCTTGTTCATCGAGGAGCCGCAGTTTCAGGGACAGACCAAGGATCGCTTGAACAATCCCGAGGTGCTGTCGGCGGTCGATTCAGCGGTGCGTCCCGCGCTCGAGCACTGGCTCAATCACAATCGCAGCATCGCCGAAGCGATCGTCGCGCGCATCATCCTCGCGGCACGTGCGCGCGAGGCGAGCCGCGCCGCGCAGGCCGAGGTCACGCGCAAGACGGCGACGACCGGCCGGTTGAATCTGCCGGGCAAGCTCAGTGATTGCACCAGCGCGAATCGCGAAGAGAGCGAGCTGTTCGTCGTCGAAGGCGATTCGGCCGGCGGATCAGCGAAGCAGGGTCGCGATCGCGGCAAGCAGGCGATTCTGCCGCTGCGCGGCAAGGTGATGAACACCGAAGGGATGACGCTCGCGAAGGTGCTCGAGAACAAAGAGCTCGCCGACCTCGTCACCGCGCTTGGCTGCGGCATGGGCAAGAACTTCGACATCGGCCGGCTCCGCTACGGCAAGGTCATCATCCTTGCCGACGCCGATTCCGATGGTCATCACATCGCGACGCTGCTGCTGACATTCATCTATCGCCACCTGCCGCAGCTGATCGTGGGCGGCAAGGTCTATCTGGCGCAGCCGCCGCTCTACCGCATCGACATTGGCAAGGAGACCTATTGGGCGCTCGATGATGCCCATCGCGATCGGTTGTTGAAGCAGCACACCAATGGACGCGGCAATCCGGAGATTACGCGCTTCAAAGGACTCGGCGAGATGATGCCGAAGGTGCTGTGGGAGACCACGCTCAGTCCGAAGACGCGTCGCCTGCTTCGCGTCGAGATCGCCGATCAGCTCGTCACCGATCGCGTGATCAACGAGCTGATGGGCAAGGACGCCTCAGCGCGGTTCCGCTTCATCATGGAGCGAGCCGAGGACGCGCAAGAACTCGACGTCTAAGAAAGCCCCACAACTCGCAGAGGCGCCTGCGTTCGCATGGTAGACTTCGTACGGACCTGAGTTCCGTGACCGTCCGCTAGGCCGCGCGCGCCAGCGCGCCGTTCGTTCATTTCTTCACCAGTTAACTCAATGTGTGTCCGCTCGGGCGGACGTTGTGATGGAGATCTGTCATGGACATGGAATCCAGACGGGACGGATGTGGTGTCTACGAGTTCGGCCGGCCCTTGGTCGAATCGTTTCGGACATTCGGGTTTGCCGTGCTCCGCCGGTTTTTCGATCCAGGCCCTCTCGCCTTGGAAGTGGACAGGGTTCTGTCCGAGGGACTGACCCGGCGACGGCCGCACACCGGAGACATACGTTTTCAGTACGTTCCGATGATGACGGCCGAGACGCCGGCCAGTCTGTCGCTGCTCGATCGTCTTGGAGCGGTCGCGGAGACGTTGTTCAAGAGGCCCGTTCTTCCGACTCGGGCAAAAGGCACCCGCTATTTCGGTGAGACACCGTGGCACGTCGATTCTTCGCTGTCGGTGGAGAGCCTTGGATGTCTCGCTTATCTCGAGCCCGCGGGTGCGGACAGCGGCGCGCTCCGTGTCATGCCGGGCTCTCATCACTCGACATTCAACGAAGCCCTGCGTGACATGCGTGCCGCTGGCGTGCCGGATCCGTCGCTGCCCGGGCATGTCCTCGCGACACATCCTGGCGACGTGATCCTGATGGACGAGCACGTGCTCCATGCCGCCTTCGGCGGCACCGTGCGCCACCAGTGGCGCGTGGACTATCTCAGCGTACCCGTCAGCAGCGAAGAGTTCATTCGTGCGAAGTCATACTTCGCCAGCCTATACGACCTCGAATGGGACGGCGGGTACGACGTCGATCGATACCCGAGCTACGGCCCTGACTGGCGACGCTCCAGCCGCGCGGCGGTGTCACAGCTCGAGGCACTCGGCGTCTATGAGGCCGCATCCGCGCACGAGGCGTTCATCCGATCGCGATCGGGGAGCTGAGGTGAGCGGTCCCTACTTCTTCGCGTGTCCGTCCACGATCTCCAGTTCCATATTGTCCGGGGCGCGCACGAACGCCGAGCGTATTCCGTCGGCCGTGCGCGGCCCACTCAGCACCATCACGCCCTCTGAACGCAGACGGGCGAGCGTTGCATCGAGATTGTCAACGCTGACCGCGACGTGATCGATCACGCGGCCGCGATTGGTGGCGTACTGCGTGCGTCCCTTCCACTGTCCTCCGTAAAGAGCTTTCGCATGCGCGGTGGGATACCAGAAGAAGGTCACCGCATCGAGTTGTGACGAGGCCGAAGGGCCGGTCGGAATCCCGCGAAATGCCCGTTCCGTTTTCAGTTGAGTCCGTGGAGTCAGTCCGAGGTGCCTCTCGTACCACGCCGCCGCGGCCAGCGGATCGTCGCTGAGCAGATGCACATGCATGAAGTCGTGATGCATAGCGCTCTGCACTTCGATCGTCGCGTGATCGGGTCCATCCAGGTACATGAAGAAGTTGCGGTCCCTCGTGCCGGCACCAAAGAGCTCGACGCCATCGGTCAGCACGGTCTGAAATGTGGTGCCCAGCCCCATCTGCCGAACGAACTCCGCTTTCATGTCCTCGGCGCCCCACCCGATATGGAACAGCGGCGAGATGACTTCAAATGACGGTGCCTTCTTCACCTTGTTGAACAGCAACCATGAGCGTTGTGTCCAGACGGCGTCGGCGCCGCCGAATGTCGCCTTCTCACCCGAGAGATGCGTCGTGTAGAACTCAATCGCGGCCTTGGGGTCGGTCGAGTTCAGATGGACGTGATGGAAGTGCGTCTGGGCCGACGCGGGAAGCGCCCACGCGAGCAGCGCGAATAGAAGGACGAGTGTTTTCATCATGGTGGAGACAAAAAAGGGCGAGCCGATCAGGCCCGCCCTTTTCTGCAGCGTAGGGCGGGTCCTGATTTTCGGACCCGCCGTCTCGTCTAGAAGTCGATCGTGGCGTTGAAGCGCACGAAACGCGCGTTCAGGATCGTCGTCGGACGCAGCCACGTCGAACCGAGGGTTGCGGTGCCCGCCGTGCCGTACACCTGGTTGAATGCAGTACCGGTGTTGGCGTTGAACAGGTTGTAGAGATCGATACCGACGTTGCTGCGCGTCCGGCCGAAGCGCAGGACCTTCGTGACGCGCATGTCAACGGTGTTGAGACGCTCCGGATAGACATCGCCGGGAAGCGCGAGGTTGACCGTGACGTTCGCCGCGTTGCCCGCGAGCGGACGACCGAGCACCGGCTGCACGAGCGCCGTCGGCACGACCAGGTTGCCGTTGGCCGACGCACCGTTCGATGCCGGGTCATTGGTCGCAGAGATGTTAGCCATCGACCGGAGAATGCCGCTGACCTGCACGTCGACCTTCGGAACCGTGTAAGTGGCCAGACCACGCCACGCCCACAGCCACGGCTCTTCAACATGGCACGACGAGAGCGCCTGCTGCACGCCGAGCACGATCAGCAGTTCCGGTACCTTCGACGTGACTTCGCAGTTGTCACGCGTACCGGCGCCAGTCGTGAAACCACCCTGCAGCGTCACGCCGTTGCTGGGCCGCGCGTTCACGGTGAGCTCGAGTCCCTGCCAATACGCCGTGATGTCGCCGTAGTCGCTGGCCCGCGTGAGGTAGTTGTCCAACGCGCCGAAGCCTGACGGATTCAGCAGCCCGTACGAGATCGTCTGACCACCATTCGGCAGTCGTGAATCGGTCGGCACCGTCAGCGTATAGGTGTCGAACTGCGACGCAGCGACCGCACGGTTGTCGGTGACCGTGAAGTTACCCCATGACCGGCGGCTGTAGCCGAATTCCGCTGACACGCGCGGCAACAGCTCCTGCTGCACCGACGCGCTGAACTGCCAGTCGTAGGGACGGACGCCCCATCCGCTCAGAAGCGACGGGCTGACGATCGTCGCGGTGCCGAGCGAGTGGTTTTGTGCGAACGCGAAGAAGCTCGCGGGGTTCGAGGCGCCGCACAGGTCGCCGCCGCTCGCCGTGTTGTCCTGTAGCGCCGGGCTCTTGAGATCGCAGTCGGGGACGAAGTTGCGGTTCCCATCCGTCCATGCACGCGTGGCGGTCTGCGCGAAGGTCGAGGCCGGGTTGGTCCCGATGTACACGCCGTCATTGGCCGCCGACTGGAAGTACTTCGACAGGTTCACCTTGATGGCCGTCCGGCCGTTGCCGAACACGTCATAGGCGAGACCCAGACGCGGCGCGATGTCGTTGTATCCGGTGACCCCCTTTGCTTCGGGCAACGTAAACGCCGGTCCACCGAACACGCTGTCGGCCAGCAGCCCGTTCTTCCCTTCGGGGAAGAAGCTCCACGCGTGCTCGTAGCGGAGTGCGGCCTGCGCCGTGAGGCGACCCTGCGTCCACTGATCCTGCACGTAGAACGCGTCGTAGCGCGTGCGATTGGCCTGCTGCCAGGGGGTGATGCGCTGCGTAATCTGGTTGGGCACGCCGGTGGGCCCGCTGTTACTGAACTGGTACTGCAACCCGTGCGCGGCGAAGTTGCCGAAGATGTCGGTGACTTCGTATGCGGCGGCATAGCCCGCCTTCAGGCTATGGGTGCCGGTCACGTAGGAGACCGACGCGCGCCACACGTTGTGGCTCTGATGGTTGTTACTCAGGCCAGCGAAGCCGTGATACAGCATGGCCGTTGTCGGCACGCCGATCTGCACGCCGTTGACGACGGTGCCGATGGCCTGTGACGTGACCGGGATGAAGGGGGCGTCGGTGAGTGCGCCGGCCGGCGTCTGCCCACCCCAGTTGCTGAGGAACTGCGAGGCGGCGGCTTCGAGGAGCAACTTGTTCGTCACCGGTGAGGTGTAGACGAACTGCATGATGTGCTCGGAGTTGTCGCGCGAGTGCGTCGCTTCTGGCGACCACGTGCCAAATCCTCCGACGCCAATCCAGTCGTCTCCGCGGGTTCGGCACTGATCGGCATCTTTGGCGTACGAGCTTCCCTCGCAGATCTTCTGATAGTCGACGTAGCCGCTGACCTTATTGCGCGGCGTGAGCTGACTCGTCACGCGCCCGCCGGAGATCCTGCGGCTCGTGGCCGACCGCTGCGTGACGCCGAGATCGGACACATAGTCCCAGCGGGTCGCGTCGCCCGCGTTGGCGTTGGCGAAGCGGCCGGCAACGTCGGTATAGGCGCCAAACGTTCGCAGCATGCCGTAGAACCACACCTTGTCGCGCTTGATCGGCCCGCCGATCGCGGCGCTCGTGTCCCAGCTCTTGATAATCGCGTTCGCGCTCGGGATCCCGAACGACCTGAGCTCATCGTCAACGTTGTCGCCCTGCGACCATTTGCCGGCGAGGTTGCCGAAGAACGTGCCGCTGAAATTGTTGCCGCCCGTCTTGGGTACGAGGTTGAACGCGGGGCCGCCGCGGTCCGCTTCACCAAGGCCGCCGGCCACCGTGACCTGAACTTCCTGCGCGCCTGACGTGTCGTAGCCGTAGCCTGCGACGCCGCCGCCGTTGAACGCCGAGCCGACGTTCATGCCGTCGATCTGCACCGTGCCTTCATTGCTACGGCCGCCGCGCGACGTAAAGAAGATCATGTCGGGAGCGATGCCGCTGTTCTGAATGCCGTTGGCCTGAATGCCGGACACCGTCGCCAGCAAGTTGCCGTAGCCGCGCGACGCCGGCAGCGCCGCGACGACCGCATCGTCGAGGACTCGCTGGTTGCGCGTACTGTTCTGGACGTCGACGACCGGTGTTTCGCCGCTGACGGTAATCGTTTCCTGTAGACCGCCGATCTTCATCTCGGCGTTAATCGTCACGGTCACGCCAGTCGTCACCTCGACGGCGTCACGTTTGAACGTCGAGAAACCGGGCAACGTGTACGTCACCGAATAGATTCCGGGCACCAGGTTTTCGAAGCGGTACTGGCCTGAACCGTCGCTGACGACCGCGCGAACCTTTTCGATCAGGGCCGGACTGGTCGCTTCGACATTGACACCGGGGAGTACGGAGCCCGTGTTGTCTTTCACCACTCCCACGATGGATTGCGCCGCTGCCGAATGCGGCAACGCGAAGAACACGAACACGAGAATCAGAGATGCACGCCGGACTGCCCGCATTCCGTTTCCTCCCAATGTGATCCTGCTCAAGGGACAACCGAAGGCCAAAACAGCCTGAAAATATAGCACTAGTCATAACTGATGAGTAACATATCAGTCCATTAATGTGCCTTGCGAAAGAGATCGTCAGGGAGTTCGGCGCATTTCCTTGATTCCCTGGTGGAGTCGCCGGCGCAGAACCGTGCGCAGCGTCACGCCGTCGGCGTAGCCGACCGTGATTGATCGGATGGAGGTGCTCGGCGCAAAGGGTACGTTCTGATCGATGTCGTACAGAGAAAGGCCGGTCCACTCACGGACCGGCCCTCTGGTCAATGCGCGAATCTCATTGTGGCCGGCGGTATTCGAGGATGAACAATCCCGTGCCCACTCGATCGGATGCGTATGCGAGCCCGCGCGCATCGATGTCCACATCGTTGATCTGGATCGCGGTGGGTTGGCCCATCGCAACCGGGTGCGACCGTTCGTTCGTCTTCGGGATGTAGTAGCCCAGTTCCTTCATCTGATACGGGTCCGAGAGATCCAGCACTCGGATACCCGCATTGAAGTAGGCAAGCCAGGCGATCTTGTTCTCGAAGCGATTGATGCGCCCGTTCACCGTCTCGGCCGACTGGTGCGGTCCGAATCGTCCGCCTTTGTTGCAGAAGTTCCCGACCGGCACCTGCCAGACGGACACAGGAAACGGCTTCGACTCATTCGTGATGTCGAGCATGTACGAGCCGGCGCGAACGCCGCCAGGGCAGGGCGCCATGTCCGCAGCGCCACCAGCCTCGTCCACGACGAAGGCATAGCGGCGGGGCAGCGCGTCCTTCCCAAAGTTCGGAACCGTGTCGTAGACGATCGGCGATACCGTGTGCGGCCCGCGGTGCGGCGGATTCATGTCGAGCGACCACACTAGTTTGGGATGGCTCGGATCGGCGATGTCGAACTCCGCCGTCCATCCTGAATTGCGATATCCCACGTAGAGGCGCTTGCGCTGCTCGTCAACGACAGGATGATGCGCGTACTGACCTTCGTAGCCTGGCTCGCCGTCCCTTTGACTCGGTAGCCACGCGCGGCCGACGAACTTCGGCGTCTTCGGATCCTTGAGATCGAAGATCTGGATGATGACGTTGCGGAAGCCCGGCTCACCGGAGGCGGCGTAGAAGTAGCCGGTGTCCTGTGACCACCAACCTTTGTGGGCGCGATACAGGAACGTGCCGCCGCAGCCCGGGCCGCACGAGTTCGGCGGCGTGCCGGTGATCTCCGAGACGAGCGTGATCTTCGACGGATCGCTGTCGCGCGAGGTGATGTCGAAGATCTGATACTTGAGATCCTTGCCGGTCTCACCTTCTGTGATGATCTCCGAGTTGCGAATCAGGTAGTCGTGGCCTGAGCCGTCGAACTTGTAGTCGTACACCACCGACACGCCGCGCGAGTTGCGATTCGTGTCGTTCGGGATGTGCCACACCAGTTTCGGATTCGCGGGATCGGCGACGTTGAGGATCGAGGTGCCGTTCCATTCTTCCTTGCCGGTAATTGGATTCAGCTTCGGCTTCTGGTCCCAGTAACTTTCGTGGTGGCCGACGTAGACCCAACTGCCGTTCGCCGCATCGGAAAGTGTCGTGACCACCAGCGACTCGCGACCCTGCAGGTCGTTGTAGCCGACAAGGCGCACGTTGCGCGCCTGTTCAGCGCGTGCGTCAGTTGACACGGTGCCGCCGGTGGACGTCGCCTCTCCCGCAGACGGCCGACAGGCCGACGTCACCAATGCGGCTGCGACCAAAGCGGCGGCGAACGCGACTACGATCTGTCGCATGCGTGGGCGCGCGGATCTTAGCCTGAATCGACGACGCGGCGCTCTGCTCGGCTTGGCTGTCGGTGACGCGCTAGGTGCCGCCGTCGAGTTCATGGCGCCGGGCACGTTTGAGCCGGTATTGGACTATCGTGGCGGCGGACCACATGGGCTGGCGCCCGGTGAATGGACCGACGACACGAGCATGGCGTTGGCGCTTGCCGACAGCATCGCCGAGCGCGGTTGGGACCTGCAGCATCAGGCCGAGCGTTATCTGGCGTGGTGGAGGACCGGCGCCTACTCAGTGACCGGGCGATGCTTTGATATCGGCGTGACCACCGCCGCATCGCTGCGAAGGTTTGCCGAAACGCGAGACGCCCGGACCTCCGGCGACGACTCAGCGCGGGCGAGCGGCAACGGTTCGATCATGCGGCTGGCACCCGTTCCCGTCGCCTACTTGCACCTGTTCCCCGACCGGCACGACCAGTTGCTGTTGCGTCTGACCGAGTCGAGCGTAACGACGCACGCGAGCCCGCAATGCATCTCAGCGTGCGCGTACATGGGAATCGTTCTCTGCGGATTGCTGCACGGGCTTCCGCGCGATGACGTGCTCGCTCCCGAATTCGTACGAACGCACCTGACCAGCGAGCACCTCCATCCCGAGATCGAGGAAGTCGCTCGTGGAAGTTATCGGAGGAATCTGCCGATTGGTTCCGGTTACGTCGTGCGCTCGCTCGAGGCGGCGCTGTGGGCGTTTCACGACGCGGTAGATTTTCGGGAAGCCGTCTTGCGCGCGGTCAACCTTGGCGACGATGCCGACACGACCGGGGCGGTGTGCGGGCAACTCGCCGGCGCGTATTTTGGAGAATCAGGAATACCGCAGGAGTGGCGCGACCGGCTGTGCGGCCGCGCCATCATCGATCCGATTCTGACGCGACTATTACTTCGAGCTCCCTGACGCGGCTTCGGCGTCACGCTTGCGGCCGTAGCTGAGCGCGTTGGCCATCGCGTAGTTCCCCTCCTGACACGAGTACTCGAACATCTGATACGTGTCGTCGCGGTTGAGGGGCAGTGACACGGTCCACGGTTTCGAGTACACCTTCGGGTCGTCGATCGTCACCGTGTAGTTGATCGTGTTGGCATCGACACGCGTGAAGCGCTCGGTCACCTTCAACGCCTCACTCTGCGGAATGCCGCGAATGCGTCCGGTGGCGGCGCTGGTCGCGATCGAGCCCTTGTTGTTGTAGTTCGTCGACTCGACAACGAGCGTGTTGCCTTCCCAGCGACCACGCGGCTCGCCGTTCCACTGCTTGATGTTCGCGCCGAGCTTCGGACGTCCGTCGATCGGAATGATCCGCGTTTCGTGAATCATCTCGAAGACGATCACCACGTAGCCCGGGGTCTGAATGATCTCGTAGGCGTTGTTGTAGCCGGCCGGGAAGAACGCCGCCGGATAGCCGCGCGTGATGCAGCGCACCCACGGGGTTTCGTGCTCGGGCGCATCGGGAATGTGCGCGATGTCGTAGTCGCGTTTGTCCTCGGCCCACTTCATGACCGGCACGCGGCCATCAGGCGGATCGATCACCATCGATCGACGACGGTCGCTGACTTTGTGATTGTGATCGGCAAACTCCGACGCGGGGCCGACGTTGGCCGCCGCCGTCCCTCCGGCGGCTGGTGCCGCGGGCTGGGTGCCGGCCGCTTCGAACGGTGTGCTATCGAAGTTGAGCCAGATGCCCTGGAGGTCCGGTTGACCGTCTGGCGTGCGTCCCTGTTTCCATGCCGTTTGAGCGGCAGCGCCGGCACTCATCGCGAGCGCGATGATGAACGCGACGACCACGGGGCGCAGCGATGCTGGGTTCCGGGACATGGCAGGCCTCCTCTGGCGCACATCTTACCCGTCTTCGCACGCGTCCGCGAGGCAGGTCGTGCGGCGTGCGGCGTAGTACACTGCCGTTCCTGTGGCCGAACCCGGGGGAAAATTCAGGAAATTCGACCGGTCTATTGTCGAGGGTCCGATCGGTCCAGCCGTCTGGGCGCTGGCTTGGCCGACGATGCTGCAGAACATCATCGCCGGTCTGCAGGGCATCATCGACCATGCGATGGTCGGGCACTTCGTCGGCTACACCGCGAACGCCGCCATCGGCGTCAGCTGGCAGATCATCCTCGTCGTCATCGTCTTCATCAGCTCGACGTTCACCGGTATGGCCGTGCTCGTGGCGCGGTTTGCCGGTGCGAATCAACCCGACAAGGTCAATCGCGTCGTCTACCAGGCGTTCCTGACGGCGTTCGCGCTTGCGGTCGTGCTCGCTGCCATTGGGTACGCGTCATCGCCGGCGCTCCTGAGCCTCGTGAACGCGGCGCCCGACGTGCGCGCCGAAGCATTGCCGTTCCTGCGCGCGATGTTTCTCGGCGTGTTCGGGATGCTGATGTTCTTCATGCTGAGTGGCGCGTTCCGCGCTGCCGGCGATCCGCAGACGCCGCTCAGGCTCGGCGTGATCATGACGGTGCTGACGATCGTCTTCAACGTCATCCTCATCCCAATCTTCGGCACGCTCGGCGCTGCGCTCGGGACAATCTCGAGCAGCACGACGGTGACGGTCTATGGCATCTGGCGCATCACCCGTCCCGACTCGGTGATCCACTTCGAGAAGGGCATGAGCCGCGCGCCGGACTTCACGATCATCCGGTCGTTGTTCAAATTCGGCTTGCCGGCAGGCGTGCAGGGCATCGCGATGAACATCGGCGGCGTGTTGATGCTGCGCTTCATCGGCTCGCTCGAGCAGAGTGCCGCCGCACAGGCGGCGTACGCCGTCGGCTACACCGAGTTGTTCTCGTTGATCACGTGGACGTCAACCGGCCTGATGGGCGCGGCCGCGACGATCGCCGGCCAAAATCTCGGCGCGAATAATCCGCAGCGCGCGGTGGACGGCGTCAAAGTCGCCTCGCATATTGGCCTCGGTGTCGCGATCGCGATCGGCACGTTGTTCATCGCGATTCCGGGCTACCTGCTGGCGATCTTCGGCATGACCGATTCTGTGGTGCTGACGATCGGACGGCAGCTGCTGCTGTATCTCAGCGTGTCAGGGCTGTTCATCACCGTCGCGCTCAGCTACACCGGCGGCCTCCAGGGCACCGGCGATACGCGCAGCCCACTTTTCATCTCGATCATCTCGCAGGTGATCATCCCGCTCGGACTCTGCACGCTGTTCCAGGCGATGTACGGCCTCGACCCGGCCCACATCTGGACGGCGATCGTCGTCGGCCACGCGACGCGCGCGACGCTGAGCGTCCTCCGGTTCAAGCAAGGCAAGTGGCGATCGATTGCAGTCGACATCGAACCCGCGCGTCCATAACTGCAGACATACCGCCCGGCGGCCGCGACTCCAGACGCCGCGCCGATTCGACGGCACTTGTGTTGGCGTGGCGAATCCGTGTGGAGGTCAGGCCGACACGGATCGACTGACCGCGTGAGAAGCCAGTGGGGATCAGCGAGGTTGAGCGCTCATCCCGGGAACCGGCGCGACCCGAGCGTCCAGCGGTCGACGACGGCGTCGCAGCGCGCGTCCGGCCACCGTAACCGGATTCGCGACGCCAATACAAGTGCCGTCCTTCGGCGGCTCATCGTCGACGAGCCAGTCCGCTACCAGCCAAGAGCAGGAAGATCGTCGAGAACGCCATGTCGCAGGCACTTGCGGCAGACGCCGCTCGAGCGCGGATGCCGTCGCTCGCGAGCCGCTGAATCGCCGATGCTCGCAATGGATGAAGCGTGCCAGTTCCGAACGACAGTGCGATCGTCGCCGGAACGAGCGCGCCGGGGACTGTCAGCGCAGCGATAACGAGCACTGACCCAAGCGCCGCGATCGCGAGCTGCATGCGCACGCCCGTCTCGGGGAGCCGTGTCGCGAGTGCGGAGCCGGCTGCGTTCGCCAGCGCAATCACCGCGACGACCAGGGTCACCGCTAGCGGGCCTCGGTCGCCAGTCGTCTGCAGCAGGAATGAGCCCGTCGATGCCGCAGCATCCAGGAATGCCAACGGCACGATCAAGAGAGCGATCACTTTCCATGGAACCTTCGCGCGTGTCGATGATGCGTGTTCGTCGGCCTCGTCTTCACCCGCCGGCGGCTCGATCATCGCGAACGCGACGACACCGCCTGCGGCGCAGAGCAGCGTCTCCGCGAGCCATCCTGCGGCGAAGCCGAATGTCGTGACGATGGCGCCGCCGCCAATCGTGAGAAGTGCGAGCACGACAACCTGGATCGCACGAGCGCGTGCTTCGATGCGCTGAAACTCTCCCTCGCGACCGAGAGCCGAGCAACTGCGATAGAGCAGCGAGTGATCGGCCCCGGAACGGAAGGCGTCCGCAAGTGCGACGAGCAGGCACGCGCCGACCAGGCCGGCGACACCATTGGCCAGCCAGCAACAGATCATGCCGGCGACTTGGAGGAGGGATCCGAGGATGAGGCTGCGACGGCTGCCGAATCGATCGGCAAACCACCCGGTCGGCACCTCGAGTGCCATGAGCGCGAGGTCGCCCGCGGCCATCGTCGCTGCGACGAGGGCAGGCGACATCTCTTTCTCCTGCACCCACCACAGGAGATATAGGCCGTCCATGACGCCCTCGATGGTGGCGATCTGGTACGGCAGGTAGAGCCAGATGTTTCTTTGGTAGCTGGATCAGTTGCTAGGAGAACGTGGCATGAGCACTAGCCTACCAGATGCGAGTCGGCCCCAAAAAACTCGCTGGCCTCGCGATACTGGAACCCGAGTCGTCTCGCAAAGCCGGGGTCCTGCGACCCGGAGCCGACGTAGATGCACTGCGACGGATCGAGCCGATGCCGCTGGATGAAGATGACCCCTAACCCCGGCAGCGGCTTGCGACACCAGCACTTCGGTGGACCGGCCGCGTGCGGGCAATAGAGCACGTCGATCGGCACACCCAGCTGATCCTGCAAGCTGACGAACCCAGCCTCCACTTGCTCCGCGGTCATCGTCTTATCGGCGGCCTGCGGACACCATGCGATTCCGAGCAGGAGCCAGCCCGCATCGTGATAACGACGAAGTGCGGGTCCGCGTGCGACGATCGATTCATCGACCCAGACGATCACGGCCTTGTTGGTCATTGCCGCGTCGCGATGGCGTTCGAACGGCACCACGTCGATTCGCGAGAATCCTTCGGCGGGATCGGGTGGCTCGAGCTCGCGCTGATGACGGAACTGCACCGATGGGGCGAACGCGCTGATATCGCGCTTTACGGCCTGCTTCATCTCCTCCGGTCCGAGCAGGCGTCCGTGGTTGGCGATGATCCGTGACACGGCGTTCACTTGCGCGTCTTCGACGCTGGTCGCGATCCAGACGCAACGAACCTTCAAGCCCAACGCGTTCGCCGCTTGAACGACACGCGCTCGCGACGCGCGAGACATATACGTGTTGTCGAGGACGATTCGCGTATGTCCTTCCTCAACAAGACGCTGCAAGTCAGGTAACAAACCTTGTAGCGACCCACCTGCATCGTCGCGATTCAAGCGAGCGTATCCCTCGTCCACGAACGCGCGAGCGGCGGTGCTTTTGCCCGCGCCGGGCAGTCCCATGATGAGTACGACCTCGCCGTCGGCCGTAGTTTTAGCGAAGGCAGAAGACCCGCCTCTACGGCCTGCGAGGTGCGCGTTGAGGCGCTCTCGATCCTCGTCACTGAATGTGATGCGTTGCGAACGAACGATCGATTGCACGCTCTCGAGTGTGGTCGGGCCCGGAATTGAAACAATCTGCGGCGAAAGCGTGTTGATCCAGGCGAGCGCAATCTCTGCGGGCGTCGCCCCGTGCTGTTCCGCTAGCTCTCGCAATACCGGATGATGACGCAGTTGTCGCACACGCCGCGATCCGCCGAGCGGCCGATATGCGATCAACTGGATGCCGTGTTCACTGCAGTATTGGACGACCCCGTTGAGCAGGTTCTCGTCTTGCCACACGCTCAGCTCGACCTGCACTGTCGTGATCTCGGCGACGCGACGAGCCTCTTCGATCTGCCCGACATTCACGTTGCACAGACCGATTCGCGCGACCAGACCTTCATCCTTCAGCGACGCGAGCGCACGCACACGCGTGGACAGCGGAACGCGAGGATCCACGGCGTGAAGCTGATAGAGATCGATCCGCTCGACGCCGAGCGCCTTCAGACTCGCTTCGCACGCTTCCCGTAGATGACGTGCTCGGCCATCGGGCACCCATTGCCCGTTCGGCCGCGTCAGTCCGCCTTTTGTGCCGACGACGATTCGTGAACGGTCGCCGCTCGCGGGGCGCGAGCGGCCACTCCACGTCTCGATGGCGCGCGCGATCAGTCGCTCGTTATGGCCCACTTCCGAATCATCCCAGCAGTAGGCGTCGGCCGTATCCAGGAGCGTAATGCCTGCGTCCAAAGCGGTATGCAGGACCTCGAGTCCGCGCGCGTCATCACGGTCGCGCTCGGTCGAGAGTCGCATGCAACCGATACCGATGGGTTTCATGTCGGTGTAAGGCAAAATGGAAAATGCAAAATGCAAAGAAGCCGTGGCATGAGCAGAATTCCTTTTCCGGTCAACGACCAGAATAAAACCTACCTTCCTCAGTCTCCAGAACGCGCCGAGCTGAAATCACGTTTGACGTCGATGGCTTCCGAGCGCATCGACATGCCGCTGATCATCGCCGGCCGGGAGATCCGAACCGGCAGCACGCAACCCTCGGTGATGCCGCACAATCATCGCCACGTGCTCGGCGACTGGCACGCGGCCGAGCAGGGCCACGTGCATCAGGCCATTGAAGCGGCGCTCGCCGCCTCGCGTGACTGGTCCACCTGGTCCCTCATCGATCGTGCCGCGATCTTCCTCCGCGCCGCTGAACTGCTGACGACGACATGGCGAGCAACACTGAATGCGGCGACGATGCTCGGCCAGTCAAAAACGGTAGTTCAAGCCGAGATTGACTCCGCATCGGAGCTAATCGACTTCTGGCGTTTCAATCCGCACTACGCCCAGGAACTCTACGCCGAGCAGCCGATCAGTACACACGCGGCGTGGAACCAGATGGAGTACCGGCCGCTCGAAGGCTTTGTGTATGCGGTGACGCCATTCAACTTCACATCGATCGCCGGCAATCTGCCGACTGCCCCGGCGTTGATGGGCAACACGGTGATCTGGAAGCCGGCATCGAGCGCGATGCTCAGCGCGTATTACATCCTGCGGCTGCTCGAAGCCGCCGGCCTGCCGCCGGGTGTCATCAATCTCGTCTCGGGCGACGCCGCGCAGATTTCGTCGATCCTGCTCGATTCGCCGCACCTGGCCGGGGTGCACTTCACCGGCAGCACCGCCGTGTTCAACTCGATGTGGACTCGCATCGGCGCGAACGTTGGCAGCTATCGCAGCTATCCGCGTCTGGTCGGCGAAACCGGAGGCAAAGACTTCATCATCGCCCACCCGTCCGCCGACCCGCAGGAACTCGCGGTCGCGATGGCGCGCGGCGCGTTCGAGTATCAGGGGCAGAAGTGTTCGGCCGCGAGCCGAGCCTATGTGCCGCAATCCCTGTGGCGTGACGTCTGCGAGCGCGTCGTCGGAATCATGCGCGACATGAAGATTGGCGACGTCGCTGATTTCCGCACGTTCATGGGTGCGGTCATCGATCGCAAGTCGTTCACCAAGATATCGGGCTACCTCGAGGACGCTCGCACGAACGCGCGCATCGTCCAGGGCGGCGGCGCTGATGACAAGGTCGGATTCTTCATCGAGCCGACGTTGGTCGAGACGAAGGATCCTGGCTACCGCTTGATGTGTGAGGAGATCTTCGGCCCGGTGCTAACGACGTATGCCTATCCGGACGCCCAGTGGGACCAGATGCTCGACATCGTCGATCGGACGTCGCCGTACGCGTTGACCGGCGCGGTGTTCGCACGCGATCGATCAGCGGTGCATCAGGCGATGAGTGTTCTTCGCAACGCTGCTGGCAACTTCTATGTGAACGACAAGCCCACTGGCGCGGTCGTCGGTCAACAGCCGTTCGGGGGAGCGCGGGCGTCCGGCACGAACGACAAAGCTGGATCAAAGATGAATCTGCTGCGCTGGGTCAGCGCGCGGGCCATCAAGGAAACGTTCTCGCCCCCGCGCGACTTCCGATACCCCTACATGTCCGAAGAGTAGGGCCGGTCCTTGTGGACCGGCGTCCTCCATAGCACGACAGCCAGCACGCCGATCCACACCATGTAGCCGTAGGCGTTGATGCGTTCGTACACACCGACCCACGGCGTTGGCTCGTTGGCCTGCACCTGCGGCGCATAGACGCTGGTGATCGCTCCAAACACGAGCATCGCGACGATGGTCGCGATCGAATAGACGCGGAACCACTTTCCAAACGCCGTCGCTGCGAGGCCGATCTCGAGTAGGAAGGTCAACACGCCGATTCCAGTGACAACCAGGTGCAGCGTGTCGGTCAGCGTTGCGCCGTTCGCTGCAAGAACCTCTCGCTGGTGCATTGAGCTGAATGGCCCCACGGTCAGCGTGATCACCGCATAGGTGATCAGCAGCGTCGAGAGGAGGCGCAGCGCGCGCGTGGGACCCGCAGATTGCCAGACGCCCACCGCGAATGCGATCACCAGCACTGTCCACACCTGGCCAAGTGCGAACCAGAACGGCCGTGTCGGCGCCCCAATGGCGGAAAGCTCGCTGACTGTCTGATCCTTGTAGCTGTATCCGTCGTAGAGGAGCGACGCAACAACGTCCATCCCGATCCAGAGGATCGCCGATGCGACACCGCAGCCGAGCAGGATCTTTCGTGCGCTGAAGCGCGCGAGGATCGGTGAGTGCGTGTCGGTGACGACTGGCAGTTGTGCGATGCCGCTCATGGTCCGCCTCGTTCTCAAGCGGCTGGCCGCTGATTCACCCGAGGCGCCTCGCTGCGGGATGCTCGCAGTGCTTCGGCGCGTCGCTTGACGCCGAGCAGCATCCGACGTGTCATCAAGAAGGCGGCGGGTTCCATCATGCGCATGAACAGCCACGCGCCAACCGTGTTCGCGTAACGCTCGGTGCCGCGAGACACGAGCCGGGTCCGGCGCCCGTCCAGCGGGTACAGACCGAATTGCCACACCCATTCGAACGCATGCGCGTTGTAACGGAGTGCGAGGGCGCAGTTGGGATTCAAAGACGCGACGGTGAGCGTCTCATGCGCTCCCAAACGAATCGTGTCTCCGATTGCAAGCTGCTGGAATTCAGGCAGGATCTCATTTGCACTCGGGCGGTCGAGAATGCCAAACAGACGATCGAGCCAGTCGTAGCTGTACAACCCGCCGCGCTGCGAACCCATCTGCACGAGCCACGGCCAGATGTCGTCTGGCGGTGCATCGATGGTCACCGCGTGCGTGGCCGAGTGCGTTGGATTGCTGATGAACGCGTCGCCGGCCATGGCGCGCGTGTGTTCGTCAGCAGTCGTCCCCCAACGAGCGAACCAGCGCCGCACCGGGAACCAATACAGGGCCGCGAGCGCGAAGGTCACGACGAATGTGCGAACCATGGCAACCTCCTCATCTACGGCGACCGCACCGTGTCCTGACCCTTTTCTAAGAACTCCATCACGCGGGCGTCAACGATCCGCGACTGACTGGAAACCATGTCATGACGGCAGTCAGGTACCAGTTCGCCCTGGAAGTCGGGAATCAGGCGTCGTGCGCGGGCCATCGCTGCCGCTGCGTCGTACAGCACCTCATCCTCGCCGAGCAGCAACAGCACCGGCATCCGCAGCGCACGAAGTTCGTCGTCCGACAAGGCATTCGCCGTCGCGGCACGCAGCGTTTCCGGTGGCATTCGAAAGTGCTTCAATCCGAGATATGTGAGATCGATCACGCGCCAGTCTTCCGTCCGGGCGGGATCGTTCTTCAAACCCGCCCAGTGCATGAACGAGTTGACTGTGAATCGCGTCGGCACGAGGACCATGAGCATTCCGCGCAGGCGGAACAGCGTGGAGATCTTGAGGACGCCTCCCGGAGACAGCAGTGTGAGCGTCCGCACATGGTCAGGTGCGGCGCACGCGTAGTTGAGCGCCAGCCATCCGCCGAACGACATCCCCAGCAAATTCACGCGGTCGAGATCGAGGGCGTCGAGCGTTGCCGTCAGCCATGTCACGTAATCTGCAGCGCTCGCGATCGGTTCTGAAGGGATCGTCTTGCTTGGTTGTCCCATCGTGTCGATGGCGTACACCCGGTAGCGCTGGCTGAAGTCGCCGACGTTCGGGCCCCACATCACTGACGTCGCCATATATCCATGCAGGAGCACCAACGGGGGCGCATCCTTTGGTCCGGTGACGAGCACATGCGTGGTGCCGAATGGTGTTGGAACGTCGAGTTCCTCGAAGGGAACCGGCCACGTTTTCAACGCCGCGTCGTACGCCGCGTAGAAACTGGCTTTTCCGTCCAGAGTCTTGAACGAATCTCTTTGCGGGTACTCGAGCGAAATAGCAGAGGCCATAACGGCATATGAAGGAGCACTTGCCGTACCTGCGCCACCGATACAGAAACGATGGAAATTGCGAGTGACGTTCGGTGGGGGATGTGCGGCGCGGGGAATTTTCCCCGCGCGCGATGGATTGTTCCGCGGTCGTTACTGAATTGCGACGAGCTCGATGTCGAAGACGAGCATCCCCTTCGGGTCGCTCTTGCCCTCGTAGGCCAGCTTCTCGGGCACCCATAAGCGCATGCGCTCGCCTTCGGTCATCATCGGCACGCCCTCGCTCCAGCCCTTGATCACTTCGTCCAGTCGCATCGACCGTGGCATGCCGCTCGGGACCGAGCTGTCGAACATGCGGCCCTCGGTTGTCCACCCCGTGTAGTGCACGCTCACCTGCGAGAACGGGCTCGGGCTGCGCGTGCCTTTGCCTGGGCGTAGCACCTTGTACGCCAGCCCGCTCGGTGTGCGCTTGGCATCATCCGGCGGCCCTTTGACGTCAGGCGGTGCAATCAGCGGTGAGGGACGGAAATCGATCAACTCGATGTCGAAGACAACGGTGCCCGTGGGACGTCCTGCGCGGCCGTTGTAGGCAAGCGCCTGCGGAACCCAGCAGCGGCGCGTCTCGCCGATGGTCATGAGCATCACGCACTCGCGCCAGCCGGCCATCACTTTGTCGAGCGGGAACGTCGACGCCTGGCCGCGCGCCACGCTGCTGTCGACCATCATCCCGTCGCTGCGCCAGCCGGTGTAGTTCACGGTGACGACGTCGGTGGCGATGGGTTTCTCATCGCTCGTCCCCGGTTTGAGCGTCTTGGAAATCAGCCCAGTCGAGCTCTTGACGGCGTCGTTTGGCGGCGCGCCGAGGTCGGAAGGCGCCGGAATGATCTTCGTGTCCTGCGCGGCTGCGCTGGAGGCCAGAAGCGCGACGAACAAGAGCGAGAACAGCGTGCGCATAAGCCTGAATTTATCCCTCAATCAGCAGGTTGGCCGGGTCCTCGATGTATTCCTTCACCTTGACCAGGAACTGGACCGCCTCTCGGCCATCAACAATCCGATGATCATAAGACAGCGCCATATACATCATTGGCCGGATCGCCGGCTGCCCGTTGACGGGGACCACACGGTCCTGAATCTTGTGGAGTCCGAGAATGGCGACCTGCGGAGGATTGAGGATCGGCGTGCTGAGCAGTGACCCGAAGACGCCGCCGTTGGTGATTGTGAACGTGCCGCCGCGCAGGTCCTCGAGCGTGAGCGTCCCGTCCTGAGCCTTCTTCGCGAAATCGCGGATGGCCAGCTCGATCTGGGGGAACGTCATGCGATCCGCGTCGCGAATCACCGGGACGACCAGTCCGCCCTCGGCCCCGACGGCCATGCCCATATCGAAGTAGTGCTTGTAGACGATCTCGTCGCCCTGAATCTCTGCGTTGAGCGCGGGGAACGAGCGCAGCGCCGCGATGCTTGCCTTGACGAAGAACGACGCGATGCCGAGGCCGACACCGAACTCCTTCTTGAACGACTCCTTGCGCCGGTCGCGAAGCGCCATGATCTGCGTCATGTCCGCCTCGTTGAACGTCGTCAACATGGCGGCCGTTTGCTGAGCCTCGACGAGCCGGCGCGCGATCGTCTGCCGCCGCTTCGTCATGCGGACGCGTTCCTCGGTGCGATCGCCGGGGCGTGTTGGTGCAAGCGGCCTGGCGGTCGTCGGTGCAATCCTGCTTTCGCGTGTCGGTGCAACCTTGTCGCTTGTCGGTGCGGAAGGTGCGGGCGTCATTGCGTCCCTGACGTCCTGCTTCATCACACGACCGGCGGATCCTGAGCCTTGAACGCCACCGAGATCGACTTTGTGATCCTCCGCCATGCGCCGCGCGGTCGGCGTCGTCTTTGGTTGTTCCGCGGGAGCAGCAGCTGGAGCGGGTGCAGGCGCAGACGCCGCGGCCTTTGAGCCATTGCCCGACTGCGCTGCCGCAGGGGGAGCGGCTCCGGCGCCGTTCTCATCGACGACAGCGAGCAGTTCGCCGATCTTGACGTCCTCGCCTTCCTTACGCGCGATGCTCGTGATCACGCCGCGCTTCTCCGCGCTCAGCTCGAGGTTGGTCTTTTCGGTCTCGAGCTCCACGAGCGGGTCGCCGACCTCGACGTGATCGCCCGGCTTCTTCAGCCACTTGGCGATACGCGCCTCGACGATCGATTCTCCGAGTACAGGAACGACGATGTTGGACATAGAGATCAGCGCTTCGAGCCGGTCAGACTCCGGGCCGGCTTTGAAAGAACCTTCGGTGATTCAGTCGCGTGGCTGCCGAGATCGAATGCGCGCTCGACGAGGGCACGCTGATTGAGCTGGTGCCACGCCGACGACCCTTCCGACGGGCTCGCGCTGCGCGCGCGGCCGATGTAATGCAGCGGATAGCGGTCGCCGATCAGCTCTTCGATGTTGGGACGCATGAACTCCCACGCGCCCATGTTCTCGGGCTCTTCCTGTAACCAGACGATGTCGCGGACCGCGGGGTAGCCGTCGAGCGCTTCGCGGAGCGCGACGCCAGGGAACGGCGCGAGTTGCTCGACCCTGACGATCGCGACTTCGGTTGACGTCTTGCGCCGCTCGCTGCCGATCAGGTCCACGTAGACCTTGCCGCTGCACAGCACGATGCGGCGGACGTTCTTGGCCCGTGCTCGCGCTTCGTCATCGTCAATGACCGATTGGAAGCGGCCGGTCTCGAGTTCGATCGGCGCGGACGCCACCGCCGGATGACGCAGCAGACTCTTCGGCGTGAGCACGAACAGCGGCAGTGGATCCGTTTTGAGGAGCTTGGCCTGACGTCGCAGCAGATGGAAATACTGCGCGGCCGTCGTGCAGTTGACCAGCCGCAGGTTGATTCCCGCTGCGGCTTCCAGAATGCGCTCGGGCCGGGCGCTCGAGTGTTCCGGCCCTTGTCCTTCGTACCCGTGAGGAAGCAGGAACACGAGCGATGGCTTCAGCCCCCACTTGGCTCGTGCCGACGTGACGAACTGATCGAGGATGATCTGCGCGCCATTGATGAAGTCGCCGTACTGCGCTTCCCAGAGCACGAGGTGCGATGGTTCCTGGATGTTGTAGCCGAACTCGAACCCGACGGTGCCGTTCTCGCTCAACGGACTGTTATGGATTTCGAACGACGCGTGCGCATGGGCGAACGACTGCAACGGGACGAAGCGGTTGCCGTTCGCCGCATCGTAGAAGACCGCATGGCGGCTGCTGAATGTGCCGCGCTCGACGTCTTCACCCGTGAGTCTGATCGGCGTGCCGTCGGCGAGAATCGTGGCGTACGCCAGTTCCTCCGCTGCGCCCCAATCGACGGTGCGGTCGGTCGGATTGTTGAACATCGCCTTGCGACGCTCGCGGCCGCGCTCGAGCTTCTTATGAAACGTGAAGCCGTCGGGCGCCGACTGCAGCGAGTCGTTGATCTCGCGGAGACGCTCGACCTTCACGCCCGTTTCGGTTTTGGCGGCCGTGCCTGCAGGCGCCAGCTCCGAGACTGGTGCCACGTAATCTTCCTCGGGCTTCAGTGAGGCGAATGCCTGCTCGAGCTCGGTGAAATACTTCTTCACCAGCCGGTCGGATTCCTCGCGCGGCACCGTTCCCTGCTGGGCGAGTTGATCGGCAAACAGCTCGCGCACGGTCTTGTGCGCGGAGATGCGCTTGTACATCAGCGGCTGCGTGAATGCCGGCTCGTCGCCTTCGTTGTGCCCGTAGCGCCTGTATCCGATCAGATCGATGAGGAAGTCGAGACCGAAGCGGGCGCGGTATTCCCACGCCAACCGTGCGGCTTCGAGGCACGCAGCCGGATCGTCGGCGTTGACGTGGACGATGGGGATCTTGAAGCCGCGGGCGAGACCGCTGGCGTAACTGGTGCTGTAGGACTCGTCCGGCGTCGCGGTGAATCCGAGCTGGTTGTTGGCGATGATGTGAATCGTGCCCGACGTGTCGTAGCCGCTCAGCCGCGACAGGTTCAGCGTTTCGGCAACGATGCCCTGACCGGGGAAGGCGGCGTCGCCGTGAATCAGGATCGGTAGCGTCAGGACGCCGTCGAATCGCGGTGGTCCCGGGCGATCGGCAACAGTTCCTGCGGCTCTCGCCATACCAACGACCACCGGATCCACGGCCTCTAAATGGCTCGGATTCGGCGGCATCGTCACGTAGGTGTGACTCTCCGGTCCGGTGGTGCTGGCGCCGGCGTGGTACTTCACGTCCCCCATCCAGCCAAGGTCGATGCGTAACGCATCAGCGGCGACCGGGTCCTTGAACTCCGCGAGTATCTGCGCGTACGGCTTCTCGAGAATGTGGGCGAGGACGTTCAGCCGGCCGCGATGCGCCATGCCGATAATCGTGTGGCGCGCACCGTGCGTGGCGGCGCCGGCGATCAGCGAATCGAGGATCGGCACCAGCATGTCCACGCCTTCGATGGAGAAGCGTGTCTTGCCGGGGAATGTGCGATGCAGGAATCGCTCGAAGACTTCCACCTGCGTGATGCGATCGAGAAGCTCTCGCGCGCTGTCCGGATCCATCGGCGGCAGGAACCGTCCCGATTCGAAGGCATGCCGCAGCCAGGTGCGCTCTTCTGGCACGAAGACGTGCGAGATATCGAACCCGGTCGTCGAACAGTAGATGCGTCGCAGCTTCTCGATGGCCTCGTACGCATTCGACGAGGACTCGGCGACGGGCCCGCCCACGAGCGAGGCCGGCAGCCGTTTCAGATCGTCTTCGGTGATGCCGTGTGCGCCCGGCGATAACGTCGGGTCGCCCTGCGGTTCGGAACCCAGCGGATCGATTCGCGCGGCCAGGTGTCCGAATCGGCGGATCGACGAGACGAGGTTGACGGCGCCGACGATGATGTGGACGTCGGGAACCGGTGCGCCTTCGGTTCGTGCTGTCGGACCGGGTTGGGCTGGTCCTCTTGGAGCGGCCAGTTCGGCTTCGAGTTCAGTTGGCGTCCAGGTCTTGAACGCTTCGCGGGTTGCGGGATCGACCGATTCAGGATTCTGCCGGTATCGTTCGTACAGTTCGAGAACGTACCCGGCATTCACTCCCTCGAACGGCCCCAATGTCATAACCTTTCTATCGTAACCTGCCCGACCGCTCGGGCCACAAGACTGCGCATGATTCGACTGATTGGCATCGACGTAGACGGCACGCTGCTCGACAGCGAGGGACGGCTGCC
>JBKPRH010000414.1:0-10755 GCA_046765795.1 Acidobacteriota bacterium | reverse complement strand
ATACAACGCGTCGCGTGGGCTGTTCGCGTGGATGGTCGTCAACGACCCGTCGTGGCCGGTGTTCATGGCCTGGAGCATGTCCAGCGCTTCCTCACCGCGGACCTCGCCGACGATGATGCGGTCGGGGCGCATACGCAGGGCGTTGATCACCAGCTGCCGCTGGCGAATGCCTCCTTTGCCTTCGATGTTGGGCGGACGCGTCTCAAGCCTGACGACATGACGCTGTCTGAGCGTCAGTTCCGCGGCGTCTTCGATCGTCACGACCCGTTCTGATTCCGACACGAAGCTCGAGAGCACGTTGAGCATCGTCGTCTTACCGGCGCCGGTGCCGCCCGAGACGATGACGTTTAGACGAGCGCCGATCGCGCCCTTCAGAAACTCCAGCATGGGCGACGTCAACGATTCGCGTTCGACGAGATCGTTGGCACCGAGGCGATCGGTTCTGAACCGCCGGATGGACATCACTGGTCCATCGAGGGCCAGCGGCGGGATGATGACGTTGACGCGCGAACCGTCCTGCAGACGCGCGTCGCACATCGGGCTGGATTCGTCGATGCGCCGGCCGACGGCGCTGACGATCCGCTCGATGATCTGCATCAGATGCTTGTCGTCACGAAAGACGATGTCGGTTTCCTCGATTCGACCTTCGCGCTCGATGTAGATCTGGTCGGCGCGGTTCACGAGGATGTCGGAGATGGCCGGGTCCTTCAGCAACAGCTCCAGCGGACCCAGTCCGAAGAGCTCGTCGAGCACGTCTGACGAGATCGTCTCGCGCTCGAACAGGCTGAGCGGCATCGCCGCGCTCTCGCGATCGAGAATCATCCCGACCACGCTGCGGATTTCCGGCTCGGCGTCGACGCGTGACACTTGCGTCAGCCGGTCGAGGTTGAGCCGGTTCAGCAGCTCCTGGTGTACGCGGCCCTTGAGTTCCAGATACCGGGTCGTTCGGTCGTCAACGGCGGTTCTGATTCGTCCGATGGGTGATGCCGGGACAATCGCGCTGCTCATGTTTCCCCTTATGCCCGCCGGAACGCGAGCCGACCGAAGACGCTTGATGACGCTGGCCGCTTCTGTTTCACGATGCCGCCGAGATCACCGGCGAGACTTCTCAGGGCCTCGGCGAGCGGGCCCGCCTCGAGCGCCACGGGCCGGCCCACATTCAACGCTTGAAGGGCCATTCGGTAATCGCTCGGGATCACGTGCTTCACCGAATCGCCGATGACGCGCTCGACGTCGGCGTGCGCGATCTCTGAACGCCGATCGAAGCGGTTCATCGCCGCCATCACGCGCGCAGCGCCGTAGCGCGAGCGCAGCATGTGGGCCAGGCGGCCCGCGCTGCGCAGCGACGGCAGCTCCTGAGTGGTGACGACGACGACCGTCGAGACCGCTTCCAGTGTGTCGAGCACCGTCACATCAGACCGGGGAACATCCAGCACGGTGTAGCGGTATCGCGTGGCGGCGAACTCGATCAGCGCGCGCAGGCGCTGCGAGTCGATGCCCCCGGCGATCATGCGATCCGAAGACCCCAGAAGGTCGACGCCGACCTTGGTCTTTTCGACTACGCTGCCAAAGAACGACTCATCGACGCGATGGACGTTTTCGAGCGCATCGATGACCGAGAACCGCGGCTCGACGCCAAGGAACAGTGCGGCGTCACCGAGACCGACGTGGAGATCGATCAGCAGCACGTCGCTCTTACTGGCACGGGCGAGCATCGCGGCCGTATTCACCGACAACGTGGTCGTTCCGACGCCGCCCTTGGCGCCGACGAATGCGAACACCTGTCCGGTGGGGGCTGGCTGGGCTCCTGAGATGACCCTGCGAATCGCCTGGCCAATCGCTTCGGCCGTGATCGGTTCCTGGACGCACTCGCTCACACCGGCCCGCATGGCTTCGAGCATCAGGCGTGGATCGAGCGTTGACGCAACCAGAATCACACTGGCAGAGGGGTGGTCTTTGCGCGCCGCGAGCAGCGCGGGAGGCAACTGTGACAGCCCACGCACGTCGGCGATGATCGCCGTCGGAGCATGCGCGCCGCCGCGTGTGTCGCCACCGAGTCGTGTGGTCGAAATACCCGCGGCGCGAATCGCCTCGTCGAGACGTGAATCCGAACTCAGAACTGCGACGTGAATCACCAAGGGTTTGCCTTATCGGATCAACTGAATCGAGGTAAGAAACGAGGAACGAGGGTCGATCGGAGGCGTTGACCCCGTCACCAGACCCGGCGCCTCCATCAAGTAGCCGACGACATCGTTGCCGTTCATGTGATCGATGAAGAATCCGAGGATGTTCACGATTCTGAAGGTCGGCAATCCCTGACGGTCCGTGCTGTAGAAGTACGCCGTATCGAAGACGGGAACGGCGACGATGCGCGGACTTCTTCCGCAGGAAGGGTTCGCGGTCTGGCAACTATTGGTCACGGTGTGTGTGTTGTTATCCCACCGCGCGCCGGGATCGAGCGCGATGAGATCGTCGACCCCATGATTCGTGGGGCCAATCATGTTGCCGTTCTCGCTCTCGAGAATGTCACCGATGCCGACCGGGATGCCGGAGCAACTGGCGATGTTGTCCGCATAGTCGGACCCACCCGTGCTGTTGCCGTCGTATCTCGGAATGCGAACGGGTTGAAACACGCCCGCTTCGAGCGACGTGTGCGGGTCGCCTTGTTTGAGCACGATCGGTGTACCGAGATCTGCGGCGACCGTGAACCCTGTTCCTGGGTTGCCGTTGACGGGCGCTACGTACACATCAGGAGTGGCGAGGGGGTTGCCTCTCCTATCAACGGTTTCGTACGTGTCATCCGACCGCCACTCTGGCGGCATGTTTCCCGGGTGCTCGGGCGACGTATCGTTGTTGTCGGTCCACTTGTCGGGAATGATCCAAGGCTTCAGGCAGTCGCTGGCATCCGCCACGGCAACTCGCGCGGTTGCGGTCGCGCGCACACCGTGACCGGTTAAGCCGAATATCTGGCCGAAGATCGACGGCAACGGGTTGAGGCGCGTTTGATTGCGATACACGTCAACGCGAATACATCCGGTCAAGCCGTTGACATCGGCAGGGCACATGTCGGCCGGTGCATTGGTGAAGTTCACGTCGGTGGCCATAACGACATCCGGGGAGACGCCGAACACCTCGTTGTCCAGCGCCAGTCGCTGCGCGGCTTGCCGGGCAGGTCCATTTACCGTCCGATCCGTCCAGCCATTCGGGTCGAACGCCATCGCGACGGCGCCGGCCAACGCGCCTGCATCAGCCGAGTTCTGCGCCTGGCCCCGGGCGACCCACATCACGCCCCAGTCGGCGACGAACGTCAGGAGCCCGATCAAGACGAGGATGCTGATGGCGACGTGCAGCAGTACCGCGCCGCGTTCTGAATCCAAGCGTCCTCTGGTGATGCGCATACGTCTCAGCCTTGTCTCCGCTGTCGTCAGCGGCGATCGCGGTTCTCCGCAGGCGGGCCGTCCACCGTTCCACTTCCTCCGTCGAGGCCGAGATCGTCGCCGGGCGGCAGAAAGCGGCCAGGAAGCGTCGGCAGCGGCGGAACTTCGTCAGGATTGAGCGCGCGAACCAGCCGCGGCGTGATCAACACCAGCAGCTCCATCCGTTCTTTGCGATCCGCCTTGCTCTTGAACAGGTGACCGATGATCGGCACCTGGCTGAGCAGCGGAATCGCCGCCTGATCCAACTGCGCGGTGTTGTCGATCAGACCAGCAATGGCGAACGACTGACCATCGCGCAGTTCCACTTCCGTCTCCGCCCGGCGCGTGGTGAGCGCCGGAATGCGGAAACCTTCGAGCGTGATGCCGTTGTTGAAGTCGAGCTCACTGACTTCAGGCCGTACCTTCAGGCGAATCAGATCGCCGGCAATCGTTGGCGTGAAATTGAGCCGGACACCGAATTCCTTGAACACGATGCTCACCTGGCCGATGGAGCTGACCATCGGAACAGGAAACTCTCCACCGGCGAGGAAGCTGGCTTCCCGATTGTTGTAGGCAATCAGGTTCGGCTCGGCGAGACTCTGGAAGTGACCGGTCTGTTTCAGCGCGCGAATGAGTGCCCCGGCGTTCCAGTGAGTGTTGAAGAGAAAGATGTTGAGGAAATCACTGAACTCCATCGTGCCACTCACCGCGGTATTGCCGAACTGGTCTTTGGTTACCCCGATATCTTTGTAGGTGACCGATGGAAACTGACCGGTGGTCCCGCGCCCGATCCAATCGCCCGCTCCGCTCGCACCGGTGAACAGGCTGGTTCCGAGCTCGCTCACCGCGCGTCGATTCACTTCGGCGATGCGCACCTGCAACATCACCTGCTGCGCGTCGCTGCCGCCGGGAACCTGCATCATGTTGATCACGTTGGCCTTGGGCTGCGCCGCGCGGACGACCTCGCCGATCCGCAGCATCGTCTGTGTGTTCGATGCGCGACCCGAGAGCACGATGCCGTCGGCGTTGACCGTCACGACGATTTCCTCGCCTGGGAACAACTGATGGAGCTGCTGCTCGAGCGAGCTGATCGGCTGCTCGACGACGATGTCGTACTGGACGCGCTCGCCGGCACCCCACACCATCAGCGTGATCGTGCCGGGCGATTTGCCATCAACCAGGATCTCGCGAGGCTGCACCACCACGGCGTCAGCCACCGCCGGATTCGTGATCGCGATCCGTGTGATATCGAACGTGGTCGAGACAACCGTCGATCGGCCGGCGGTGACCGATACCTGCGGGATACGAGCGGCTTCTTGCGCGCCGATCGATGTCACCGCCAGTACGGCGACAGCCAGGACTCGAAGAACGGACTTCATCACTTAACTACCTCGGAGCCGCGTTTTGCGGCGCGGATCGTTTCGACGGTGTATTCCTTGATTGGCGGTGGCGCGGCCGGCAGAGTCACAATCTTGCGGATCACGCGGTTCTTCTCGATGACCGGCTCGGGGTTTTTCCCGCGCATCAGGTTCTGCATCTTCACGCCCTGTGTGTCCGTCGGATCCACGTCCAACGGATTGCGCAGCGCGAGTGTGACCGTTCCCTGGTTCTGGGCCAGCGCAATTCGTTCCCCGTCCTCAGGCAACACCGCCAAAGTCACGACCGACGTCTGAATCGGTTCCCCGACCTTGGATTTCTCCTGGTCGTACTTCGTGCCGGCGGTGAGCACTTTCACCTTGCTCACAACCGTTCGGGTCATCGTTTCGTCGGTTCCAGTACTGCCGGTGCGTGCCGTGACCAGCACGTCAACAATCGTTCCAGGCGTGACGAACCCGGCCACACCCACCACTTCGTTCACCTTCACCGAAATCGCGCGCATGCCCTCGGGAATGACCGGCGGGAGTCCGGCGCCTGCTTCGAGCGAGGCGACTTTGGTGACCGTGATTGGCTCGTTCTCGGCAATCGGCGTGATCACCCCGCGATCGACGAGCTCCTTCACGTCGCTGAATGAGCCGGCCACGGGATTGCGCGACGGCCACGGCACGACCCGCAAGTGATTGGGGTGAAGCCGCGTGCCCATGGGGAGCGACTGCGCGGCGACGACGACCTGCATGCTGGCGACCTCGACTTCACGCACAGGCATTTGCAGAACGGCGCGGTAGACCCCGTAGCTGCCAATTGCCGCCGTCAGGACGGCCACGAGCATGACGATCAGAGTGCGGTGCTGCTTCTTCATGGTTTCTCCGTTAGGGCGTCGCTTGGGTCTCGGTTCGCATGATCGAGGCTGCGGTCAGGTTGATGGACCCGAAGGTGCCGCCGCCAACCATCGGAGCAAAGCCACTGAGTACGACAAACGTATAGGGGTACGAGACATTCACCGACCTGGCGGTAAAGGTCCCCGCGCCGGTGGCGAGGGTCTGATTGGTCACGGTGGTCGTGTGTGCGCCGGTCAGCCCTGAGGCATTGAGATAGTCGTTCACGCGCGTCTGCACATCGGGCACGTCGTACCCGGGCAGCACACCGACACGGGCGCCTTCGCGAGCCGCATTGGTAATGGCTTCGAGGGCACGAAACATCATGCCGAACTCGAAGATTCCGGCAATGATGAAAATCAAAATCGGCATGACCACGGCGAACTCGATCAGCTCGGCGCCGCGCTCCGATCGGAAGCTGCTTCTTACTTGAGCCATAGCGTCACCATCGTTCCCGCAAGGATAGGAATCGCGAAGGCCAGACGTGGCGAGGAGGAGGTCTCGAGCGTCATGCCGGGCACGGGCTGCAAACCGACGGTGGCCCAGTAGCCGAGCATGTGCTTGACGTTGGCGACCGCGCGTCTGGCGTATCCATGCGTCAACGCGACGATCAGGCCGAGCACACCGCCACAAATGCCGGCATACATGGCCAGCCAGAAGGTTTCCCACGGACCCAGCCAGGCCCCGAGCGCGGCCATCAACTTCACGTCACCGCCACCCATGCCGCCCAGCGCAAAGTACGGCAGCAGCAGCAGGAGACCGAGGACCCAACCAGCCGCGGCTGTCTGTAGTCCGCCGAGGCCGGACGTCGCCAGGTGATACAGGAGGCCGGCCACTGCGCCCGAGAGCGTGAGCCAGTTGGGGATGCGCCGCGTTCGAACGTCGAACACGCAGGCGACCAGACAGATACTGACGACAATCGCAGGGACGATCATGATGAGAATCAACTCGCCGGCGGTTGCGGATACCAAAGGTTTTGTTGCGCGTTATCCCAACCGGTGTACAGGTTATTGGCCATCGCGGGGAATGCCTGCATGGCGGCGAGCCCGGCCAATGCGACGGTCGCACCGAGAAGGACGTATTCGACGAGGTCCTGCCCCCGGTCATCGATCCACAGGCGACGAAGAAACGTCATGACCATTTCTTGAGTTGAGGGTGGCGGTGCGGTACCGACACCCGCAACCGCTAGAACAGCTACACCGTCGAGTGCTGCGACACCCAGTCAGCCATGTTCTGGTACCAGGTGTTCAGGTTTGTTCCGAGCGCGGTGGCCCCGAGGACAACTGCGATCGAAACCAGCGTTCCAATCAACACGTACTCAATGAGGTCCTGTCCCTCATCGTTCCGAACGAGACGTAGAATGAGCGCTTTCATAGGTACCCTCTCAGGTCGCGAATGCGGGTGCCAGCAGTCACACCGGCACCTCGCAGCCGCTGCAACCTGTTAGACCGTGGAGTGCTGGGACACCCACGTCGCCATGTTGTTGTACCAAGTGTTCAGGTTCGTTCCGAGCGCGGTGGCCCCGAGGACAACTGCAATCGAGACCAACGTTCCGATCAACACGTACTCGATGAGGTCCTGTCCCTCATCATTCCGGACGAGCCGGACTACAAGCGCCTTCATGTGGACTACTCCTTTTCGGGCTTCGGGCACGCCCGTGCGGGGCTACTGAGCAACGGCGTTGCCAACTCCAGCGAAATGCACGAAGAATTCAAATCTTCGTGATCTTCGTGATCATCGGGTGCTACCGGCGATGAGGCGACACTGACTGCGTCACCGCGCTCCACGGACTTCCCGGGATCGCCAGACGATCGTCCGGACGGCGTCGGGAAATGCGTGCGCGTGCCGATCGCGCGCAACCGCAGCACCGCGCCGCGGAGCGACTCCGCGCCGGCAGGTTCGAGGGGCAGGAATTCCACACTCACCAGGCATGGACCGCGGCGACTTTCGTCAGCCTGCACACGGCACACACGAATCCATTCCTGGCGTAAACGGCCGTCGAAATTCATCGTGAGAAGTCCGACGGTACCGATCGGGAGCGGCTCGCGCGATTCCAGCAGACAGCCGCCGGCGCTCACGTCGAAAATGCGAATGGGTTTGGTTCTCGTCAGCGATGTGATGGTCACTGTCACGTTTTTTCACGCAACCGGTACGCCATCGAGATGCGCCGGAGCGCGTGCAGGAGTGAGAGACAAATTGATTCGGTAGCGCGTGGGATGACCGCCGATCGGCTCACACGACAACACGGTGGCGGTACAGAACGTCACCTCCCGGCCCTCGTCGAGAGAGTGGACCAGAAGTTCGTCACCGCAGGCGCAGGCGCTGCTGCTGATCACCACGGCACGCGTGTCGAGCCACTGCTCGATGTCGGCGTCAACGGTGATCCGTAGTTGCGCGCTCGCTGGTGCGAGGAAGACAGAACGTGGGTGAAGACGCCGATCGCTCATCGCAACGATGTAACAGCAACTTCGTTGCCGCGTGTGTGAACGACGACAAAATTGAACTCAGAGCCCCGGTTCGCCGAGTGATATCAGGGATTGTCCTTAGTGGGTCGACAGGATGACCACTCTTTTGTCTAGTGGGGTCCAGACAGTTATCAAGTCTGCGCGGAAGAACCAGACTGTATCGACAATCGATCACCGGTGAGTACGTGATGGCGTTGCACCGAACCCGTCGGCAGTTCCACGGTGATGCAGGCCTGCAGTGATCCCGCCATGCGCCACGCGCCCATGCGCTCGACGATCTTGATCACGCTGCCGTCGGCGTTCATGAACAGCACGTCGATCGGGAAGCGCATCCCGATGGTGTGAACGGATCCGCATGGCGCAAGCACGAGCGCATGGCTGTCGGCGAGGGAGTCACGACCAAGTAATCCCTTGCGACGACTCTTCGAGTCCAGCGCTGATTCGACGACTTCAGCGATCACTGAACCCGTGCGGACGTTCACGAGCGAGCATGTGTCGCCCGCGGCTTTGCGGAGCGGCCGCAGGAAGCTACTCAATTTGCGCGCGCCGTCGTTCTCGCGCGCGTGCCGGCCTCGACGAACGTTGCTATCGTGAACGGCGGATCCATCGGCCGCTCGCGTGACGCGCGTCCCGAGCGGAACTCGCGGAAGTCCACGTTGCAGCTGTGCGTGGACAGGAAGTTGAGAAACCGCTTGTAGTCGTTGGGCGGCATGCCGAGCACCTGCAGGACGGCTCGGTAGTTCCCGCTGGTCTCGAGCAGCGCCTGCCGGACGATCGCCATGATGTCGGCTCGCGTGATGTCGCGATTGATGAACATCGGGTAGATGTGCTCCCAGAACGAGCACGTCCCCGTGGCGAGTCCTTCGTAGAGATGATCCGCCACACGCTTGCGTCGTTCGCGTGACGGTACGAGGCCGCCGCTCGCTGATGCGACGAGATGGCCCGGCAGATCTTTCACGTCGATATGCCCACCGCCGTGCAGCCAGGCCAACTGCTCGGTGAGATTCTGCAGTTCGCGAACATTGCCGGGCCAGTGGTAGGCCTCGAGTGCGCTCAACGCGTCGGCCGAGAGCTCGAGCGCCAGTGAGCCGCGCTCGATGATGTGCGAGACGAGTACAGGAATGTCTTCGCGCCGATTCCTGAGCGGCGGCACCTCGAGATGCACGACCATGATGCGATACATCAGGTCTTCGCGGAACAGACCTCTCGCCACCAGATCAGCCAGGTTGCGGTTGGTCGCCGCAATCACCCGGACATCGACTTTGGCTGAGACGCGGTCGGACCCGACCGGCTTGACCTCGCCATTCTCGAGAAAGCGCAGGAGCAGTGCCTGCATCCGCAGACTCATCTCGCCGACTTCGTCAAGAAACACCGTGCCCTTGTCGGCCAGCTGAAACAGGCCGATCTTGTCGCGATGCGCGCCGGTGAAGCTGCCGCGGACGTGGCCGAACAGCTCTGATTCGAGCAGCGTCTCGGAAATGCCGGCGCAATTCAGGGCGACGAACGCCCGCGACGCACGAGGCGAGCGTGCGTGAATGAATCGCGCGACGAGATCTTTGCCGACCCCGCTTTCGCCCGTGATGAGGACTTTGGCGTGGCCTCCAGCCACTCGAGTGGCTGCAGCGCGCAACCACTCCATCGCGGGGCCACTCCCGAGCAATACCGGTTCGTCGATCGTCAAGTTCTGTGTAGGCATTTATGTTCTTTGAACGGATGGAACTCCGGTGGCGATGACGGCAGCGACGCCCCGTAATGATTCAGGAGATAAAGGCGCAAGCGTCAGGAACTCGAACGCCATCCGGTATGGCCAGCTCGTACCCCCCGCACGCTGGGTTCGAAGGATCCGCACCGCCTCGGTGCGCTGCTGGCCGGGAGTCCTCACCTCGACAAAACCGACGCTCCCTTCTTCGAGCGGCGTCGGCGAATCACACAGACATCCGGAGGTGCTGACTTCCACCAGGCGGACCGGCACGCGGCGGCTAATGGCGGCGATCATCGGCGATGTAGACACGCGGAACGGTTCGGTCGCGGCCCTCGCCTCGGGGATACCAGTATGCCCGATGATCGCGAGTTGGACCTCACGTCGCAGCCGGCCGTCCTTGAAGACGAAACGAGTCTTCACGGTCCGAAACAGCCGGGCCTTTGAGATCGCGCTGCGCTCGTCAGGAATCTCCAGCAGGACGCGTTCGCCGACGGGCAGCGTCTGCGTCGTGATGACGGAGGCCTCCATGCTGTCGAGACGCGTGACTTCCACGTCCTGTGTCACCCGCACGGTGCCCATGCCGGGTTGCGAAAGAATATTTCGCTCACCGCGTCGTCGGTCATTCATGACTGATTAGGGTTCTCCCCTGTAATGGCACCCGATCCGACGATGGTCGTCTGGTTATCCGGTGCAACCTGGAAATCTTGTCTAGCCATCGACTGAAAAGATGCTGTCTCGAAGACGGCCGAGTCGGAGCAAGGGCGCTGCCAGATCCGTAGTTCTGGTGCAGGAAAAAGATCGTGCAAAACCCGAATGAAATTCGACGGATAGGGATCTCCCTGATCAAACACCCTGCGAGAAGTTCACCTAGACGGTGAAAAAAGGATCCTCGCTCACGCCGCGAGCAGTTCGAGTAGGGC
>JBKPRH010000413.1:0-9158 GCA_046765795.1 Acidobacteriota bacterium | reverse complement strand
CGATCCGCAGTCACGCCGGCAGCTCTGGGGCGTGTTGCAGCGATATCGCGCCGCCGGCGGCACCATCGTGTTGACGACGCATTACATGGACGAGGCCGAGGTACTCTGCGATCGCGTCGCCATCGTCGATCATGGGAAGATCATTGCGCTCGATACACCGAAGTCACTGGTGGCCGGTCTCGGTGCGCCAAAGGTCGTCGTGCACGAGGGCACACTGGAAGACGTGTTCATGTCGCTGACCGGACGACACCTCCGTGACGAGTAACGCCATCACCGCAACAAGAAACGCCGCGCGCGGCGGAGCGCAGCATCCGCTCATCGAGCTCACGCTGGCACGCCTCCGCGAGTTCGTCCGTGAACCCGAGGCGCTCTTCTGGTCCTTCTTCTTCCCGATTGTGATGTCGGTGGCGATGGCCATTGCGTTTCCGTCGCGGGGCTCGCAACCAGTGCGTGTCGGTGTGGCGCCGGGCGCCGCATCGGAGATGCTGCGGAAGACGCTGTCCTCCAGCCCGGGTGTCATCGTTCGCGACGTTGCCGCCGACGAGGAACTGCATCAGATGCGCGAGGGCGAGGTGCACGTCATCGTCCGCCCCGGGAACCCGCCAACCTATCGCTTCGATCCCGATCGCGAAGAGAGCCGCATCGCGCGCATGGTCGTGGATGATGTGCTGAAGCGCGCGGCGGGGCGGAGCGATCCGTGGGAAGCGCACGAAGACGCCGTCGCGATTCCCGGCTCGCGCTACGTGGACTGGCTCATCCCGGGCATTGTGGCGCTGGGCATCATGAACAATTCGATGTGGAGCATCGGATTCATGACCGTCCAGATGCGGCTGCGAAAGCTGCTCAAGCGGCTGGCCGCAAGCCCGATGCAGAAATGGGAGTTCCTCCTCGCCCAGGTGCTGGCTCGATTGCTGTTTCTCGGACCAGAGGTGGCGGTGCCGTTGATCTTCGGCGCGCTGGCGTTTGCGATGCCGGTCCGCGGCTCGATCATCGCGATTGCGTGCGTTTCATTGACCGGCGCAATCGCGTTCGGATCGATCGGTCTGCTGGTTGGGAGTCGGGTGCGGACGCTTGAAGCGATATCAGGTCTGATGAACCTGATCATGGTGCCGATGTGGGTGCTGAGCGGCGTGTTCTTCTCTTCGGCGAATTTTCCCGACGTCGTTCAGCCATTCATTCGCGTGCTACCGCTGACCGCGCTCGTCGACGCGCTGAGAGGAGTCGTGCTGGAAGGCGCCACGCTCGGTGGCATTCGCGTCGAGCTGGCGACACTCTTCGCCTGGGCGATCGTGCCGTTCTCGATCGGCCTGTGGATTTTTAAGTGGCGGTGACTATTGTTGATTTGGTGATTGTGGATTGGTGATTCGTTGGTGATTGCGGATTGTTGATTGGCGATTGGGAGCTTCAATCAATATTCGTCAATCACCGATCACCAACCAATCGATCAATCAAAGATCGCCCAATCAACAATGATCTAGTTGGTGGACCCTGTGTCGAAGGATGAGCCCGCGAACACCTGGCGTCCATCGGGGAGCGAGACGGTCCGCGCGTTCGCGATGTACGGCTGCGTCTTCGAGTGGAAGCCGCTGACCGTCACCTTCATCCCTTGCTTCAGCGAGTTTCTGGTCCACCCATTGCGCATCAGGCCGTTCGGCGGGCCGAGCTCGAAATCCCAGGTGACCGGCTTGCCGTTCTCCGTCGCTTCGACGACGAGACGCGCGTGCGGATTGGTCCACTCGAGCCGAACCACAGTGCCGCTCACGGTGAGCGGACGGTTCGAATCGAACTCCGCCGCGAACGAATGATGGGCGGCGGCCGGCGTGGTCCACACCAACAACGCCGAAACAGCGGCGATTCCCAGCAACCCCCGTCGGTTCATGTCGAGCATAATACGCTGGTTCGCGGCAGGGAGGCTTAATGAAACCGGTGGTCCGTTGGTTGGCGGTGATCGCGTGTGTAATAACGGCGCCGGCGCTCCTGGCGCAGTGGCCCGCATATCCGTCTGGCACAGTACCGAAGAACGCCAAGGGCGAACCGGACATGGATGCCCCGGTGCCGCGCACGCCGGACGGTAAGCCCGACTTCAGCGGTCTGTGGCGCGGCGCGCCGACAGGCGGACGCGGTCAGCCGGCACCGGTCGCGCCTCCCGGCACACCGCCGATCGCGATGTTTCGCGACGTCGCCCAGAACGTTCCCGGTGGTCTGCCGATCAAACCGGAGTTCGCCGCGATCAAGAAAGAGCGGATGGACAACAACAGCAAGGACAACCCCGAAGCGTTCTGTCTGCCCATGGGACTGATGCAGTTCCACACGCAGGGGTTCCCGCGGAAGTTCATCCAAACGCCGAAGCTGCTTGTGATCCTGTATGAGGCCAGCTACGGCATCCGTCAGATCTTCCTCGACGGCCGTCCGCTGCCGACGAACGATCCGCAACCCTGGTATTACGGGTACTCCACTGGCCGGTGGGAAGGCGACACGCTCGTCGTCGAGACCAGCGGCTTCCGCGACGACGGCTGGCTCGACATCGTCGGCACGCCAATGACCGAACAGGCGAAGATGACCGAACGGTTCCGTCGCGTGAGCTACGGACGCATGGAGATCGACATCACCGTCGACGATCCCAAGGCCTACACCAAGCCCTGGACCGTCCGGCACAACCAGGTCTTCATGCCGGATCAGGAGATCATCGAGTTCATCTGCGAGGAGAACCAGCGATTCGGCGTGCAGCCTGGACTGGGCCCGGCGGCCGGGACAAAGAAGAACTAGGCACGTCTTTCCGCAGCTTCACGAACACGGGATGACGAAGACGCCCGTCATTGGTCCACTCGGTGTACGTCGCCTCGCACATGAGCACGGGTTTCACCCAGTGAGCGAGGCGCTCCGGCCCTTTCACGATCGGTGGATCGAACGGACAGTGTTTCTGCGCGAGCTTGTCGAGACGTTCGCGGAGTTCCACGGCAAACGCGTGTGAGAATCCGGTGCCGACGCGTCCCGCAAAGATAAGGCGGGATCCATTGTAATAACCAACCAGCAGTGCGCCGAGGCCGACACGCGAGCCCTCTGGATCGGTGACGCCGCCGATGACGAACACGCCGCGTTGGATCACCTTGGACTTGCGCCAGCTGTCGCTGCGTCCGGGTTCGTACGGCAGATCGCGCCGCTTGGAGATGATGCCTTCGAGCCCGATTGTCGTCGCGTGCTCGAACAGCTTCTCGCCCTCGCCGAGAATGTGCTCCGCGTAACGGACCCTTCCTGTCTGCTTCGCTCCCACGAGTGCCCGCAACCGTCTCTTCCGTTCCTCGAGCGGTAATTGATCGAGACGCTCACCGTTCAGTCGAAGCAGATCGAAGACGAAGTAGACCAGCGGCGTGTGTGACGCCGTGCCCGCCGCAGCCTGCTGCAGCGCCGCGAAGCTCGTACGGCCGTCCTCCATCACCATCGCGACTTCGCCGTCGATGATCGCGTCCCTGGTCTTGAGTTTCTTCGCGGCTTCGGCGATGGAAGGGAAGACGTGCGTCCAGTCCTTGCCGTTTCGGCTGATGAGACGCACGCCCTTCTTGTCGATCACGCAGCCGATGCGGTAGCCGTCGTACTTGATCTCGTGGAGCCAGCGATCTCCGCTGGGTGGTTCACTCGCGAGCGTCGCGAGCTGCGGGTTGTACTCCGCGTGGGCCATTCGGCCCATTCTTGCATTTTTGATTTATCGATCGTTGATTGGTGATTCGTTGTTGATTATCGAATTCTGATTGGTGGATGCGAGCAGGCAGCTCCTTCATTCAACGATCCAGCAATCAACAATCCACAACGATTCAACAATCGAAAATCATCAAATCAACAATTGACGATCTAATAATTCCTTCGCAGATCCATTCCGGCGTAAAGATGCTGCACCTGATCGGCGTAGCCGTTGAAGGGCAGCGTGCGTGTGTTCCTGAAGAGCGACGGCAGCCGAGACTCGCGCGCCTGGCTCCAGTTGGGATGATCGACCGCGGGATTGACGTTGGCGTAGAAGCCGTAGGCCTGCGGATACTGGCGCTGCCAGGTGTTGATCGGCTGCCGCTCCACGAAGCGGAGCTTCACGATCGACTTGATGCTCTTGAATCCGTACTTCCACGGGACGACCAGCCGAATCGGTGCGCCGTTCTGGTTCGGCAGGACCTGGCCGTAGAGTCCGACCGCAAGAATCGTCAGCGGATGCATCGCTTCGTCGAGGCGCAGGCCTTCGATGTACGGCCACTCGAGCGTGTGGGTGCGTTGCTGGGGAAACTGTCCGACATCATGGAGTGTGTAGAACTCCACGAAGCGGGCTTTCGATGTTGGCTCGACGCGCTTGATGACGTCAGCGAGCGGAATACCGACCCACGGGATGACCAGCGACCAGGCTTCCACGCAGCGGAAGCGATAAATGCGCTCCTCGAGCACGTGCGGTTTGATGAAGTCTTCGAGCGCGTAGGACGCGGGCTTCGCGACTTCACCTTCGATAGCCATCTTCCATGGGCTCGGACGGAATCGGCCAGAGAGCCGCTTCGGACCGTCACCGGCGCCCGAATCGAATTCGTAGAAGTTGTTGAAGCTGGTGATGTGATCGTATGAGTTTGGCGCCTCGGTCGTGCTCAGCGGACTCTTGCGCACGTTGCGCAGCCCTTGTGCGGCGACGTCGGAACGGCTCAATGCCACTCCCGCAACCGAGGCTCCCACGACACCGAGCGCCGACGCCTTCATGAATGTGCGCCGATTGAGATACACCTCTCTCGGCGTGATCTCCGAGCTGCGAATCTTAGCCATGGACTCTCACTGCGGCGTTCATGCGCACCTTGATCGGCCGACCGTCCTTCTGCGCCGGGCTGAATCGCCACTGCGCGAAGGCCTCGACGGCGATGTCGTCGAGGTCAGTTCCGAGCGAGCGCAGAATCCGGACGATACGTGGCGTGCCGTTCTCGAGGAGGACCACATCGAGGACGACGGTGCCGGTGACGCTGTCGTCGGGCCAGCGGGGGTTCACCACTTTCACAGCCTGCGGCGGCGTGACCCCGGGGCCAACCAGCGACACCATGTCGTTGGCGATCTGCGCGTTGATCGAGTCGTTCCGTAGCGTGAATCCGATCTCGACGTCGACGTCCATGGGGACCGGCGTCCTGTCACGCGTGCCTGCATGGAAACGCCATTGCCGCAGCGCGACGAGCGCGTTCTGGTCGAGCCCGAAGCCGAGCCCACGCGTCACTCGTGCATCGTCGACACGCCCGTTCGCGTCGATGTGTGCGCGGAGGAACACGAGGCCTTCGATGCCGCGGCGACGGGCCTCGTCTGAATAGAGCGGCGGCGTCGTGTACTCCGCCACTGACGGCGCGATGTCGCCCGCACGTTCTTCGAGCAGGCGAATCTCACGCACCGGTTCGCTGTCGCTGTCAGCGGCGGCGCCCGCGTCCCGAGTGTCGATGGGCGGAAGATTGGACGTCTGGATCTCGATCGTTGAGCGCGCGCGTGCACCGAGCGCGGCCAGCGGACCAGCTACGACGCACGCGCCGGCGACAATGGCAACGGTGCCGCGACGCGACAGTCGTGCGCGGTTGATCAGCACGTTGAGCAGGGCGCGAATGCGGTGTTCGAAGCCGGAGCGCCCCACAATCGACACGCCGGGAGCCATCACCGCGTTGGCGTGTGCCGTGCGGATGATGTCAATCAGATGCGAGGCGTAATCCGTTGCATTGGCGCCAAGTCCGATGACAATGTCGTCCGCGGCGCGTTCGCTCTCGCGGCTCATACGAGATCGCGCCATCCAGAACAGAGGATTGAACCAGAAGATCCGGCAGGCGCATTCGGCGGCGAGATGCGCGATCCAGTCGCCGCGTGAGATGTGGGCGATCTCATGCGCGCAGACAGACCAGAGGCGTTCGTCAGTCCACTCACGTGAGTGAGTGGGAAGCAGGATGCGCGCGCGCCGGAGGCCCCAGGCCAGCGGAATACGAAGTCGATCGCTGCACGTCAGACGCGGCGCCGGCAGTGAGAGCGACGCGGCCACACGAGTGGCGATCAGTGAATGCCGCGCTGGAGCCTCGACTCCCGACGCGGTCAGCCGATGCAGACGTAACGCCTGGCGCGCGAACATCGCGCAGAGCAGGAGGCTGCCGGCGATCCACAGCCACGGCACGAAGGCGGCGATGGTCCGGTCACTGGCGTCAACGCCCGTCGCACGGATCACAATGTCACCCGCGTTGCCGCCATCCAACCGGGACTCGAACACCGGCCATGACTCCGCGGCGCGCTGTGCCCACGCCGGTTCCCAGGAGGGCAGGAGCCATGTGAGCAGCGGCAGCAGCGTCGCGATGGTCAGCGCTGCCGTCCACAGCGCATGGCGTTCGGCGGCCGAACGTCGCTTCAGCAGCGGAATCACCGCGTGTGCGACGAGCAGGACGATCGTGGCCTTGATCATCGGCGCCTGCTTTCGCGCGCGGCGCGCTCGACCAGGCCGGCGATGCGATCGAGTTCTTCGCGCGAGACGCCCGACCCATCCTTGCCGAGCAGCGCTTCAACGACTTGCTCCGGCGAGCCCTGGAAAAACGTATCGACCAGATGCTTGAGCGCCGATCGACTGGCCACCCGATGCGACTGCGCGGGCAGATAGACGTAGCGCAGTTGCTCCTCTTCGTGCCGGACGTGACCCTTCTCCTCGAGGACGCGCAGCTGCGCGCGGACGGTGGAGTAGGCCGGCTCGCCAGTGAGCTCCGAGAGGACCTCGGCGACCGTGGCCCGTCCCCGGCGATGCAGGATGTCCATGATCTGCCGCTCGCGGCGGCTCAAGTGGTTCGACGGCATGCTTAATTTTCTAGCACACTGCTAGAGAACTAAGCAACTAGATTGCGCTCGGTTGCCCAGCTTGGCCGCGAAGCGCCGCACTCTTCACCCTCTGTGCATGTCACAACTTTGTGCCGACATATCAATGGAAGGAAGCCACTGTGGAGAGGGTCATGTATCGAGGTGCGTCACTGCGGTTCGTGCTGTCGGTTCTGTGTGTCACGGCGTCGAGTGCGCCGGCCGTGGCGCAGGTCGTGCCGACCGGGAAAGTTGCTACGTTCGACGGTCAGGGCGCCAACGGGTGGTCGGGCAACATCCGGGCCTCCGATGATGAGCTCGTCGGGTTGCTCGACGAAGGGATCAAGCGGTCGCCGACCTTCAAGGGTCTCGTGGATCGCCTCTCAAAGTCTGATGTCATTCTTTACGTGCGGCCTGACGTCACCGCGAAGAACAACGCGATGAAGCTCACGTTTCTCGCAGCCAAGGGCGGCTACCGCTATCTCGTGATTCGCGTCGGCGCCGGTCGGTCGAAGGACCAGCAGCTGGCCACGCTGGGGCACGAGATGCAGCATGCGGTCACCATCGCTGATGCGTCGTCGGTCGTGGATTCGGCGACCCTGCGCCGCGAGTTCGAGCGCGTCGGCAAGCTCACCCAGCCGTCGGTGGGTGACGACTTCTTCTTCGAAAGCCCGGTAGCCGAAGAAGTGCGCCGTCGCATCCTCGCCGAAGTCAGCCAGAAATAGGGCGTAGCAGTACAGTGGTCTCATGACCACTGAAGCCTGGCAGCGCGGCCCGGTCCCCGGATTCGAGCCGCTGCTGATGCCTGTCGTGCACGCGCTGATTCAGGCGCGCGAGGATCTCGAGCGCCTGATCACCTCCGTTCCTCCCGAACATGTCTGGAGTCGTCCTGGCGGTGCCGCTTCGATCGGCTTTCACGTGCGACATGCAGGCGGGGCGCTCGATCGCCTCTTGACCTACGCGCGTGGCGAAGCCTTGTCGAATGAGCAGCGCGCCGCGCTGAAATCAGAGGGGGAGCCAGGCGATCCGCCGGCGAAACTCTCGACGCTCGTCGATGACGTCAATCGCATCATCGATGTGGCCATGGAGCAGTTGAGAGTCACGCCGCGCGAGTCGCTCCTAGAAGATCGCAAGGTCGGTCGCGCTGGACTCCCTGCGACGGTACTTGGTCTGCTGGTTCACGCCGCCGAACACACCACACGCCACGTTGGACAGGCGATCACCACCGCGCTGATTCAACGTTCCTGACGTCTCCGTGTTCGATTAACATTCACGCGGCGTTTACCCTCGTGGGGCACACGGATGCCCCCACCCCGAGACAACCCGGTCATGACAGCTATGCGAAGGACGGTCGTTTCGTGTGCGGCCGCAATGACGGTCGCGTGTGGCCTCGTGCGCCTGATCGCGCAACAGCCGCTCGACCTCCCACCTCGCAACGAGTCAGCCGCGGAGATTTGCAGCACCGGCCGCGACCGTTTGCGACAGCTCGGTCTGGTCCAGCCAGTTGCGCCCGCTGAAGGACTGGGACTGTCCTTCCAACAGGATCCCGCGCTGTTGTTTCCGGACTATTCCGGCACACTTACGTTGCGCGACTTCCTGGTCGCGGGCGACGTCGCCACCATTCGCTTCAAGCCGTCATTCGACGGGAGTGATATCGAAACCTGGCAGCGAGTGGGAAGCAGGCGGATTAATGGACGGCTGGTCAGCGTCTTCGAGCCGTCGTGGCCGACGAGCGTGATCGACCGCGTGCTGGTCGCGAAACGATGGGGCTGGGATCAGCTCGGACTGTATTGGGGAGAGCTGCTGCCTGGAGCGGTGGAACCAGGTTCTGGCCACAGCATCTGGCTGCGAATGGCACCAAGCAATCTGCCCCACGTTGAAGTGCGAACCATCGGCGCCGACGTGCAGTACTCCAGTCACGCGGTGAACCTGCTGATTCCAGGGTGGGGCGACGCGTACGTGACTGATGATGCCGGATTCAACCTCGCTCAGGTGACGTCGAAGTTCTACCAGTCATTCGCCGACTCGTACGACGGCATCGCGATCGTCCCCGATCAACATCTGGTCAACTACGGAGCGTTCCATCGGAACGTACAGAACCAGGTTCGCGGCATCGGCATGAGTGTCTTCGATGACTCGGCCGCGTACGGCAGCCAGGCCCACCGTCTCCGAGGTGTCGAGCTCTTCGCCGAATACTTCCTCGCTGAGCATGATTCATCGACGCATGAGATCTCACATCAGTGGGGCGCCTACATCGACTGGACTCGTCTGACCGGTCTCTCGCGTGCCGGTCACCAGCCGAGCGCGCACGATCCACTCTGGGCGAATGGGGAGACGTTCCTGGGCGC
>JBKPRH010000412.1:0-8713 GCA_046765795.1 Acidobacteriota bacterium | reverse complement strand
CTTCATACCGCATTCGATCGACACCGGTGCGTGTGTATCGCTCGATCAGATGCAGTGTGGCGCGCGAGCCGCGATAGTTCGTCTTGGGATGGAAGTTGGTCACGTCGATGACGAGCGTGTTCCCTTCCCATCTGGCGCGCGAATCACCCATGTACTGGCGGATGCGCGCTGGCAGGTGCGGACGCCCATCGAGGGGGATGATGCGCGTGTCGTGCATCATCTCGTGGGTGATGGTGACGTAGCCCGGCGCTTGAAGAATCTGGACGTTGTTGTTGTAACCCGTCGGGAACATCACGGCCGGGAGCCCCACCGTGATGCACCGATCCCACAGGTTCCGGTCCTCCCACGAATCAGCAGGGCCTCGCCCGGCACGAGCCGCTTGCTCCGCCGCGGCGCGCGCACGCGCACCAGCCGTTAACGCAGGCAGCCGCCCATCCTTCGGATCGATGATGAGCGAGCTGCGGCGCGATCGTGCAGTCAGGTTCTCGTACCAGTGCGAAGGACCAGCGCCAACGACGCCGCCATCGGCGACCGCCGCGATTGTCTTTGCCCGTCTGGCCAACGCGGTATCCAGGTCCGCTCCGTCGAGGAACTCCTTGTCGGCGACTTCGGCCGGACGCTCGAGCGGGATCGCGAAGTTGTTGTCGCTCGTCCACACGCCTTCGAGGTCGGGATCGCCCCACACGGTTCGCGGATGACTCCAGGGCGCAGGCGTTGATTGCGCGCGCACGTGCGGTGCGGCGAGATCGCCGAGCGCGATGCCGGCGAGCGCGATCACAAGGACGACGACAAGGCTCCGAGGGGCTCCGCACGCAGGCATCGGCCCACGAATCATAGTGCTGCGCCCAGCGTGGAATACGACGCGAGCGCGCCCACGACAATTGATGACAATTGAAGCGTTGCTTCACGGTCCGCGCGCTTCTGATAATCCGCGCGGCCGTGCTGCGGTTGCTGTCCGCTGGCGCGCGCCTCCTTACCCCGTTGTAGGGCATCACAGAAGGAGGATCCAGTGGTCCTGGCACGTTTCGGTCGTCGGGTTTGCCTCGTCGGCGTCCTCAGCCTGATTCCGGCATCCGTGCTCGCGCAGGGCGCCAGCACCGCGACGATCGCCGGCGTGGTTCGCGATCCGTCAGGTGGCGTGCTCCCAGGCGTGACCGTCGAGGCCGCGAGCCCGGCGCTCATCGAAAAAGTTCGATCGACCGTCACCGATGAACGCGGACAGTACCGGCTGCCGGAGCTACGGCCCGGCATGTACACCGTCTCGTTCACGCTCCCCGGCTTCTCGACACTGAAGCGCGAGGGCATCGAATTGCGCACCAGCTTCACAGCGCAACTCGACGTCGAGCTCACTGTCAATCAGCTCCAGGAAACGATCACCGTCTCGGGATCGACGCCGCTCGTCGACGTCTCGAGCGCGACACAGCAGCGCACGGTTTCGCGCGAGGTGCTCGACACCGTGCCGACGGCGAAGAGTGTGCTCGGCATCGCCGCATTGATTCCCGCCGTCGTCGAACCGCCGAATGCCCAGGACGTGGGCGGCAGCAAGGGTGAGCGATCGGTCCGCATCTCCGTTCATGGCGGTAAGACGTTCGACTCACGTCTGCTGCAGGACGGCATGCGCTACAACGCGCTCACGCCTGGCGTCGGACAGCCGAACGCGACGACGCCGTCGACGCCGACGAGCCCGGCACCGGTCTTCACCGCATCGTTGGAAGGCACGGGCCGCGGTTACTACATCAACCCGCTCGCCGTTGACGAAGTCGTGGTCGACCTTGGCACGATGGGTTCGGCCGAATACTCATTGGGCGGTGCGCAGGTCAACAGCATCCCCAAGAGCGGCTCCAATTCTTTCCTGGGATCTCTGTTCCTGGCGGGCACCAGCTCGGGTCTGCAGAGCGACAACCTCGATGACGACCTGAGAGCCCAGGGGCTTACCTCGGTCAACAGCGTCAAGAAGGTGTACGACATCAACGGCGCCTTCGGCGGACCACTCATGAAGGATCGGTTGTGGTTCTTTGCATCGGGCCGGCGCTGGGGTACGACGACTCATGTCGCGAACCTGTTCGCCGATGCAGACACGACGGACTTCCTGTACACGCCGGACCTGTCACGGCCCATCGAGCCCGAGGAAGAGGACAAAGGGGCCGGCGGACGCGTCACGTTCCAGGCTTCGTCCAAAGACAAGTTCACGTTCTCGTACGACAAGCAGCGCAACTTCCAGGATCAACTCACCGGCCAGCTCGAGACGGGCACGATCAAGAACGAAGCGAATCAGGGTTATTGCCAAACGCACCAGGTCATGCAGGGGACATGGAGCCGTCCGCAGTCGACGAACCTGCTGTTCGACGCCGGCGTGACGGTGAGCAAGTTCAACTTCCAGAGCTTTGGCGACGACTTGTTCCTGAGCGACTACGACGGATGTGGAGGTCAGCTCGTTGACAACGTGTCGATCAACGACACCGGACTTGGGTTCACGTACAACGGTGTCGGCGTCGGCCGCGGCCTGAGCCTGTCACACCAGACGAACGGTCGCTTCAACGTCTCGTACATCACCGGACGGCACACCCTCAAGACCGGGGTGTTCTGGATGTATGGTCTGGGCGGCGGGCAGCGTGCGTACAACGTCCGCTCGCCAGAGCAGGTCAACGGGCTGCCAGTGACCTACACGTTCCTCAACCAACGACCGACCAGCCTCACGCAGTTCGTGTCGCCCAACCTGCAGGTCGATCAGCTCAACCCCGACCTCGCCTTGTTCGTGCAGGATCAGTTCCGTCTGAACCGCGTCACGATCAGCGCGGGTCTGCGCTTCGACTGGCTCCGCGAATCCGTCGCTGCATCGTCAGTGCCCGCGGGCGCGCTGGTGCCTCCACAGTCGTTCGCGGCGATCAAGAACGTGCCGAACTGGAAAGACATCAGCCCGAGACTTGGCATCGTGTGGGATCCCGCAGGCAACGCGAAGACCGCGATCAAGTTCGGCATCAACCGTTACGTGGCGTCGGCCACGACAGGCATCGCCAATCTGTTCGATCCGTTCGGGCCCGGCAACTCGCTGTCCAGCACAGCGCGAACGTGGGGCGATACGAACGGAAACTTCCTGCCGGATTGCGACCTGACACTCAAGACGGCGAACGGCGAGTGCGGCGCCATGCTGAACCAGAACTTCGGCACGAACGTTCCCAGCTATCGGCCGGATGCCGACTGGGTCACGGGCTGGGGCAAGCGTCCATACAACTGGCAGGGTTCGATCAGCATCGATCGTGAGCTGCTGCCTTATCTCGTCGTCAACGCTGGCTACTACCGCACGTGGTACGGCAACTTCATGGTGGTCGACAACCAGCGCGTCGTGCCGACTGACTTCAGTCCCTACTGCGTCACGGCCCCCACGGACGCGCGGCTGCCGCTGAGCGGACAGCAGTTGTGCGGACTCTATGACCTCAACCCCGACAAGATCGGACAGGTCGACAACCTGGTCACGCTCGCCAAGAACTACGGCGACCACAGGGAGATCTACAACGGCGTCGACGTGAACCTTCAACTGCGGGTGAAGGCACGCGCCACGATCGGGGGCGGCTGGAACATCGGGAACGCGGTGCAACTCGGCACCACCGCCGGCGGGACCGCGTCGGCCAGCACGAACAGCTGTTATGTCGTGGACTCGCCGCAGCAGTTGTTCAACTGCGATGTCGAGGTCCCGTACCAGAGCCGCATCAAGCTCAATGGCTCCTACACGCTGCCGTGGGATGTGCAGGTCGCGGCCGTTGTCCAGAGCAATCCCGGCGCGAACTACTCGGCCAACCTGGCGTACACGTCCGCACAGATCCAGCCGTCGCTCGGACGCGCACTGTCAGGAGCGACCACGGTCACCATCCCGCTCGCGAAGCCGTACTCGCTGTATGGCCCGCGGATCAACCAGTTCGATCTCCGCGGCACCAAAATCTTCCGGCTCGGCACGCGACGCCTGCAGGCCAACGTGGACGCCTACAATCTGTTCAACACCAACACGCCGGTCACGTTGTTCGGCACTTACAATGCGCGCTGGGGACAACCGACGCAGGTACTCGATGGGCGGCTCGTGAAGTTCAGCGCACAACTCGATTTCTAAAGGGGACATGATGAGGACACGGACAACAGCCGGCCGCGTAAAACACCTGACCATATGCGCGTCTGCCGTCTGCCTGGCGCTCGTGCTCGGAATGGGCGAGAACGGCGCGGCACAGCGAGGCGCCGAACCCGGTGAGACGAATCGCGGGCAGGGCGCCGGTCCAGCACCGGGACGCGGACGCGCGAATTATTCGCTGAGCGATCCTGCGCCGAACGATCCGGCATTGAAGGGCGCGATCGACATGCACGCGCATCAAGATCCGGACAGCTTCGGACCAAGCTACGGCCAGGCGGCCCGATCGATCGACGCGCTCGATCTCTACACGCGCGCCAAGGCATCCGGGATGCGCGGGTTCATCATCAAAGGTCACCTCGATCAGACCGCGGGGTTGGCCTACTACATGCGCAAGCTCCATCCCGACATGGAGATCTTCGGCGGGATGGGCTCGAACCTCACGACTGGGACCAAGGTCAACCCGTGGGCGATCACGCACATGGCCGAGATGAAAGGCGGATGGGGCCGCATCGTGTGGATGCCGAGCTGGGACTCGGAGAACAGCATCCACAAGCTGGCGCGCAAGCCGTTCGCGTACGTGGGCGTGGCTCAATGCAAAGGGCTGCCGTTCTGGATCGACTATCCGAAGCCGTGTCCGGATGGTGGCGAGCTGCTGCCGGAAGTCAAAGAGGCGCTGCAGGTCATCGCCAAAACGAAGACGCGCGACAGCAACGGCGACTTGATCCTCGCGACGGGCCACAACTCGCCACCCGAAGTGAAGCTGATCGTGAAGGAAGCCGTCCGAGTGGGCGTGAAGCACATCATCATTACGCACCCGCTGCTCGACATCGTGGACATGACGCCGGCGGAGATCAAGGAGACCGTCGCGATGGGACCCGAGATCTACGCGGAGTTCACCTCACAGTTCGGCAACCCGAATGCGCGACCCGAAGTCGTGAAGCTATACGTGGAGACGATCCGGCTGGTCGGTCCCGAGCACTCGTTTGTCTCGAGCGACACAGGACAGCTCAACTCGAACTGGCAGCCTGATGCGCTGGCGAACTGTGCGAAGGTCCTGCGAGCGAACGGGTTCACCGAACGCGAGCTCGACCTGCTGTTCAAGATCAACCCGGCGAAGATTCTCGGGATCGCGGCGCCAGCGGGCACGAACTAGTGCGGGCCTGAGACGTTACAATCGAGGTCGCCCTCGGGTGACCTCGTCGCACTTTCAGCAGCGCTCTATGGCTGAGGACTTGGTTCGACAGCGCGTAGAGGACCTGGTGAAGGCCCTTCGGGCCAAGGACATCGACGCCGTGCGGTACGCTGGCTAACGGACACGTCACCGATCTGTGGTTGCGCTGGACAGCCTGCTTCAGGCGAATCGATGGCGTCTGGTTGGTCGTGCACGATCACGTGTCAGTCCCAGCAGATCTGGAGCATGGCCAGGCAGTGCTGAATCTCACACCTTGAGAACGTGCGTTCGAAGCGTGGGGTGTTTCGACTCGTGATTACTGTCCACCTCCCTGACGGGCCGACTGCCCATCGTGACCAGGCCACGCGATACTCAGAAGAACGGCACTGTCTTCGAGCGCCTCCACGTCATGTCGCAGTCCCTTGTCCAACGCGAGCAGCGTTCCAGCTGGCAGGCTGAACGTGCGTCCTTCTGCCTTCACGTGGACGTGACCTCGGATCGTATGGATGGATACCCGTCCTTCGGTCTGATGCGGGGGAATGCGCGACTGAGCCTTCAGCCCGATCAGCACGACTCGCAGGCTGTCGTACTTCACGAGCGTCTTGGCGTTGTGGCCGTTCCTCCACTCCGGTTCGCGATGGAGTTCCTCGATCTCTCTCACGAGATCGAGCTCGATATACGGCGCAGCCTCAGGCTTCGAGTGTGGACGTCGATGTTGGGACTCCTCATCCGCCGGCTCTGACATCATTGAACCTCCAGGATCGGCTACTCCCATGCGTCGACACGCATACGGACGCCAGGTCCCCCGCTTTTGTACACCTGTGTAGGCCGGCTGAGATGTGGGCAGTGTCGTCAAGAGTGGCAGAGCTGAACATCAACGAGAGACAGTCTAGGTGAAGCAACCGCGGCGGGACGCTGGGATACTTGACTCAGTCAACTATCGGATCCACACTCCCGGAACGGGCCGAAGGAGGAATGCACGTGGCCGGTTCCGCGCTCGCGCAGGACGTCGATGCCGTTCGCCGCTTCAACCGCTTCTACACGCGCCAGATTGGATTGTTGCAGGAGAAACTCCTCCACAGCCGGTTCTCGCTGACCGAAGGGCGTGTGCTTTATCAGATCGGGTATCACAGCACCGGGTTGCCCCGCGCTTCGGCACCGACGGCCGTCGACCTCGCCAGAGAGCTGGGTATCGACAGCGGTTACTTGAGCCGCATCCTCCAGCGCTTCGCCAGGCGGCGCCTTATCAGGCGCACGACATCGGACGTTGACGCACGACAGGCGCATCTCGCCCTCACCGAGCGTGGACACGCCGCGCTCGCGCCTCTGCAGCAGCTGGCGCGAGACGAGGTGGCGGTCCTGCTGCGACCCCTCTCGCCGGCCGAGCGTGGGCGCGTCGTGGACGCCATGCGCCTGATTCAAACATCGCTCGCCAAACCGGGGGACGCTGCGGTCACCGACGCGGCGGCCGCCCGCGAGCAGATGCGCGACGCCGAGTCCTGCACGCTGCGCGAGCATCGCGCCGGCGACATGGGCTGGATCGTCTCGCGGCAAGGCGCACTCTATGCCGAGGAATACGGCTGGACAACGGAATACGAAGCGCTGGCGGCAGACATCGTCGCGCAGTTTCTCAAGAACTTCGACCCCGCGCGCGAGCGCTGTTGGATCGCCGAGCGCGACGGTGCCCCGCTCGGTGCGGTCATGATCGTCAAGCAGTCCGATACCGTTGCGAAGCTGCGGCTACTGCATGTCGAACGGGCGGCGCGCGGGCTGGGCATCGGCACGCGCCTGGTCGACGAGTGCATACGGTTCTCGCAGGCTGTCGGTTACCAGAAGATCACGCTGTGGACGCAGTCGAACTTGCGCGCAGCGCGTCACCTCTACAAGGCCGCCGGCTTCGCCTGCGTCGCGCAGGAGCCGCACCACCGCTTTGGCAAAGACCTCGTCGGCGAAACTTGGGAGCTCGCACTCTAGCCGCGCTCGGTTCGTCGACCCGCCAGACTGTTTGGTCATAAAGCGCCTGTCTCGGGAAGATCCGAGCGTCGCGACAGAGTTTGTTGGAACCGGATGACGTTTGAGTAGGCCCACAGTACGTCGAGCAGTTCGGCGCTTACGCCAGTCACCTGATAATAGTCGGCATGATTCCGTGGGTCGCGATTCTGAAGCACGCCCCCGCCATCCTCGCGGCGGCTGACGCGCTGCGCACTCGAGTGAGAGCGAACAACGCGGGCGATAGCACGCGCAGCGTCGATGCGCGCCTCGCCGAGCTGGAGGACGAGTCTCGCGCGGCCGCTCAACTGACGCAGGACATGGCTCAGCAGATCAGCGCGCTCACCCTCGCTCACGAGAGCGTGGCTCGGACGGCGCGCCGGAGTCTCGCGCTTGGCATCGCCGCCCTCGTCCTGGCCATCGCTGGCGTCATTCTCGCGATCGTTCTGTAGGGGCGCCATGCCTCTGCTCCTCGCGCTCCTACTGATTCCGCTTCTCGGGTTCAACGAACGCGAGCTCGACCTGCTGTTGAAGATCAACCCAGCAAAGATTCTCGCTGTCGTCCCAGCAGACCTCGAGCACGGCAAGGCTGTTCTGAATCTCATACCTTGAGAACGCGCGTTCACTGCAACGCGCGAGCACGCTCGGGGGCAACCGCGAGAGAATCGCAGGACACATCGGCGTTGTTTCATGCCTGATTGGCAGCGTCGCGGTTCCGTCGATTCCGTCCGCAAGGGCGGGGGCTTCAAGCGACGAACTCGAGACACTGCTCGCCTGGGCAGCCGCACGCTCGGCGTGCGCTCAGTGGCATCACCCAGCATTGCTGATGCGATCGGTTACGGCCTAGGATCGAGCTCGATGACGGTTGGCGAGTGTGCGATCGGCACCCAACGATATCCGTCGTCATCCGTCTTTCGTACGTGCCCGAGGCCGGGAAACGAAATGTGAGCCGCGCCCACTAGCACACCAGTCGTGGCGGCAGCATCGAGCCATCGCCTGCGCGCACGGGCTGCATCCTGAGCGTCCACGTCGTATTGCACCGTGACGTCAGGATGGCTGAACTGCACTTCAGCGGCGTGAATCGTGTCTCCCCAAAGAACGAGTCGGTGACCTTGGTTTTCCACCAGATATACGGTATGGCCTGGAGTGTGACCGGACGCGGCTCGAGCGGTTATACCGGGAATCACTTCCATGTCAGGTTTGATCTCCACCACACGCTTGGCTTCGACGTAGGGATTGACAGTGGACCGGGACTGCTCGAGGGTCTTTTGGGCTGACGGTGCAGCTCTTTCCTTCTTGCTCTTGCTCAGCCACAGGGCGATATCACGGCCATCGACATACACGGTGGCGTTCGGAAACTGCCGCGTTCCGCTCACCGTCAGGCCGCCGGAATGATCGCCGTGGATATGGGTCAGCAAGACGGTGTCCACCTGATC
>JBKPRH010000411.1:0-19626 GCA_046765795.1 Acidobacteriota bacterium | reverse complement strand
GTGAATCCGTACGCGTTGTAAGTGTGTGGAGACTTCTCGAGATTGTTGCGCTTGCGAGTCCACGTGTTCGCATCGAGCGCGTCGTTCTGAGCGCTCCAGAACGCGTTCCCACGGAAGCTCTGTGTGCCGCTCTTGGTGACGAGCCGCAGCTGACCGGCTGATGAACGGCCGTATTCCGCCTGGTAGTTAGTCGTGAGCACCTGAACTTCGGCAACAGTGTCGAAGTTCTGCGCGCCCATCATGAATCCGCCGGCGGCGCGCACGCGAATCGAGGGCGCGCCGTCGATCGTGGTCATGAACTCGTCGGCGCGGCCGCCGTTGATCGACGTGACGCCAGTCGCGAACGTGCCGGTACCCGTCGGCACCGATCCGCCCATGTTGCCGCCAACGACACCGGGCGCCAGTTGCGCGACCTGCGAGGCGCGGCGTCCACTGAGCGGCGTCTCGGCGATCTGCTCGGCGCGCACGGTGCGGCCGATCACCGACGTATCAACTAGCGTCGTCGCCGCCTGGACCTGAATCGTCTCGCTGAGCGCCCCGACTTCGAGCGCCACGTCAACGCGGATGTTCAAGCCGGCGTTCACCTGCACGCCGGACTTGGTGATCGGCTTGAAGCCGGAGAGCATGGCGCTGACCTGATACTCACCGACCGGCACGTTAGGAAACGTGTAGAGGCCGGCCGCGTTCGTGACAGCCTGGCGTGTGATCTTCGTCCCGACGTTGGTGAGCGTGACATCCACGCCCGGCAGGATGGCTCCGGTGGTGTCTTGCACGACGCCGGAGATGGTGGCCGAGTCGAACTGTGCGTGCGCAGACGTCGCACACGCCAACAACACACCGACGACGAGGGCGATGCGGCAGGTCATGGTCCCTCCAGGACGGTCTTGCCCGCGTCACCAGTAGGCGCAGCGGGACTGACATGGCAAAGGCGAGGCTTTAATAACCCCAGCAGGTGCTGGAGTCAAGGATGTAGAATCCGCCGGTCTGATTTATCAAAACAAAGGGAGAAGACGATGGGTCTTCGCGGATTTGTCGCCGCGTGCCTGGTCATCGCACCGGTGGGTCTGGCGCACGCCGCGCCGTGCTCGGTCGATCAGGGCCAACAACTGATCGATGCGGGTCTCTACACGCGCGCAATCCGTGAGTTCTCGTGTGTCATCGACGCGCAGCCGACCAGGGTCGCCGGGTACCGCGGCCGCATCGAAGCCGAACTCATGGTCGGGCGATTCTCGGACGCCGTCCTCGACGGCGTTCAACTGAATCGCATCGTGGTGCCAGTCCACCCCGACGCCGCAGCGACCATCTACGCGGAATACGCCGCGCGGCTCGCAAGCGCACCGAACGACATCGTGGCCCTGACCGGTTTGGGATTCGCGCGCTGGTGGTTCTTCGACTACCCAGGTGCGATTCGCGTCCTTGATGATCTGCTGGCTGTCCGCCCTGATGATGTGTTCGGCAATCTGTTCCGCGGCTCCAGTCGCCTTTTAAAAGGCTCGTCACGCGCGGCAGGAGCGGCAGATCTCGAGTACGCGCTCGCGCTGGCGCCGAACAGCCCCGACGTTCACGTCCTCGTCGCCGATGCCTTTACATACGGCGCGTTGGCCGATCCGACGCGCGCGTTCGCAGAGGCGTCGATCGCGCTCGCCGGCGGTCTCGATACGCCGCGGATCCACGCGATGCTGGCCGCCGCCTACAACGCGTTCGGCAACACGCAACAGGCGGCGATCGAAATCAAGAAACACCTCGACCTCGTGACGACCGAACTCGTGCCGACGGCGCCGTTGGCAGCCGGCACATCGATGACGCTCGATCTTGTCGGGGGCCGCACCTTCGAGATTCCTGTGGCGGTCATCGCCGGACAGCCGCTCTCGGTCGCCACGAAAATGCCCGACTACTGGGACACCATCCTGGTTGTGCTGGCTCCAAACGGCACCCCCGTGATCGGCGCCGATGACACGTTCAAATATTTAGCGGCACTCGAGTGGGTGCCCGCTGTCAGTGGGATCTACCGTATGCGGGTCACATCATTCGAGGCGGTCAGCACTGGTGAGCTGGTGGTGAGCCGCGACTAGAAAGGCAGATCATGAAACTCGTTCCCTTTATCGCCACCCTGGCCCTCGTGTCGTCCGCAACCCTCGGCTACGCACAGGGCGCCCAGGATTTCAGCAAGGTCGAAATCAAGACCAACAAGGTCACCGACAAATTCTTCACGCTCGACGGACAGGGCGGCACGATCGGTGTGCTGATCGGTCCCGATGGCGTCTTCATGGTGGACACGCAGTTCGCACCGCTCAGCGACAAGATCGCGGCGGCGATCAAACAGCTCACGCCGCAACCGATCAAGTTCGTCGTCAACACGCACGTGCACGGCGATCACACCGGAGGCGACGAGAACTTTGGCAGGATGGGCGCGACGATCATCTCGCGCGAGGAGCTGCGCTTCCGTCTGGCGCACCCCAATCCCGGAGCCAATGGCCAGCCCGGCGTGCCGACAGCCCCCGTCGGTCTGCCCAAACAGACGTATCGCAATCGCCTGACGCTGCACATGAACGGTGAGGAGATCCAGCTGATCGCGATCCCGCGCGCGCATACCGACGGCGACACGATGGTCTACTTCCCCGGTCTCGACATCATCATGACCGGTGATTTCTATCGCTCGATTCAGTATCCGAACGTCGATCGCGCCAACGGCGGATCACTGCAGGGTCTCATCGACGGACTCGGCGAGGTGATCGGACACGCCGGTCCGAACACGAAGATCATCCCTGGCCATGGCCCGAACGTGGATCGCAACGCCGTGGTCGCGCACCGCGACATGGCGATCGCTGTTCGTGATCGCGTGGCGGCACTGGTCGCGCAGGGAAAGAGCGAAGACGAAGTCGTTGCCGCCAAGGTCACTGCGGACCTCGACGGCAAGATTCAGCAGGCGGGCACAACTGGCGAACGCTTCGTCCGTCAGGCGTACGCCGACATCAAGGCGACGCGCTGAGGGTTACTGCCGGCCGCTGGGAGGGGCGTCACCTCTGCCCCGTCCGCCGCGGCCGCGCCCGCCGCCGCCACCACCAAAGGACGGATAGGGCTTCGGGTTGATGAGCAGCCGATCGAGGAACAGATCGATCGACGCTGCCATCACCTCGACGGCGTCTGGCGCATTGTTGTCAAACGCATGGTCGGCACCCTGAATCAGCGTCATCGTCGTCGGCACGTTGAGCGCCTGCAGTTTGCCGAAGAAGTCGATGCTGGACTGCACGGGGACGGTGCCGTCCTTGGTGCCATGGACAAAGATCGTCGGCGCGAAGGTGGCGCTGATGTACGACGTGGGCGATGCCGCGGCGATGTTCTCGGGCGTCGCCTGTCCCTGTGGGAAGAGTCCCGTCGCGATCTGCGCGCTCGCCAGCGGATAAACACCGATGCAGGCATTGACGTCGGAGCTGACGCCGGCATTGCCGCCGTCACCTTCGAATTCCTTCTTGCCGTTCGTGCCTGCCGCCATCAGCGCCAGCATCCCGCCGGCCGAATACCCGGCCACCGCAATCTTGTTGGCATCGACCCCAAGCTTTGCGGCGTTCGCGCGGGTCCAGCGAATCGCGGCCTTGACATCATGAATCTGCGCTGGCCACGAACTCTGTTGCTGCAACCTGTAGTTGGCCGAAATGTTCGTGTAGCCCCGGGCACCGAGCGCCTTGACGTCGTTCACGATGTAGCCGGCGTTCTTGTTCCCGACGAAGAAGCCGCCGCCAAACAGGTGGACGATGGCCATGCGTTTCGGCGTCACCCCTGACGACGGCTGATAGACGTCGAGCGTGAGGTCGATACTCCCGCCCTTGCCGAACACGATGTCCTTCTCGACGCGCAGATTTCCCGTGTCTGGCGCCTGTCCCTGAGCGCTGACGGCCAGTGCTGAGAGCACCGGCGCTGCGGCAACCGCGCCCGATGCCATGACGAATCCGCGTCTCGTGAGTCGCGCCATCACTCCCCCTCTGATCGAAGTAGAGGCGGGTCTTCAGACCCGCCGACTAAGCAGGGGATGATAGTCGATCTTTTGTGGGCTACTTCACTGACGGCCACGGATGCAATCGGGCACACCCAGGCCGGCCGACGGTACGCACTTGTTCCCCGGCCCAGCCTGCAGGAGGCCAACGCCACCCTCGGTCGTGCCAGCGTTGATCATCGGTGTCCCGCTCGCGTCATACAGCCAGAATTGGCCCGCACCGGCCGATCCCGACTTAACCTGGGAGATGATCCCACCGTTCGCGTTGAGCAGTTCGAGACCGTCGAGCGAGGCGAGCCGCGCACGCACCTTGCCAATGCCGTCGGCAACCTGCACGATTCCGGATCCGTATCCCTGCCTTCGCCGAGCGCGACCACGACCGCGCCACTCGCATTCCGCGCCAGCAAACTGTAATTGCTGCCGCCCGTCGCGCGTCCGATGTGAACCCGGCCGCGGCGCTGTGCGTTCGTGTAGTCGGCATCGGTCACGACGAAGATCGGATTGCCCGCGCTGTCCACGACCTCGAAGGGCGCTTTGACTTTCGACGTCGCGTCCTCGCGCTTCCTGAGCTCAGCTTCCAGCGACGAGACCCGCTGGGTAAGGAAATCGACCTTCCTCGTCAGATCCGCAACCACCTGGTTCGGCGGCGCATCGTCGCGATCCTTCGTCGCGCGAATCGTGTCGTCCATCTCGGCGAGGCGGAACAGGCGTTGTCCCTGCGGGCAGCGATCGGCGACTGCAAATCGCAGGACGCCGTCTGTCCCGAGACACACCGGCACGCCCTTGCTGCCTTGCGCGTCGAGACGCGAGAGGCTGAGAGCCGCCACGGTCAGGACCATAGCGACAGCGACGACGAGATGAATAGTCCGAAGCCGCATTGGCGATGGAGTATCACCGAGCCGTTGGGGTTCAGGTAACTACGCGAACAGGTAGGTATTGGACGTCGTGCTCTTGAGAGAACTAGGCGGGTATGATGCGCGCGACGGCTTTTACACCGGGAGCGGCCACGACATGCTGCTGAAACCGTCGACCAGCAAAGGCGGGCACGGCTTCGATCCAGAACGCCCAGCCATGCACGCGGTCGCTCATCATCAATGGATCGGCCGTGCGCACGCGCGGAAGTCTCGGCATTGTGAAGATGACGCAAATCGGGCCGACGCTGGCCTCAATCCTCGGCGTGGGGCTGTCACCATTGGCGGCACGCCCGCTGAATCCTTAGCTAAAATTCATCCGGCAACGTGTTTGCTCTTCGCGCCCCCCGCGGGGAGAAGGAGCGAGCACAATGCGGTTGCGCTTAATCGTCGGTCTCACCGTACTAGCCCTGTTCGGGTGTACTAAGGGGCAGTCGGCTCCAGGTACCACCGTCTCACCAACCGGACCATCCAACTTTGATGTCTCGGGTGTAGCCAGCTCGGCTGCCTCGGGCCGTACCGCAGCGTCAGTTCCGCGTGAGGTCATGGTGAACGCGAAAGATGCGTGCGATCCAGCCACCTTCAACGCGGCGCTGATGGACCCGAACGCATGCATGGGCCCCGGAGGCGGCGTGACGTTCGACCACTTCATCGACACGCTGATGCGGATGGGATCGATTGGCTCGTGGCACTTCGCTCCGCCGAGCGTACAGGTGCGAGTCGGTCAGACCTTTCTCGTGACCAACCGCGGCGGCGAAATCCATACGTTCACCGAGGTCGAAGAGTTCGGTGGCGGAAGAGTGCAACTGCTGAACGATCTGGCGCACGCTGGGCCTCCGCGTCCCGAGTGCCTGGCACTCGAGCCTGATGACTTCATCGCTGCGGGAGCGACGTACAAGGAAGACATCGACGAGGCTGGCGTGGAGCATTACCAGTGCTGCATCCACCCGTGGATGCGTCTGGAAGCCCACATCTCGGAGAAGTAATCGAGACGCTGAGAAGCCCTTACCCAACTGCTCCTGCAACTGGTCGCGATAGCCACGGCTCAGGGGCAGTCGGGTACCGTTGCGCAGGGAACGCGTTAAACCATTGGGGCCGTTCCTCCAGCAAGCATCGCATCGGGCCACACGAGTGGTCTGGAGACATATAAGGCCTCCACATTGTCTGTGCCGATGCCCGTGCCAGAGTCGGCCGTGGCCGGCTGGCCCAGTAGGCGCGAGGCGCCGAGCATCTGCTCGACTTCAGCGCGCGAGATCGGTCGCGAGTAGAGATAGCCTTGCGCGTGGCGGCAGCCGAGCCGCCTGAGTTCGCGGGCCTGCACTTCGCTTTCGACGCCCTCCGCCACAACGCCTGTCGCGAGCGTTCGAGCCAAGGCCAGGATACTTTCAACAATCGCAGGCCGCTCGGATGACTGCAAGGTGCGAACGAACGAACGGTCGATCTTGAGTACGTCAACCGGCAGCTTGTGCAGATAGCTCAGCGACGAATAGCCCGTCCCAAAATCATCGAGGTAGATCTTCACGCCGAAGTTGCGCAGCTCGCGAAGCCTCTCGGCTGTCGTGTACGGGTTGCCCATCAGGGCGGTCTCGGTGATCTCGAGTCGAAGAGCCTCCGGCGCGATCGCCGCCTGGCTGACAGCCTGCTCGACCAGCGGCACGAAGTTCTGATCCATCAGCTGACGCGTGGAGACATTGACCGTAATGCACTCGAGCCCTGCGGCGGGGAACAGCCGCTGCCAATTGGCAAAGGTCCGACACGCCTCTTGGAGCACCCACGTGCCAAGCGGCTCGACGAGACCTAACTCCTCTGCGATCGGAATGAACTTGTCCGGTGAAACGATGGCGCCGTTCCTTCTCCATCTGACCAGCGATTCGAAACCGACACATGCCCCCGACTCCAGCAGGACGATCGGCTGGTAGTGCACTTCGAAATCACTGCTCTTGACGGCCACGCGGAGGTCGCTCTCGAGCACGAGCCGATCCAGCGCACGCTTGTGCATATCGGCGTCGAACACTTCGTGCCGGGCTTTGCCGCTCGCCTTGGCGTGATACATCGCCGCGTCGGCATCGCGCATGATCTCTTCGGGATTCTTATGTTCGTTATTACCGAACGCGATGCCAATACTCGCGGAAGTGAACACCTCGCGCCCGCCGATCGAGAACGACGCAGAGAGCGACTCCTGGATGCGAAACGCAACGGCATTGGCCTGCGCTTCGTCGATGAGCCCTGAGAGAAGTACGGCGAATTCGTCGCCACCCAGGCGTGCCAACCAGTCCCCTTCGCGCAGGCACGATTCGAGCCGCCGCGCGACGCCGCAGAGCAGCTCGTCACCGACCATGTGACCGAGACTGTCGTTGACAACCTTGAAGCGATCCAGGTCGAGGTACAGGGTGGCAAAGCAACCAGTGCGCCGCGCTTTGTACTCGTGCAGGTGCCGGCCAAGGGCGTCAACGAAGACGGCTCGGTTGTGGAGCCCGGTCAGCGGATCGCGGGAGCCAGCCCCTTCAATCGGCGTATCGGCAGCGGCCTGCTCGGTCACATCCGTCAGCGAGCCCGCGATTCGCACGCAGCGGCCATTCTCACTTCGCTGTGCGACGGCCCGGCAGAGCACAGGTTTGAACGAGCCGTCTTCGTGTCGAATCCGGTGCTCGTGTCGCAACTCGCCAGACTGTCCAGTGAGGTGCTCTTCGATCGCTCGCTTCAGCCCATCGAGATCATCAGGATGCACGCGATCGAACCACTGGTCGGGGCCGCCGCTGCGGCCCGTGTCGGAGAGACCGACCATGGCGTGCCAGCGTTCCGACAGATACAGCTGCTGCCCCCGAACATCCCATTCCCACAGACCATCATTGGCACCAGCCTCGAACAGCGCGAGTCGCTCCTGACTGCGCTTCAGCGCTTGTTGCAGGGAGGTGTCGTCGTTGGTCTTGTACCAGAGCACCGTCGCGCCACGCGAGTGGGGCAGCACTGTGACGCGGATCGCACGTGGGCCATCCGCTGAGGGCAGCAGGAGCCGCTGGATCGTCTGAGGTGTCGACTGTGTGAAGACCGCCATGAGGAGTCGCGGGAACTCAGTGTGGGCCAAGACGGGCACCGCGTTGATGATCGTGCGCCCGAGCGCGTGCTCACGAGGGCAACTCAGGAGGCTCTCAAGCGCGTCGTTCCACTCGGTGACACGCCCGTCGACGTCCACGGCGCACATGCCCTGCTCTAGCGATTCGAGGATGTTCTGCTGATGCCGACCTTCCTCGCGGCGATCCAAATGCGCCAGGTAGGAACGGTGGAGCAGATACAGCGGCAATGTCGCGACAACCAACACATCCCACATGCGACGGTCAATGATCTCCACGACGGTGACCGCGACGCATGCGCCAAGGATGTAGCTCGACAGACTACTGGTGACCAACCTGACCCACGATGGAAAGCGCGGCGACTGACCCGACAAGGTCGGAACGATCACGAGGACGACTCCGAGCCTGACGACGCAGTACGCGACAACCGCACCCAGGATGGGCAGTGCTTGCGCGGGCCAATCGAACTGACTGACGGTACCGCCGAACGAGGAGTAGACGAATCCGGCAGCTTGGGTCGATCCGACGGCCATCACGACCTGGATGAGTAAGAGCAGCACCGGCGATCGTGCGCAGAGCATGAGCGCTCCAATCGCAGCGACCAGCGTTGCCGCCGACGGACCGAGCTGAATGAGCGACGCGAGGTTGATCAGAAACGACAGCGGCATCGTCCCGCCGTGCCTCGCCGATCGTTCGTCGCTGAGCCACGAATTCACGATTGCGAATGAGAGCAACGTCAGAAGCGTGAGCGCATTCGTCGATAACGGCCATGCGACAAATCCGAGCATGACAGTGCCGCCGACTGCCAACGCGGCGGCGATGCACACGACTGCGTGCACGGGAGGCTTCCAACGAGCGACACGGGTAGATACGCGAGACACGTTCAGCAATAAGGGGCAAGGCAGGTGCCAGACGCGATGTATCGGGTGAAACCGCTGCCCGGGCGCAACTTGCAGCGACATCTCCTGCAATGCGCTTGGGCGCGCTGATTGCCCATGTACCAGGCCGGCTCATAGGGAGCGACACAAAGACGACCCGAACAGTGCGCTTTGAAGGTAAAGGCCTGCGCGGCTTCAGGTTACCTACCGTGCAGACGAGTGTTCAAAGAATCGACACTGCCGTGCGATTCTTGCGATAGACGATGCACGTTTTGGCTCGCGCTGGCGCCCCGGGGTTGGGACTTAGAAGCCCTTACCCAATTGCTCCTGCAGCTTGTCGCGATAGCCGCGGCTCAGGGGCAGTCGCGTGCCATTGCGCAAGACGACGACGTACTCGCCGTTGAACCAGGGCTGCAGTTCCTTGATGCGCTCGGTGTTGACGATGCGGGAGCGGTGGATGCGCACAAAGCGTCGTGTGTCGAGCCGCGCTTCCATACGCGTCATCGTCTCGCGGAAGAGATGCGCTTCTTCACCGAGGTGCAGGCGGACGTAATTGCCGGCCGCTTCGATCCAATCGAGATCGTCGGTACGGAGGAAGAACACACGGCCGCCTGACTTCACGACGAGACGATCGAGCTTCGGCGCTTCGGGCTTGATGTCGTTGACGAGCGCGAGAAGGCGGCGACCGAGATCGCCGGCACGACGCCGCTCGAGCGAGGCGCGCGCGTGCTTCAGCGTCTCACGAAACCGTTCGCGGCCGAACGGCTTGAGCAGATAGTCGAGCGCGTGGACCTCGAAGGCGCGCAGCGCGTACTCGTCGTAGGCGGTGATGAAGATCACGGTCGGCATGCGCTCGGCGCCGATCGCCTGGATGACGCCGAACGCGTCGAGACCCGGCATCTGCACGTCGAGGAAGATCAGGTCCGGCGTGTGATGCTGGATCGCCGAGACTGCCTGTGGTCCGTCGCCGCACTCGGCGACCACTTCCACGTCTTCTTCCTGCTGCAGCAGCGACAGCACCCGCTCCCGCGCAATGGGCTCGTCGTCCACAACCAGGGCTCGGATCTTGTTCACGCCACGCTCTCCATGTCGGATGGGTCGGCCCCCACCGCCAGCGACTGCCCCGTTGCCTCTGCGCTGAACGGAATGACGACGGTCACGAGCAGCCCCCCACCGGGTGGGGTGTTGCACTCGAAGCGATAGCGGTCGCCGTAGAGATGCTCGAGGCGCGACCGCGTGTTGGTCAGGCCAACACCTTTATGGAACGCATCGTTTGTAAGACCGACGCCGTTGTCGCGGACTTCGAGCCGAAGGTCCTGGCCCTCGCGACGCGCGATGATGTCCACACGTCCGCCGCCGATCTTCGGTCCGATCCCATGGCGCAGTGCGTTCTCGACGAGCGGCTGCAACACGAGATTGGGCACCGCGGCATCGAGCGTGTCGAGATCGACCTCGATGTGCACTTGAAGCCGATCGCCAAATCGGGTCTTCTCGATCTCGAGATACTTGCGGAGGAAGTCGAGCTCGTCCTTCAGCGAGACGTGCTGCGTGCCGACGCGATCGAGCGTCAGGCGCAGCAGATCGCTGAGTCGCTCGAGCATCGCATCAGCGGCTTCGGTATCGCGATGCATCAGCGCCGAGATCGTGTTCAGCGTGTTGAACAGAAAGTGCGGATGCAGTTGACGCTGCAGTGCCTGCAGGTTGGCTTCGGCAAGCCGGGTGCGCAGTTGCGCCGCGGTCAGCTCGCGCTCCTGCGACTGGCGATGGAAATCCAGGGCGTGACTGAAGCCGACGACGGCCCAGTAGGTCATCATCTCCCAGTCGAAGTTCAGGAAGAACAGCTCCTGAAAGTACATCCACCACGAGACGTCGCGGCCGGCGAACGCCTTCATGATCAGCACGCGACAGGTGACGGCCAGCGCGGCATGCGCGAGCGTGAACACGACGACGCCGCCGGCGTGCATCGCGGCGGCGCGCTTCCATGTGTCGCGGCCGAACGGATAGCGCCTCGCCATCCACAACATGCCTGGCACCAGCACCGCCCACGCGTACCAATACGTGATGTTCAGCGCGAGCAGAATGTGGAAGGGCTGCTTCCGATCGGTGAAGAGGGTGATGTAGTTATACGCCTGCAGACCAGAGAAGATCCCGAGCGCCGTCGCGACCGCGAAGATCCGGAAAAGGCTGATGCGCCGCGAGGGCCAATCCATGAGTGAAATATCGGCCGAGCCCGGGCCGGCGTCAAGCGACGGGCGTGGGTCTGATTGCGAGCGTAACACCCGTTTATCAACCGGATCGCGGTGGTTAACATTCGTTTCAGCCATTCGTCACTCGCAAACGGTTATTCGTCCCACCGTTCGTCCCAGCAATTAGGGAAAAGCCTGCAGCCCCTTTTACGATGCTCGCGTGGCCATCATCCGCGTGAACGATTCGGAGGACCCGCGGCTCGAGACGTATCGCAACGTGCCCGATCCCGATCTGCTGGTCCGTGGCGGTCTCTTCGTGGCGGAAGGACGACTGGTGGTTAGACGGTTGATCGAGGGACAACGGTTCTCCGTGCAGTCGGTGATGGTGAACGACGCGGCTCTTGTCCCACTCCGGGAAGTACTGACGACCCGCGATGAGCTGCCCGTCTATGTCGTCCCGCAGGCGGTGATCGACGGGATCACCGGGTTCAATATCCATCGCGGATGTCTGGCGATCGCGGAACGCCCGCGCCCCCGCGACTGGCGCGACGTGATGCGCGGCGCGCGACGAGCCATCGCGCTCGAGCGGATTGCGAACGCCGACAATGTCGGCTCAGTGTTCAGGAACGCCGCGGCGTTTGGTGTCGATGCGGTGCTGCTCGAACGCACGTGCACCGACCCGCTTTATCGCAAGGCGATTCGAACGTCGATGGGAGCGGCGCTCTCGGTGCCGTTTGCGCGCACCGAACCGTGGCCTGACGCGCTTCGCGAGTTAGCACGCGCGGGATGGGTGGTGATGGCGATGACGCCGTCGCCGACTGCGCTGCCGTTGCACCCGCTGACGCTGACGATTGCCGATCGGCCTGTCCTCGTCGTTGTTGGCAACGAAGGCGAGGGTCTCAGCGCCGCGGCGCTCGACGCCTGCACCCATCAGGCGCGCATTCCGATGACGCGCGCGCGAGCACGCGACAATGTCGACTCGCTGAACGTCGCAACCGCAGCAGCGATTGCGCTGTACGAATTGAGCCAGGTCGTGTAGAGCGAACGCTTTAGCGGGCGCGGTCGCCAGCGCGGCGCTGCTGAAGCAACTGACGCAAACCTGGACGCGTCGTCGCCGCCGTGCGCAGATGGTCGTTGAACGCGCGCTGGAGTTGAGGCAACTCGCCGCGAGTCGCGGCCACGACCTGCAACCCGATGCTGCCCATCTCGTCGGTCGATTCCTCACCCCACGTCACACGCACCGGAGGCCGGCTAGGATTGCGCTTGTTGGCCGCGGAGTTGTCGTAGCTGACCATCGCGTCGAGGCGCGTGCCCTTGGGCAGCGTCACGAAGTCCTTGAAGCGATAGCGTTCCTGCCACGAGAAATCCCAGTCCTTGATCCAGAGCAGCGTCTTGACCGCGCCATCGGGCAGCGTCGCCGTCAGCTTCATTTCCTTTCCGAGGTAGTGCGCGTGCGCGCCAACGGAGAACGCCTTCACATCGATCGGAATCACGAACGAGTCCTGCAGTGTGTAGCGCTCCTGCCCTGGCGGAATGTCGACCCCTTCGAATACGCCGAAGAGCGGTGGCAACTGGATCGTTGTGAATGCCTGCGTCGGCGGACCGGACGCGAAGTACAGGCCGACCGTGGACTTCTCCATCGCGACCTTGCCGGACGGATGGAAGTGGGTCGAGAGAATGAGATCGGATCCTTTCGGGAGCGGAAACGCAAGGCCATCCGGCAGTTCCAATGCGCGACCGCCAAGCGCCCAACCACCGAGCCCGCCCGCGACGCGCGCGATCGGATCGGCAGGTGGCTCGTTCGGGTCGCCGCCACCACCAAGCAGACCGGCAAGGCCGCGACCACCACCTGTTCGGGCGCCGCCGAGTCTGACGCCACCGCCCATGCTGCCGCGGAATCCCGGCCCCGGATCTTCCGCGTCGCGCTCGCGCGCTGTGCCGGTCGCATCGAGGAAGAACAAACTGTGATGCACAACCGCCCGCGCCGACGGACGGAAGTCGATCGCGCGCACCCACACGTCACGATCGAGATTCAACGGGACGACGAAGCTGCGATACACGTCCGGCCCACTCGCCGGCACCTCGTACGCCTCGCTCATCGTCACCGCCAGGTCAGGAGTACCGAGCTGCCAGCCTTCGGTGAATTTCGGCAACGGCGGTAGGAGCTTGGCGTCGCCTTCAGGAGCGCCGTCGGCCACCCAGCGTTGGATCGTGTCGATCTCGGCGTCGGTCAGCTTTCGCGCGTTGGCAAACTCAACGTCGCCAGGCGCGGCCTTCCACGGCGGCATGACCCGCGACGCCGTCGCCGCGGCAATCGCCTTCGCCAGCGGCCGCGCATCGCGATACGACATCAGCTGAAACGGCGCCGCTTCTCCCGGTCGATGGCAGGTGGTGCAGTTGGCAAACAGGATCGGCGCGACGTGCTGACTGAAGGTGACGGGCCCTTGCGCCTGCGGAACCGCAGTTTCCTGATGGACAACGAAGGCGCCGACGAAGGCAGCAAGACCCAGAATCACAAGTCGCTGACACATCATTGGAATCTCCGACGTAGAGTGTAGCTGTGTCAGCGTCACAATGGGACGTCATTGGAATCGGCGAAAGCTCGATTGACGAAGTCATTCGCCTGCCAGGCGTCCTCGGTCCGAACGTCAAGCTGCCCGTCCCATCGAAGCAAATCCGCTACGGTGGGCAGGTCGCGACAACCCTGGCGACCTGCGCATCGTTTGGGCTTCGCGCGGCGCTTCTCGGCACGACGGGCGACGATGACGCGGTTGATGGACTGTGCAAGGCGCTGGACGATCGCGGCGTGGACACCACGCTGCTGATTCGGCGGCCGGTCCGCCATCGGCGCGCGTTGGTGCTGGTGAGCGAACAGACGGGAGATCGAGCGGTGCTGTGGGAGCGCGATGCCCGGTTAGCGCTGACTCCTGGCGAGATCCCGCGCGAGACGATAGAGGCATCCAGACTGGTGCACGTCGACGATGTCGATGTGGAGGCGTCACTCGTCGCGGCGCGCATCGCATGCCAAGCCGGGATTCCGGTGACGAGTGACATCGATCAGATCACCGATCTCACACGCGAACTCATCGCAACGGTGACCGTACCAATCTTCGCCGAGCACGTCCCGCGCGCGCTGACCGGTGAAGCCGATCTCGAGCGCGCACTCCGCGCGTTGCGCAAGACGCACAGCGGCCGACTCTGCGTGACACTCGGCTCGCGTGGATCGATGCTGCTCGACGGCGATCAATTGCATTCCGTGCCTGCGCCCACAGTGCGCGCTGTTGATGCGACAGGTGCCGGCGATGTGTTTCGCGGAGCGTTCATCTACGCGATGCTGCGCGGCGACAGCCCGGTGGACATCCTGCGCTTCGCCAACGGCGCCGCCGCCTTAAGCTGTACCCGCGAAGGGGCGCTCGACAGCGTGCCGACGCGACGCGAGGTCGAGGAGTTTCTCGAGGTCAAAGGGCAAAGGTCAAAGGGCAAAGGCTAGTGCTTCGACGAATGGTCGGCGTCGCTTCCGCCCTCGCACTCGCCTGGTCGTTGTTGGTCTGGGTCACCGGCGGTACCGTCCTCGCGCTCGCAGGGCTGCGCATTTCCTCGACCGATCCGGTGCGGCCGCTCATTGCCGCCGCCATCCTGATCGCGATCTACGCCTTCGCATCGGGCCGTCAGCGTCTCCATGAAGATGTCGCACTCGCGCGCCGACTCGCAGCGCCATCACTGATCGCCGCCGTGCTCGCTGCGGCAATTGGCGTCATCGCGTTCGCACAGTCGTCGTTCACCGCCTCCGGTGCCGACGCGTACGCCTACGTCACCCAGGCGGACCTGATGTTGTCCGGCAAGCTCACAGTGCCAGTCCCGATCGCGAACGACGTGCCATGGCCGCGACCGCTCTCCACCTTCGTCCCGTTTGGTTATTCCGCTGTCGCGAACGAGGCTGCGATCGCATCCGCTGTCGGACCGGGTCTTCCACTTCTCATGGCGCTGTTCAAAACGATCGGCGGCCACACTGCGCTCTTTCTCGTCGTGCCGATCACTGCGGCATTGCTGGTGTGGGCAACGTTCGCCATCGGACGCGAGCTGGGATCATCGGCACTCGGCCTCGGGGCAGCGTGGCTCGTCGCCACAAGTCCGGCATTTCTGACGATGACCAAGGAGCCGATGAGCGATGTGCCTGCTGCGGCGTTCTGGGCGCTGGCGACGTGGATGACGTGTCGTGTCCGCCTTCAGGCGGACTTGGTACAACGATCGCGTTCGAGCGCGGTGGTTGCGGGCGTGGCCGCGGCCACGGTCGTCTCTGGCGTGGCCGCCGCGATCGCGATCCTGATTCGCCCGAATCTCGTGCCGCTTGCGGCGGTGCTCGGTGCCTCGATCGTGTGGCCGCGCACTGACCAATCCGTTCGCGATCGCGTGCGCTCGTTCGTCGTGTTCTCGGTGCCAGTTGTACTCGCGTGTCTGACGATCGCCTGGATCAACCAGGCACTTTTCGGCTCACCCCTCGCGTCTGGCTATGGCGCAACCGGGCAACTCTTCTCGTTCGCGAACGTGCTGACCAACGTGCAGCGGTATGGCGGCTGGCTCGCTGAGACTCAGACACCGATCGTGTTTGGCGGTCTCATCGCGTTGCTCGTGCCCTCATCGCGTTTCTGGTCGCGACCAGGCGCTTTGTTGCTGGCGGCGATCGCAGGCACGGTCTTCGCGATCTACGCCTTCTACATTCCGTTCGACGCATGGTGGTTCCTGCGTCTGTTGTTGCCCGCGTGGCCGGCGCTGTGCATCGGCACTGCGGCGGTGATCGTCGCTCTGTCACGACTCGCGGGCGCCCACGCTCGCGCAGTCCAGGCAGTCGCATGCATCGCGCTCGGCCTCTACACCGCGTTCCTCGCGAGCCGACTGAACGTGTTTCCGGATAACGAGGGCGAGCGTCGCTACGCGACGATTGCGCAACTCGTGCAGCAGGCGACGGAACCAACGAGCATCATCCTCGCGTCGATTCACGCAGGACCGATTCGTTACTACGCGGGCCGCGACACGATGCGGTTCGACTTTCTCGATGAGGCCTGGCTCGATCGCGCGGTGGAATGGCTGACTGCTCAGGGCCGACACCCCTACTTTCTCATCGAGGACTGGGAACGGCCGATCTTCGAGCGACGATTCGCGGCCATGAATGCGCTCGGCAGGCTGGCCCTATCACCCGTGCTGGCATATCGCGCCTACGGCATTCCTGGAACGGTCTATTTGTTCGATCCGTCGAAACCGTCGGCGAGCACGCTCGAGCCGGCTCCTATCCGTAATCCTCAACCCCGCTGCCCTTTGCCCGCATCACCCCCGGGATTGAGCCTGAAAACCGGCCAAGCCAACTTCTAATCGGCATCCTCCGTCAAAGAGGCCGTTACCAAGAGAGTCTGGGTAACGTCGGCTGAAGAACAGCCGGCCTGTCCGCCTTCGCCAAGGCGGCGAGACGGGCTTCGCCCGGAGGTATATGCCCGCGAAAACCCCGAACGCCCTGCTGCACGGAACGCTCGATGCCCTAATCCTCAAGACCTTGTCGGGCGGCCCCCGGCACGGCTATGCCATCGCCAAGTTCATCGAGGACGCCTCGGACGAGACGGTCATCGTCGAGGAAGGGTCGCTCTACCCCGCGCTGTATCGCATGGAGCGACGCGGATGGCTCGAGGCCGAATGGGGCGAATCGGAGCTCGGCCGTCGCGCCAAGCTCTATCGCCTGACGCGGCAAGGACGTGCGCAGCTCGAGGCCGAGACCAAAGCCTGGCGCCAGTTCGCGGCGGGAGTCTCCCGAATTCTGTTGGCGCAGTGATGACGGTTTGCTCCTTGTCGTTCGGCTCGTTCGGGCCGTTCGAAACGTTCGGTCCGTTCTCCTCGTTCGTCACGTTCGAGGCGTTCTCGCAAGCGAACGATCCGAACGATTTAGAACGATCCGAACGACTCGAACGATCCGAACGATCCGAACGATCCGAACGATCCGAACGATCCGAACGATCCGAACGATCCGAACGATCCGAACGATCCGAACGATCCGAACGACCATGAAGCATTCACTCCGTTCGTGGCTGTGGCGCGTGCCACTGGATCAAGAGGTGGACGAGGAGCTCGCGCTTCACGTCGAGCTGCGCACGCGCGAGCTCGTCGAGCACGGCCTCGACCCGAAGACGGCACGCGACATCGTCCTCTCCCGTATCGGTGATCTGGGGCAGCTCAAACGCACCTGTGTAGACCTGGGCAGAAAGCGAGATCGCGAGATGCGCGTGACGCAATGGCTCGATGAACGCAAGGCCGATGTGACGTTTGCGCTTCGGCAGCTGAAAGGCTCACCTGTCTTCACCGCGGTCGCAGTACTGACGTTAGCGCTCGGCATCGGTGCCAACAGCGCAATCTTCGCGCTGGCCGACGCCACGTTGATTCGGCCTCTTCCCTATCCACAACCCGATCGGCTGGTGATGATCTGGTCCCGCAATCCGACGGTGCCGCGGGCCGGCATCTCACCGCTCGACCTCCGTGACTTCGAGCAGCAGTCGCCGTCGTTCGAGGCCCTCGCGGCCGTCTCCTTCGGCGCCGGTGGAGGTCCGCTCCTCGAAGGCCCGGATGGGTCGCTGCAGAGCGCCGACCGGCAGTCGGTGACCGCGCGTTTCTTCGACGTCCTCGGCGTCGCACCTGTGGCCGGCCGGACGTTCCTGCCTTCCGACGCTGCACAGGGCGCCGCGCCGGTGATCGTCATGGGCGAAGGGTTGTGGCGCAGACGTTTCAACGGCGATCCGTCGCTCGTCGGACGACAGGTTCGCTTGAATGGCAGTCCGTTCACGGTCATCGGCATTGTCCGCGACACCATGCAGCTGCAACGGCCGGCCGAGGTCTGGGGGGTGATCGGGTCACTCGAGAACACGCCGCGCATGTTCAGGTTCCTGCAGACGATCGGTCGCATGAAGCCGGGCGTGACGCTCGACGCCGCCCAAGCCGATCTCGCCGTGATCGCCAGCCGGCTCGCACAGGCCTATCCAGAGACGAACAAGGACTGGAGCGTCCGCGTCGAACCGCTCCGCACCGGGGTGATGACCCCGACGCTGCAGAACACATCACTCTTCCTGTTCGGCGTCGTCGGATTCGTGCTGCTGCTCTGCTGCGCGAACGTCGCTAATCTTCTGCTGGCCCGCGGCAATATGCGCGCGCGTGAGCTGGCGGTTCGTGCCGCGCTCGGCGCCGGCCGATCGCGAATGGTGTCGCAGCTCCTGACCGAAAGCCTCGTGCTCGCGGCGATCGGCGGTCTCCTTGGTTTGGCGATCGGCGCCGCCATCGTCAATGGTGCGCCGCTGCTGATCCCGCCCGGCCTGCTTCCCGCCGCAGCGACGTTCACCTTCGACAGCCGTGTCGCGATTTTCTGCGCTGGCACAACGCTGACCGTCGGCATCCTCTTTGGGCTGGTCCCGGCGTGGCAGGCCGCGCGCACGTCGCTGGTGCAGGCGATCGCCTCTGAGAGCCGATCCTCGACCAGCCGCGGCGGCCGCATGCGCCAGATGCTCGTCGCCGGCGAAGTTGCGGCCGCGGTCGTCCTGCTGTGCGGCGCAGGTCTGCTGCTGCGCACGCTGCTCGTCCTCGACAACGTCGACACCGGCTACCGCGCCGACGGCGACAGCGTGCTCACGCTCGACTTCAGCGTGCAGGGGCCTCGCCCGGGCAGCCGTTATCCGAACCTGCCATCGCTGATGCAGTTCTACGACGCGGCCTCCCGCGAGATCAGCGCGATTCCAGCGGTTCGCAAGTTCGGATGGTCAACCGGTCTCCCCTACGGCACCACCGAAATCGGACGCCTACCCATGGAGATCGTCGGCGATCCACCGCTCGCCCCGGACAATCGTGTGCGTGCCGACTTTCAGGCGGCCGATCCCGGCTACTTCGACACGATCGATCTCCCGATCGTTACCGGCCGCGGCTTCACGGATCGCGATACCGGCGACAGCCCGAAAGTCTGCATCGTCAACGAGGCGTTCGTGCGTCGCTACCTTGGTGGACGCGATCCCATCGGGATGCGCATCAGGACCGTGGCACTGGGAAACCTCGAGCCAGAGACGGAACGGGAGATCGTCGGCGTCGCGCGGCAACTGCCTGACCAGCAGGATGCACCCGAACCACTAGTGCAGATGTTCGTGCCGCTCGCGCAATTGCCATTGGGCGATACCTACCTGACCGTCCAGGCGTCGGAGGGATCAGTCCGGGCACTCCTCGCACCAATCCGCGCGGCGATCGCACGAGTTGACCGGGACGTGCCGGTCAGGCGCGAACGAACGCTGACTGACCTCGCCCATCTCAACACGGCGCCGCATCGATTCCGCGCCGCGATCGTCGCCACCTTCTCCGTCCTCGCGTTGGTGTTGGCGATGGTTGGCATCTTTGGCGTGCTCGCCTATTCGGTTGAACAGCGCACGCGCGAGATCGGTGTGCGTATCGCGCTTGGAGCAACGGCGGCCAACTTGCTGCGCCTGGTGATGGGCGGCGCCGCTCGAGTCGTCGCCATCGGCGGCGTCATCGGGCTCATCGCAGCGGCGCTGCTGGCCCGGACGATATCGACGTTCCTTT
>JBKPRH010000410.1:0-16267 GCA_046765795.1 Acidobacteriota bacterium | reverse complement strand
CACGATCTCTGGATGGCGATCGAGCAGAGCCTTCGCGGGTCCGATACCTGTGGCGAATGTCGTTATCTCGGCGAGTCCCGAATCATTGAGCCAGCGTTGCCCGTCGCGGTTGTCGATCAGGAACACGCGTGGGAGTGACGCCAGGAGGCGTGTCAGATCCCTCAGTGGTTGTACATCGAAGGACTGCACGATGAGCGAGCCGGCCGGTCGGCTGTGCAGGTTGAGCGTTTTGACCGACTCGACGAACAGCGCCGTCTGATCGATACCACGCGCGCGATAGAGCGCGGGGGTCTTCAGCTCTGGGTACAAGCCCGCGCCCGTACCAACGAAGGCGACAGCTTCTTCCCACGTCGGAATGCGTTCGCCGGCGAATCGCGCATCGAACCATGAGCCCGCGTCGAGTGTCTTGATCTCGGCGAGCGTGAAGTCAACGGCGAGCCACTGCTTCTTGCCGGTCGCCGGATCGACCTCCGCCCGATCCGGGAATACCTCTTCGACGTTGGTCGTCCGCTCGAGTGATTCGTCGTGCAGGCAAATCAACACGAGGTCTTTCGTGACGGCGAGATCCTGCTCGACGTAGTCGGCTTTCTGTTCGAGAGCCAACCGGTACGAGGCCAGCGTGTGCTCGGGCGCATACGCCGAGGCACCCCGATGTGCCACCAGCTTTTTGGCGGCGGCCATGCCAGTGTGAAGAGCTGACATCAGGACGACTGAAAGCGCGATCGCCAACGCATGGAGGATGCGCATACAGCTGGTGCGCCCGAAGTAAATCAGACCTTGACGATCTCACCGCGACGAAGCTTTCGATAGAGCTCCAACGCGTCGCGAATGATCGTCACGGCGTCCTCCGGTCCAAGCAGGTCCTCGACGACGACCTGCTTGTGTTCGAGTGCCTTGTAGTCCTCGAAGAACCGTCGCAGCTCGAGCAGCAGGTGCGCGGGCAACTGCGCCTTGTCCGTATAGCCGGAGAACGCGGGGTCATGCACGCTCACGGCGACGATCTTGTCGTCGATCCCTTTCTCGTCGCGCATCCGCATCACGCCAATCGCACGTGCCTCAACCAGCGTTAACGGATACACCGGCTCCTGGCTCAACACGAGTGCATCGAGCGGATCGCCGTCGTCACAGAACGTTCGGGGAATGAAGCCGTAGTCGGCCGGATAGTGCACCGCGCTGTAGAGCACGCGATCGAGCTTCAGCAGCCCGGTCTCTTTGTCGAGCTCGTATTTGTTCTTGCTGCCCTTTGGGATTTCGATGACAACAGGAAACGCGTCGCGGACGATGTCATCGTCAACGTAGCTGTCATGCCACGGGTGCATGATTCGAGTCTACTTGATCCGTGGACGGTATAGCTCCAGATCGCCTTCAGTCTCCACGTGCTCGAGCCGCAGTGCACCAATGGCGAACGCGCGCAACGCGTCGCTCGTGTGCAGCCGATCGATCACGACGAACCCGATGTTCGAGCGCTCAGTCCATGCCGGGCCGAGATCGATCAGCCGGGCCTTCGTCTCCTCGGGGATGTCGCCGCCCTCGCTGAGGACGATCAACGCGTCGGTCATCGCGTTACTGCGCATGGCATCGATGCGCTTCCGCGAGACGCGCGACAGATAGCCGCCGACCAGCGGCTTCTCGTGGAACGTTTGATAGAACTGCGAGCGCGCCGTGAAATTGCCGACGCTGCTTGTTCCGTCACGGGCGCCCACCGGCAGTTCCAGCAGTCGAATATCTCCCCCGGCATCCTTGACGTGCTGATAGATGCGAGGAATCTCCGCTGAGTAGATCGGTCGCGGCGCGGGGAAGAGCTCAAAGAGAAGAAGCGCGCCCACCGTGGTGACGATGAGCCGCCGTCTGGCTGGATACCGGCGGGTGAGCGCGACGAGCGCCGTCGCAAACAAAATCGCGATGCCGAGCATGAGCACGACACTGAACCGCGATGGCGTTCGCGCGAGACCGAGAATGGGCACGTAGCGTAGAAATGCCCAGGGGCCTGGCACGTACGTGTTCACGCCAGCGATGTGAATGAACGGTCCCAACGCGAGGAGTCCGAACAGCACGGTGAGACCAGTCCACCATCGCGACGGGATCCATCCGGCGCGCCAGGCCACGACCATCGTGACGATGGCCACGAGCGGCACGGACACGAGGCCTTCGATGTATTTCGTCGGCAGCGAATTGAGCCAGTCCACCCACGCGACAGGGGCGAACGGGTGATTGGGATTCGGAAGGAACACCGCGAGCAGGTCAACACCGCCAGGACTGCTGCGCCAGAAGATCGTCGATGGGTCGAGTTGTCCCCACGTTCTGATGCGAATCGCTGTCGCGTATAGCACCGGCGATAAGAGGAACGTCGCCACGACACCGGCTGCGAGAGAGAAGCGAATGAACCGCCACAATCCGCCGGTCGGCAGCAGCGATGTGCGCAGTTCCCATGCGACGCGGATCGCGACGAGGATCGTCAGCAGCATCATCGGTGTGTAGAGGCTGTGAATCGGCAATGGCCGTCCCATGATCGAAAGCTGCCAGCCGCCACTGACGACGAGCGCAGCGATGAAGCCGCCCATGCTGAGGATCAACACGTCGAGTGCCCAACGCACTGCGACACTCCGTCCTGCCAATGGGCTCCGTTGGATGGCGACGACGCGCGCCGCGAGGAAGATCGCGCCGATCAGAAGGCAGTAGACCGCGTAGTACACGTCAGTACTCGCCGCGAGCCATTCGGTGGCCCCCAACGCTACGGCGTCGCGGAACCGTTCGTGTCCATCTGCTTTCAACAACACGAGCAGGAAGATCGCGAGAGGAGCCGCGGCCACCAGACTGAAGTGTTCGGTGCCGCGTGTCACGAGGAGAGGACTCCACGCGAACAGTGCACCTGCCAGCCATGATTCTGCGACGTGACCGGTGACGTGTTTGGCCAACAAGAAAGTCGCGTAGGCCGTCAGCACCGTCATCAGCAGGTAGATGACGTTGAACGTCGTCACGACCCCGAGGATGCCGATCAGCGGCAGCGCCAGAAGATTCTGGAACGCCGTGTAGTTGTGAAGACTGAGATTGGTCGGCTCGCTGAGGGCGAAGATGCGATCGGTAAAGTACGGAAGATGGCCTTCCTGGAGAACCTCGTGGCGGAAGACCCACTGGTTCCAGACGTACACACCCGTGTCGCCGCCCGGCACCCCGGTCAGGTGCGTACTCATATTGAGTGGAAGCGGCCATGAGAATGCGATGGCCATAACCACATACGCCGCTAGTGCTGCGACGTGCCACGACCCCCGCGAGTCGCGCGTGTGCATTTGGAGCGAGCGGAGAATAGCAGAGCTCGCCCAGCAATAGGGAAAAAAGATTAAGAAAATGTAAAGCGATAGAAATGAGGCCTATTTCAGACCTTATTCGCTGCGGGAGGCGAGCGCTTTGGCGGCCAGGAAGGCCTGCGATTTGCGATCGAGCCTGAAGGCGCCAGTTCGAAGATCGGCGAACTCGCGCGCGTCGATGCTGGCGCGCATCAGCCCGTACGGCGAATGCGAGTTGCTTTGCAGCAGGTAGTGGCCGATCTCGTGAGCGACCGCCCGTCCGAGCACCACACCCAACTTGTACTGACGCATCGACGAGAGACCGCCCAGCGGTAGCTCCGGCTGCTCCTCGACGATGCGAAGTGCCGCCGTGATCGACGCCAGTGCGATGGCACTGTGATCCTCGAATCGGAGGAGTTCGGCCACTGGCCACTGATGTCCCGCTGCAGTGACCTCGCGGCGGGCGATGACGATACGAAGCGGACGATCTTCGTCTGTGCGGTTGTCCCGAATCCAGCGAAGCTGCACGCGGGCGTCCCGCCAAATCGATTCAGCCTCGTTGATCAGCGCGCTTTGGCTCATCGCCGACAGTTCGTTTGACGTGGTGAGGCGGACTTTGAGAACGGTGGGGGACTCGACGTCGGCTTTGCCGGCTGCCCGGGGGACAGTGCCGCAGAATCCCAGCACGATGGCAAGTATCAGCACGCCGTGTCGGGATAATCGAGTCATCCTAAGTCGCGTCACCATAGCATGACGACCTTGTTACATGTGTGTAAATTCTTTCGGCTCCATGTGGGAATAGGAATAGGGGAGAGGAGGTCTAGATAAGTGAGGTGAAGCTCGGGCTGAAGGGCAGATTTTAAGTAGTGGTTCGCTGTCCGTCATTCTTCGTTTACACCCCCCGCATAACCTGCCGCAGATACAGCAGCAGACCCAGTTCATGCGGAGGTGAGTGTGATGATGTTGACGGTTCGGGGCTCGGTGAGAGGCCTCACGGCGCTGGCGATGGCGATAGCCGTCTCCGGTGTCATGCTGTTCGCGCAGGCCGATGCGCGGTTTACGGGCACGGTGCTCGATCAATCGGGTGCAGCCGTGGCCGGCGCGACGGTGGTCGTGAAAGATGAAAAGACCGGCGAGGAGCGGATGGTCCTCTCCAACGCCCAGGGGCGATATGTCGTCACCAACCTGAGACCGTCGGTGTACACGCTGCGGGCGACCTTCAAGGAGTTCGCGCCGCTCGAATACACCGGCATGCAACTCGTCGCCGCCCAGGAATTCAATATCGACCTGGAGCTCCGGCCGGCCGGTCTCACCGAGACGGTCACGGTTCAGGCCAATGTCAGCGCCCTCGACCTCAGCTCGGCCCGCAACGGCGTGAACGTCAGCGAGCGCGAAGTGCTGAACCTGCCCGTGAACGGCAGGCAGATGTCACAGCTGCTGTTGCAGGCTCCCGGATCGCAGAACGCCGGCACCGGCACATGGCAGGACATCCGCTTCTCGGGTCGCGCCGTTGAGCAGAACGTGATTCGCTACGATGGCATCGAGGGTTCGGCCATCATCGACTCGGCGCCGGGTAACGTGAACGGCGAGAACAACACGCCATTCAAGCTGCAGGCGAGCCTCGAGAACGTCCAGGAGTTCCGCGTCGAATCGAACAACTATCCGGCCGAGTACGGCACGGGCACAGGCGGGCAGGTCAGCGTCATCACCAAATCGGGCAGCAACGCCTTCCATGGCGCGTTGTTCGAGTACTTCCGCGATGACAGCCTCGATGCGCCCAACTACTTTGACAAGCAGCGGAACCCGGACGGCAGTGTGCTCGCCGACCTCGGCAAGTCGAAGCTGAGGCAGAACCAGTTTGGCGGCTCCTTTGGCGGCCCGATCGCAAGGAATCGCGCGTTCTTCTTCGGCAGCTATGAAGGCTACCGTCTCGACGCCGGGCTGAACTTCATCGAGGCCGTGCCGAGCGCTGCGGCATGGGCGCGTGCTGTGCCGGCGATTGCGTCGCTCCAGGCTGGATTCCTCTCACCCGGCGCCGTCATTCTTCAGGGGGCGTCCGCCAATCCGGACTTCGATATCGCGCAGCTCCAGGCGATACAGACGGTTCGCGAGGACGCCTTCAGCACCCGTCTCGACCTGAAGATGACGCCGAACTGGTCGAGCTATTACCGCTTCTTCAGCGATCGCGGCGAGAACGACGAGCCGCAGGGCGTTACTGGCCGCCGGTTCGACGTGACCTCGAAACCGATGAACTTCGTCGCCAACGTGCAGGGTCTCATGGGCACGACGACGAACGACTTCAAGGTGGGATACAACGCCGCGAATTCCACGTCGTTCGGTATCCCGGGCACGCCGACCTTCCAGGGCATCGCGTTCAGCCTGAGCGGTTCGGTGGCCAACAACGGCATCGCCGGTCAGGGCGCCACGTCCGGCATCGCGAGCCCGGGCGGCCTCGTGCGCGTGAACAGCGCCGGCAACGGCGAGTCGGCACCGTATGAGCCCTACTCGCTGACGATTGCCGACACGCTGAGCAGCGTCAAGGGCAATCACTACTTCAAGGTCGGCGGTGACGTGCGGATCATCCGCATGGCCACCGATCAGCTCGGCGGCATCACCTACACCTACCAGAACATCGGCAACTTCCTGAATAACATCCCCCAGCAGATTCAGTACTTCGGCGATCTCAGCGAACCTAGCCCGTTCCACAACGGCGCCACCGGACTGAAACACACGAAGCAGGACTACTACGTCGGCTTCGCACAGGACGAGTGGCGAGTGTCGAACAAGGTCACGTTGAACTACGGTCTCCGGTACGACTACTACACGCCGATGAAGGAGCGCGATAACCGGATCGTCAAGTTCAACATCGACACCGGTGCGCTCGATCCGGACACGACGCCGTTCTTCAAGACGAAGAAGAACAGCTTCCAGCCACGCGTCTCGTCAACCTACGCGATGTCCGACAAGACCGTGCTCCGCGGCGGGTTCGGTATCTTCGTCGGTCCGGGCCAGACCGAGGACCAGATCCAGCCGATCGAAGCCGAACGCATCAGCACCACCGCTACCAGCGGCGCGTTCCTCCTCTTCCCGGTCGACGAGAGCGCGATTCGCGCAAACTTCACGAACAACCCGAACAACCGGTCGTATCAGCCGCGCGCCTACGCGAACGACTACACGCTGCCGGAGCGGGTCTACCAGTACACCGCCTCCATTCAGCAGGAACTGCCGGGTAGGACGACGGCGACGGTCGCGTATGTCGGCAGCCAGGGCCGGAATCTGTTCCTGCGCAGCGTGTCGAATCAGATCGTCGGCGTGTTGTCGTCGGGCACGGCGCTCCGCGAGTTCGACATCATCACGTGCGCGAATGGGGTCGTTCAGGACGGGCGCACGACGCCGAACACCACCTCGAATATCTGCGCGGGGTCCACGGCTGCCAGCAAGCAGTCGCCGTACGCCGAGATCGACTACAAGACCAGCGGCGGTCACGACAGCTATAACGCGATGCAGATCGCGCTGCAGAAGCGGGCGGCGAACGGCCTGGCGCTGAACGGTCAATACACGCTCGGCTACAGCAAGGGGAACACTGGCGGATCGAACGAAGCGACGACGGCGAGCAACAACGCGCGCACGCTGGATCAGTTCGACTTCGAAAACGGCTACAACAACTTCGATGTCCGTCACACCTTCAACGCGAGCGCGCTCTACACGATACCGGGCAAGGGCGCATGGGCGGGCGGTTGGGAAATCGGTGGCATCTTCAACGGCCGCAGTGGCGTGCCGATTCCGGTCCTCATCACCCGTCCGGACATCGTCTTTGTTGATGCGGCGGGGAACGTGTTCAATAACGCGGGAGCGGGTCTGACGCCGGTGATCAACGTGCCGGGCGGTGGCGCGTCGCGCAGCACGCGGCGGCCGGACCTCATTCCGGGCGTCGATCCGTTCATCAAGGACGGCGGTCTGATCTTCTTGAACCCCGCGGCATTCGCGACCCCGAAGCCGGGGACGTTCGGCAATCTCGAACGCAACTCGATTCATGGACCGTGGTTCCGCCAGATCGATATGGTGCTGTCAAAGCGGATTCCGATGGGCCAGGGGCGCAATCTGGAACTGCGCTCGGAGTTCTTCAACCTGTTCAACTTCACCAACTTCGCCAACGCGGTTGGCACGTTGCCGAACGCGTTGCCGAACGCGTCGCTGACTGAGGCGAACAAGGTGCAGCCAGGGCAAGCGTATACCACGGGTGCGGCGGGAACGTTCGGTCGGTACACCAGCACCATCGGCCGCACCGTCGGCCTCGGCACGCCGCGTCAGGTCCAGTTCGCGGTGCGTCTCTCGTTCTAGTTCGTCTAGTTCGGGGTCTGACCCCGGGTCAGACCCCAAACCGACAAGTGTCAACGCCGGTTGTCACGTCGATAAAGACGCGACAGCCGGCGCCCTCGCCAATCTCTGTTCTGTCTTCGGAAAAAGCCTTCTTTTGAGATTTCCACAGGTCCATCACGCCTGCGGTGTTGGAGTTGGCAGGTTTTGCGAGCCGGGCGCACTCGATGCCGATCGGGGTCTGACCCGGGGTCAGACCCCGGGTCAGACCCCGATCTGACCTGGCAAGGTCACGGTGAAGACGGCGCCGCCGGTGGCCGCATTCTCCGCGCGGGCTTCGCCGCCGTGCAGCTCCACCAGATGCTTGACGATTGCGAGACCGAGACCGGTCCCGCCTGGCCGTGCGCGTGATTTGTCCACGCGATAGAACCGTTCGAACACGCGTCCGAGATCCTCTGGCGGAATCCCAGGTCCCGAATCGGCGACCGTGATCGTGTACTTCCCATTCAGCCGCGACGCCGCCAGCGTCACGTCCGCACCATCCGGCGAATAGTTGACGGCATTCTCCACGAGGTTGCGCACGATATCGTGCAGCTTGGCCGGATCGCCATCGACCTGCGCCGCTTCCTGCGGCACGTCGATCGCGACGCGCTGTCCCTTGGACTCAATCGTCGGCGACAGATCGGCAATCACACCGCTGAAGATCTGCCGCACGTCGCAGCGCGCCATCTCCAACGCCTCTTGACGTGCATCGAGCCTCGCCAGGCGGAGCAGATCTTTCACCAGCCGCTCCATCCGCGTGGTGTGCCGCGCGATGATCTCGAGGAACTTCTGCGTGCCCTCAGCGTCGCCGGGCTCGTCGAGCAGCGCCTCGACATAGCCACGAATCGCCGTCAGCGGTGTACGGAGCTCGTGCGACACGTTGGCGACGAAGTCGCGCCGGATCTGATCGGCGCGCCGCAGGTCGGTGATGTCATGGAGCACGAGCACGGCGCCGCCGCCGCCGCTGCGAGAGACAGGCGCGGCACGCGCGAAAAAGGTGCGCCCCGGATCGCGAGTCAGCGCCACTTCCTGGCTTCCCGCATCCTCACCGCTCAGCGCGCGCGTCAGCTGCGCCGCGATGTCGGGATGGCGAATCACCTCGAGATACGAACGGCTCGCCGCGGACGCATCGACGCGCAGCATCTCCTGCGCCGCACGATTCACGAGCTGCAACCGCCCTTGGCGATCGACGACGAGGACGCCTTCGACCATGCCGGCGAGAATCGCCCCCATCCGCGCGCGATCCCGCGACAGCTCTTCGAGCCGTCCACCGAATTCCTGCACGGACGTATCGAGCGCGCGCGCGACTGTGCCGAGTTCGTCGGTGCCGTAGTCATACGTCGAGCGCGAGAGATCGCCAGCCGAATATCGAGCGGCGACGCCCGCAATGGCCTGCACTCGTCGCGCGAGCGGCGCCGACAGGATCCACGACACGATTAGCGCGAGCGGGACCGCGACCGCCATCGCCGTCAACGCGGCGCGTCGAATTGCCGCAAGCTGTTCATCAACGTCAGTGAGCGGAAGGGCGAGGCGCACATACCGCACCACGGGGTGTGACGCGCGAACGGCCACGTACAGCATGTCGGTGTCCACCGTCGTGCTGTAGCGCTGGCTTGTGCCAAAGCCCTGCTCACGCGCGGCGACAACCTCCGGCCGGGCGGCGTGATTCTCGAGCGAGGCAAGGGCGTCGGCAGGCTGCGTGGAATCGCCAACCACGCGCCCGTCCTCCGCAACAAACGTGATGCGAGTGGAGACGAGTTGCCCAAGCCGATCGGCCTCGGCATCGAGTGCACGGCCATCGATAGTGGGCGCTTGCGACAGGAGCTCGGCGATGAGTCGTGCTTCATCGGCGAGCCGCTGCTCGAGCGCCGAGCGCTGCTGGCTGCGAACTTGCCACGACAACAGTGCCGCGAGCGCGACCAGCGACACTGCCGCCGCGACCACCGACGCGACGAAGACCTTGGTGCGAAAACTGGTACGCATCATCCGTTCGCCCCCGCCGATTGCCTTCGGCGGGACGCTACGATGAAGACTCTTCCACGAGCTTGTAACCAAACTGTTTCACGGTCACGAGCGCGTCAACCAGGAACGGCAATTTCTCGCGCAGCCGGCGGACGTGCACGTCTACGGTGCGTGTCCCGCCGGTATAGCGGTAGCCCCAGACGTCGCCGAGCAGGAGATCCCGCGACAGAACCCGTCCGCGGTGCTGCAGGAGGTACTGCAGCAGCATGAACTCCTTGGCCGTCAGCTTCACCTCGCGGCCTTCGTCGAGCACCGTGTGGCGGCCGAGGTCCATGACCATCGGACCGAACGACAGCGTTGAGCCCGACGGCTCTGTGCGCTTCGAGCGACGCATCAACGCCCGCACTCGCGCGACCAGTTCGTTCGGACTGAACGGCTTCGAGATGTAATCGTCGGCGCCGATTTCGAGACCGATGATGCGGTCGCTCTCTTCGGCCCGTGCCGTGAGCATGATGATCGGAATCGCCGCCGTGGTCTTGTCGGCACGCAGCGCACGACAGACTTCGAGGCCGCTCAAGCCTGGCAGCATAACGTCAAGGACGACGAGGTCAACCGGGTTCCGGCGTACGCTCGCTAATGCGTCGTCGCCAGACTCGGTGAGTTGTGCACGCCAACCTGCGCGTGAAAAGTAGTGGGCGATCAGATCGGCGATGTCGCGATCGTCCTCGGCGACGAGTATGTCCACGTCGCCGCCATTATCCCATGCGCCCTCAGGACGCGCCGAAGATCACCCGAATCAGCCCATAGGCGATGGCGCCGATCGTCGCAGACGCGGGAATCGTCAGCAGCCACGCCCAGACGATCTGACCGGCCACCCCCCAGCGCACCGCCGACAGCCGCTTAGTTGATCCGACGCCGACGATCGCACCGGTGATCGTGTGCGTTGTGCTGATGCCGGTGCCCATCGCCGTCGCGGTGTAGATCGCCAGCGCGGCTCCAGTCTCAGCGGCGAAACCGCCAATCGGCTGCAGCTTGGTGATCTTCGATCCCATCGTCTTGATGATCCGCCAGCCACCTGAGAGCGTGCCCAGGCCGATTGCCGTGTAGGCCATCAACTCAACCCAGACCGGGATCGGTAGCTTTCCTGCAGCGTCGCGCTCGAGAAACCCGCCGGTGAACAGCGCACCCGCCATGATGCCCATCGTCTTCTGCGCATCGTTGGCGCCGTGCATCAAGCTGAATGCAGCAGCCGAGAGAAGCTGCATGCGCCGGAAGAATGCATCAACGCGCCGTGGCGTCGCGTTCTTGAATACCCAGTGGCTGGCGGTCATCAGCGTCAAGCCGACAACCAGGCCGATGACGGGCGCGATGACGATGAAGATCAGCGTCTTCGTCCAGCCGGAGACGATGATCGCCGCGAAGCCGGCCTTGGCTACCGCGGCTCCCGCGTAGCCGCCGAACAGCGCGTGCGACGAGCTCGTCGGCAGGCCGTAGTACCACGTGATCAGGTTCCAGAGGATCGCTCCGCTCAGGCCGCCGAAGATCACGGCAAACGTCACGACACTGAGGTCCACCATGCCCGAGCCGACCGTCTGTGCCACACCGGTGCCAAAGAAGAACGCCGCAGCGAAATTGAAGAACGCCGCCCAGAGGACGGCCTGGCCCGGCGTCAGAACGCGCGTCGAGACGACGGTCGCGATCGAGTTGGCCGCGTCGTGAAACCCGTTGATGTAGTCGAAGATCAGTGCAACAACAATGAGCGCGAGAACGGGGAGAAGGACAGGATCGTGAAAGACCGTTGTGGCAAGCATGCGTGTGTGGCCGATCAGCCGTGCTTGACGACCACGCCTTCGAGGAGGTTGCAGACATCTTCACACCGGTCAGTGGCGGCCTCGAGGAAGTCGAAGATCTCCTTCCATTTGATCACGGCGATCGGATCGCGTTCCTCGTCGAAGAGCGCGACGATGGCGTCCTGATGCACGCGGTCGGCTTCACGTTCGAGCTGATTGACCCGCGCGGCGAGCTCGAGCACGCCCTGGCTCTGCTTCTCGAGGATGGACAGGGCCTCGGTGATCCGGTCGCAGGAGTCGCAAATGATGTCGGCCAGCCGCCGGGCGTGCTGTCTTACGTTGGTGATCTTATAGAGACGGATTACCGCCGCCGCGGCGTCGATCGCATCCATGACGTCGTCGAGAGATATTGCCAGGGCATGAATGTCTTCGCGGTCCAGCGGCGTGACAAAGGTCCGGTTCAGCCGATCGATGATCGACCTCGTACGGCCGTCGCAGGCGTGCTCGATGTCCTTGATGGCATCCGCCTTGGCCATGTCCGGCGGATTGCTCGCGACCATCTGTTTCAGCGTCCGGGCGCCGACGCGGATCTCTTCGGAAAGGCCGACGAAGTCGTGGAAGAAGTGTTCTTCGCGGGGAAGCAGACTGAAACGGGCCATGTCACCTCGATAAACCGAGGGATCGTAACAGATTTAACAGACCCGTTACACCGACGTTACAGAACGGAATGCTAAAGGCTCAATGCAGAATGCCGAACGGCCAATAAAACACCAACGCACAGTGGAATTGAGCATTGGGCATTAGGCATCCAGCATTGGGCCTTGTTTACTTCTTACCAACCCAGGTGAAGTTCACGCCTGCACCGCCGGGAGCCGCTGCCGGCGCGACGGCGAATCGTGCGTTCCCGTGGCCGATCGTGACCGTGCGACCGGCAACCATTCCGATCGCCGCACCAAATGCCACGTCGCTGAAGTAATGCCGTTGTCCCTGGATACGTGAGGCCGCCACATACGAGGCGACAGCGTAGGCCGGGATGCCCGCCTTCCACCCGAGATGACGCTGCAGCACCGCAGCCGTTGCGAACGCAGAAGCTGAATGCCCCGACGGGAATGAGAGCGATGTGCCATCAGGACGGGTGCGGGAGGTTCCGAGCTTGAGGACCTGCGTCATCGTCTGCGAGACGAACTGGGCGCGAACGAGATCAGCGCCGAGGACTGCCACCTTCGGATTGCCTGTCACGCGGCCGATTGAGTATGTCGCGAAGGCTGCCGCGATCTGCGTCGTGGCTGCGCCGATCGTCTGGCCGGCGCCGAAGGCTCCGCCCATTGACGTGGAACCCGAAAACGAGTGTGACAAACGTACGTCAGAAGGGTGACCGGCCATCGCAGCCAACCCTCCGATCCCGAGGATCATGGCCGAGTCACGCGACGGCAACCGTCGGAAATCGGTGAGCGTGTCGGTGAAGATTCGCCCGATGCTCGGAACAAGGTCCTGGGCAGGAGGAGCGTTGAACGTCTGAGCCGGCGCGCCTGACGGCGGGGCCACCGGCGTCGGTGCGAGGATCTGTGCCGAACTATCGCAGGGAATGAGCGTGATCCCGGTCCACAGTGTGATCGTGATCAAGAACGCGTACGCAGGTTGTCTCATAGGACCGTGACCCGACCGCGAGTGTCCGTGTAACGAAGGTTTTACTTTTGGACGACGGACTTGGTGTTTCGGTCGAGACCGACTGGCTCCCACTGCGTGCCGTTGCGACGGAAGGTAAACGTCACGGGGGTGGCCCACGCGGGATAGTCCGGATGGATCGTGCTGACGCTCACTCGCACGAACGCGGCGTCACGAAGCGTCTGCGGCATATCGAAGCGAGGTGAGGTCACTCCGGTCTCCGTTCGACCGACGATTCCACCCACGACACCGCCTACGACCTCGCGAGTCGATGTCCCCGTGGCATTGTCGAACCGGGACCATTCGACGCGATACGACTGCGGCGGCTTCACGATACCCGCGTCCACTGCGGCGTTCTCGAACGTCAGGACGCTGCCGAGCTGCGCGTTGACGAGAGGATTGACGCCAGTCAACCACGCACGCAGGACCTTGTCGCGGCGTTTGATTAAGGTGGTGGCAATGTGCTCGGCGGCACCGGGCTCGCTGTATCGCGCCTTCGTCACCACGGCGCGAATCGCTTCGTTGCTGAACTTTGAGACCAGCCGCGCTCCCCAGAACGCATCCTCCGGCGTCATGTTGTCGAAGGCCGGGTTCGGATATTCGGGCCGCCATTTGACCGGGTCGAAAAAATCCCCTTCGAACCGGCCGACCGACTTCGCGCCCTCCCAGTAGTCCACGAGGATCCACGGGCGGACGTAGAGCCCCAGCGTCGCCAGTGTTTTGAATCCAGGTCCCCACTCGAGGATGTACTCGTTACCCGCACGCGGAGCCTGTGGCGTGGTACTGCCGCTGCCCATGATCGATCCAAAGTCGAACATGTAGTGACGGATCCACTGGCGGCCTGGCTCGCCTTCGAGCATGTCCAGGCTGTTGAGGCCGCGCGAGTCGTCGTGATTCAGCCACGCGGCGAAGACACGACTGCCGCGAAGCTCTCGGCGATGCTCGTGCGGGTGAATATCGTTCGGGTCGTCGGGTCGCGTGCCGTAGTACTTGAAGTATCCGAGCGGCTTGCCATCGGCAAAGCGGCTGAGCGTCGCGCGGTATTTTCCGTTGGGCAGCTTGGCGGACACGCGGAGCAGCCGATCAACGTTCGTGCGTGTGATTGGCACTTTGCGACCGCGCAGATCCACCGTGGTCGCGTAGGGCCCGATGACGATCTTGTCCGGGTCTACCTCGACGATGTAGCCCTGCACGACGTTGTAGCCAATCGCGTGATAGAAGGCGGCGCCGATCACTTCGGCCCCGCTGGCCATCTCCGGATTGCTCGGCGGATCGAACTTCACCTGGTACAGGCGTCCGTCGGGAGCGACCACGCGATACCCGGGCGTGATGCCGCTGCTCTTGCCCTCGACGACCGGCCAGTCGTCGATGTTCGGTGCGTCGAGCGTGTTCGGTCCGCGGACGATCTCGTCGATCGACATCGAGTGACGGCCGATCCGATTGGTGAACCAGCTCGAATCAGGAACCTCGTCGATCGTGTTGACGTTGACGGCGGGAATCGGCTGACGATCGCCGGGCTTGATGAACGTCTGCTCCGCGAAGTCGTAGGCGTTGCTGCCCTCGATGCGCACCGCCTTGCCGGCGTCGAGGGCGCGGTCGTTATCCACCTGCAGCGGATCGTCGGGGAAGTAGACGGGCGCGGCGCTGCGTGTCGTGAGCGTCAACGCCGCGCAGAGGATCGCGGCGATCGCGAGCCCCCTAAAACACATTGCCGAACCTCAAGACGAAGTGCGCGCCCGCGGCGCTCCCGAATGCGCCTTCGACGCGGAGGAACACGCCGTTGCTGGTGCCAAATCTGAATCCGATGCCGAAGTCACGCTCGAACTCGCTCACGTTGAAGTCCTGCCGACGTGGCGCCACCTTGCCGATGTCGTAGAAGATCGCGCCATCGACAGCGGTGAAGATCTCCCAGCGATACTCGGCCTGAAACAGCAGCGTGTTGCGATCGCGAAAGCGGAAGTGGCGGAATCCTCGCAGGTCATCTGGCCCGCCCAGCGTCGGCTGGAAATAGAACGGAACTTCTGCGCCCGCGTCCGGGTCGGTCATCACGGCACGCGCGTGCAGCGCCAGCACGCGGCGATCTTTCACGAGCGGCACGTACTGCTGCAGGTCGATGTCCACGCGGTTGAACGAGAACAGATCGAGCTCGGAATCGTCGTAGCGGTGATATGTGATCGCGTATCGGCCGCCGCGGCGAGGATTGCCGAGCGGGAAGCGGTTGTTGACTTCCACCGTTCCTGAGTATCTGAAGAAGTCCGGCTGCACGAGAACCCCGGGTGCGTCGGCCGGACTGAATACGGTCAGGAGACTCTCCTCCTCGCTGATCGCGTCGATGTGGGGGCTGTAGTAATCGACGCCTGCGGTCAGATTGAGCCAGGACATCGGACGGACGGTGCCGTACCCGCCAAACACCGTGTTCCTCAGGCCGTAGATGACCTCGTCGTCACGTGAGGAGTCAGGGCCGAGACCGAAGAAATCCTCTTTCGGAAAGTCGTAGCGCTGCGCGTGTACGCCCACGCCCACTTTGCCGTCAAGGAGTCGCGGCGCCTGCAGGCGTGCGTCGAGCATCCAGTAGTGAGAGAACGACGCGGCGGCGAAGGTGCTGAACTCCAGTTGGCCGCCGAACCAGCGCGGATACCGGTATCCGGGTCCGAACGAGAATCCGCTGCCCGTCGTGATGTTGCCGATCTTTGGATAGAGCCCTTCGGCAGGATTGAGGATGCGCTCGAAGACGCGGCCGCTCTCGAGGTCCATCAAGGCCCGCTCGAGACCGGGATGCTCCGGTGGCGTCAGGTGCTGTGCCTTCTCCTCGCGCTCCCGCTCCAGAATCTCGGCGCGTGTCGTGGGTTCCTGGGCCTGCGCCATTGTTGGCACGAGCAGGCACACGACAAGCCTCAGTAGCCTTGTGGGTCTCACGCTTCGCATTACGCCGCGTGTCGCTCCGAGGTTTCAGAGCCCACTAACTTGCGATGCTCGCGGGCGATGCCCACGCACAGCAGGAGCCACACGCCGACGAGGACGATATTGACGAGCGCAAAACTGCGGATCGTGAGCGCGAGCACTTCCGTGCCGACAAATACGACAGCCGCCTGAAGGAGATCGCCGGTCCTCACGAAAAATGCGTCGATCGCCTGCTTCGCGTTGTACTTGGCCTCACGACTGGTCGGCAGGAACAGCGCTTGGCGTGTCGTGTTCTGAATCGAATAG
>JBKPRH010000409.1:0-9750 GCA_046765795.1 Acidobacteriota bacterium | reverse complement strand
CCTCCAGTGCGGATTCGCCAGACCGTCGCGCTTATCAACATATGTGCCGCCGGTGCGCATCGAAAAACTCGCGTGAACCGGGGCACCACTTGCCGGGACATGACATTCGTGGCGGAACATTCGACGGCGCCGACAATCATGTCGACGCCGCTGTGTCCGCTCATGTCGAATGCGGCGAAAACGTTCGGTGTGTCGCTCGATGCGGACCGATGCTCTGGGAACGTCTCTTGCTCGACGTGGTGCATCCCTGCACGGGCAGATTCCCCCCATGACCAACATTTCTCCTTCACATCCGGAAATACAGGCGCTTGTCGACGAACTGCGCGCGCGCTACGCGGGCATCGACGACGGCGAGGTCGCGACCTACATTCCCGAACTGAGCAACGCCAATCCCGACGAATTTGGCGTGTCTCTCGTTACCGCCGGCGGCCGGGTCTTCGAATCGGGCGATTGCGATCGGCTCTTCACGATTCAGTCGATCTCGAAGCCGTTCGTGTTTGGAATGGCGCTCGAGGAGTGCGGACACGAACGCGTGTTCGAGCGCGTCGATGTCGAGCCGAGCGGAGACGCGTTCAACGCCATCGAGCTGCAGGGGGGAACGAACCGCCCCCACAATCCGATGGTCAACGCCGGGGCCATCACCGTGACGGCGTTGCTGCACGCGCGACACGGCAGCGGTTCGTTCGCGCATCTGCTCGAGCGATTCAGTGCGCTCGCCGGGCGCCGGCTGGAGATCGATCAGGCGGTCTACGAATCGGAGCGTTCGACCGGGCATCGCAATCGCGCGATCGCGCACCTGCTCCTGAACTTCGGCATGGTCCACGAAGAGGTCGAAGCCGCGCTCGACCTTTATTTCAGGCAGTGCTCGATTCTTGTGACCGCACGGGATCTGGCGATGATGGCGGCCACGCTGTCGAACATGGGCTGTCATCCCCTCACGGGGAAGGCGGCGCTCGACATGTCGTGCGTCAAGGACGTGTTGTCGGTGATGTTCACCTGCGGAATGTACGACTACTCCGGCCAATGGGCCTACCGCGTCGGGATCCCCGCGAAAAGCGGGGTAGCCGGCGGAGTTGTGGCCGTCGTCAACCGGCAGCTTGGCATCGGCACGTACTCCCCGAGGCTCGACCGGTTCGGCAACAGCGTGCGCGGCATCGAGGTGTGTTCAGAACTGGCGCGACGTCTCGGGCTTCACGTGTTCGATTGCCTGAACGTCGGCTCGAGCTTCCTCGAGACTATTCTCTAACGAGCGTACTAGCGCGGCGTGGAAGCTGGTGCAGGTGGCGGCGCCTGATCGACGCGCGGCGGCACCGGATCGATGCCGAGTCCGTGGAACTCGTTGGAGTAAATCGCCTGGTAGCGGATGCCGGTTCCATTCTTGTCGACGTAGCCGAGTGACTGCTGAAAGAGTCCCGGCTCCGGGTAGCCTTTGGGCACCGTCGCGTCCTGAACATACAGCTTGTTCTCGTGCATGGAGATGTACAAGAACGTGCGCGACTGGTCGGCGTTGTTCGTGAGCTGTAACTGATGTCCTTCGACCAGGTCCTGCCAGTTCCATAGGTACTCGGTGACCTTCACGTCCTTCTGCAGGTACTTGAACGTGGCGTAGACAATGGCGTCGCGGATATCCTGCGTCGCGTATCCAGGGCCGATGACCGAACGAAGCTGACCCGCCGGCTGTCCCTGGCAGGTCTCCGCGCCCACGGGACACTTCTGCGATCGCTCCATCCCGAGCCGCTCGATGCCCGTGTAGTCCACGACCGTCATCGAATATCGTCCACTACTGGTTTCTGCGCTGTAGACGCGCGCGGGCAGCACGTATCCCTGCTCGGTCACCCACACGGTATCGGTGATCTTCGGCTGGTACGGAAACACGACTTTGAAGCCATCGTCCTTGTTCTCGTACTCGATCCATTCCTGGGCGGACGCAGACGACGCGACCATCAGCATCGTGACGAGCGTGAGCACGAATGTGGTTGCACGCATGACGGCCCTCATTTGAAGTCGAACGTCGTCGTCAGCACGTTGCTGTCGGTACCAGTTGAATCCGTGGCGCGAACCTGCAGGTCGCAATGACTGCCCGTGGCTGGCGCGCCGGCGTGACCCGCCAGCGTGCGCGGGTTCGGGATGCTCGCCCGGATCGTCCCGCCCTCGAGCTTGCCTCTGACGATGCCTGCTTCCGGCTGTCCAGAACCACAGGCGAGGAGAAACCAGACGTGAGGTGATGGTCCAAAGCTGTCACGCTGAGTCGAGGCGCTCAACTGCAGATCGACCGTCGGCTGATTGGTCTGCGCCGACACGACGTTCAGGTTCGAAATGTTCGGCACATGATCGGGCACCAGCAGCGTGACGGCGGCTGTGCGTCCGGTCTGCTGAACGGCGACGAGCGTGCGTGGTCCGGGCGCGGCATCCTTTGCGACCGTCACCGTGAACTCCCACCAGACGGAGCCCTGATTCAGATCGCGGGAACTCATGTTCGAAACGGTAATGCCGCTGGAAGGGGTGATCTCGATCGACTGTACCGGGTTGTTTCGACCGAGTGCGATGTGCAGGACGTTGCGTTCTCCGGGCATCAACTGCGTCGGGTAGATGCTCCCGATGACGCCCTGCACCTGTTGCGCGTGCGCGATCTGCGGAATCCCGACTAGCGCCACGCATGCGATGACGGCCAGCGTCGGGATATTGAAACGGCGACTCCTCACACCCATTGGACCTGCCTCCCGACGTCGGGGAGTATGCCGCGCCGGCCTAGCGGCCCACGGCGGCGGCCCGGTTTCTGCCGAGCCGCTCGTCGACAAGCGTCACGATCTCGTCGAGCGTGCCAGACTGAAGCCCTTGTTGGCGCGCGATGCGCCGGACGAGGCAGTCGACGCGTTCGATGTGCTCGGCCCCACCGAAGAGCGCGCGTGCGGCAGACGATGGTTTGCCAAGACCTTCGGCCGCCTTCGCATATTTCTCGAAGGGCACGAGATCCTCGTCTTCCGCGCCGAGGCCGTGACACAGCTTCGACACCCACTCGTACACCGTACGTGATTGTGCAGCGTCCCCGTGCACGGCGTCTTTGATGGGAATCATCTCGTCGCGACGGATGCAGCGGTAGTTGCCGGCGATGAGCATCGGCCATTTCGCGAGCGGCACGAACACCGACTCATGCACTTTGAGCTTCACCGGGATTTCAATGGGACCATCGCCCGCGTCGTAGCGAGCCGCCTCGATGTCCGCTTCGAGGTTGTGAAGGATCGTCGTTTCGCGTTCGCCCTCGAAGCGCGCGGCCTTGAAGTTCGTCGGCAGCCCGACCTGCAGCACGTTCTTGGGCTGATCAGGCGGACGAAACGCCTGTGGATCCGGGCTCGCGAGCGTGACCTGCGCCGGATCGAAATCCTTCCAGACGTCTGGATCCGCGTAGCAAGCTTCGAGACCGTCGGTTGCCAATCCCGGAATCCGCTTCAGGTACGGCAACGGCGGCATGTTCATGATGGCGAGGCACGGCTGGCGTGACTTCGCCACCCGCGATGTCAGCTCGCGCACGCCGCTGGCGCCGTACTGCGCTTCCTGCATCCCGAGCACGACGAGGTCGAACGTGCCGGGATCGACCGCGTCCGGCGTCTCGGCCGACAGATGTCCGGGCAGCGTTTTTGATGGAATGTCGAGAAGGCCGTTGCGTCCCTTGATCGGCATCCGGACGATCGTTCCTTCGCGGTTGATCAGATCCGCGGTCGATCGCGTGCAGACGAGCGTCGCGCGATGTCCGGCCATCAACACCTTGGTCGCGAACAGCGACCCGTACGACGCTCCGAGCACGAGCACGTTGTAAGCCACGAATGTTCTCCTTGTTGGCTCCAGAGTCCCGGCTCCAGGCTGCGGACCCCGGATCCCGAACCCCGAATCCCGAATCCCGGCCTGGATCCCCTATATCGCTCCTTGCTGCTTCGCGGCTTGAATTTCCGCGTCGCTGAGCCCGACGACGGAGCGGAGCACTTCCTCCGTGTGCTCGCCGAGCAGCGGCGAACGTCGAACGTCCGCGGGTGAGTCCGACAATTTGATCGGGTTGCCGACGGTCAGGTACTTGCCGCGTTTTGGATGATCGACCTCGACGACGGTGCCGGTGGCGCGAAGCGCCGGCTCGTGCGCGAGCTCCTTCATCGACAGGATCGGTCCGCACGGCACGTTCAGCGGATTGAGAATGTCCATGATCTCCATCTTGGCTTTGGTCATGGTCCATTTCTCGATTTCCGAGAAGACGTGTGCCAGGCGCGGAAGCCGTGCGTCGGGTGTGTTGAAGTCTGGATCTTCGAGCCAGTCGGCGTGGCCGATGACCTTGGCGAGCTCCGGGAACGCCTGCACCTGTGCGATGACGTAGATATACGCGTCCGGATCCGTTTCCCACCCTTTACATTTCACGATCCAGCCCGGGTGCCCTCCGCCTGACGCGTTGCCAGCGCGCGGTACGGCTGCTCCGAACGTGCCGTTCGGATACTGCGGGTACTCTTTCAACGGTCCGTGCGCCAGCCGCTGCTGATCGCGCAGCTTGACGCGACAGAGATTCAGGACGGCGTCCTGCATCGCGCAGGTGACGCGTTGGCCGCGTCCCGTTTTCTCGCGCTGGAAGAGCGCCGCGAGGATCCCCGCCACCAGATGAATGCCCGTGCCCGAATCGCCGATCTGGGCGCCGGTGACGAGTGGGACGCTGTCGATCTCGCCGGTCGTGGACGCCGCGCCGCCGGTGCACTGCGCGACGTTCTCGTACACCTTGCAGTCTTCATACGGTCCCGGTCCGAATCCTTTCACGGACGCGTAGATCATGCGCGGGTTGATCTGCTGGATCTTTTCCCACGGGAACCCCATGCGGTCGATCGCGCCAGGCGCGAAGTTCTCGACCATCACATCGCATTCCTGGATCAGTTTCGTGAAGATTTTCTTGCCCGCCTCGGTTTTTGGGTTGAGCGTGATGCCGCGCTTGTTGGCGTTCAGCATCGTGAAATAGAGGCTGTCGACCCCCGGAATGTCGCGCAGCTGCCCACGCGTCGGGTCGCCTTCGCCGGGACGCTCCACCTTGATCACGTCGGCGCCAAACCAGGCCAGTATCTGCGTGCACGTGGGCCCGGATTGCACGTGCGTCATGTCCAGAATCCGAACTCCGTCCAGGGCTTTCCCCATGTCTGCCTTTCCTCGGAAGTCAAAACCGGTTGGTCGAAACGAGAATTTTATGCTCAGTTCGAGTGTTTTGAGAACATTGGCTACGACGGGAAGAACCGGCTGGCGACGCGGCCGTCGATCATCGTCGAGATCGCGTACATGGACACCGATACGCCGGATAACGATGCGCTCCACGACGATGCGTTCAAACGCATCGTCGCGGAGGCGATTGCCGATGGAATTCGGGAGTGGGCTAGCGCTGCAGATGATGATCGTCGTTGAGCAGCTTTGCGGCGTCGCTCTCGACGCACTTCGGTGACTCCTCGAGCGAATCGGTCGAGGGCTTGAGCAGCCGCGCGGGCATCACCCAGGGCTTGGCCAGCACGTTCGGCTCCTCGATCGTTGCCTGCCACACGATATTGTCGCCGTCCTTCCAGATACGCTCGATCACGTGCATGGCGTCGGTGTGGAAGTAGCCGTCCTCGCCCAACCATGTATCGTCGCCGAAACCGGTGACGTCCACGACGAATACGTCGCCGTCCCACCGGCCGACCGAGTCGCCGTACGCGGACGGATTCGGGTACTGCCGGTGCGGACGCCCGTCCGTCGGAATGATGCGGTACGGATCGCCCGAGATGTCTTCGTACAAGAAGATCGTTTCCTTCGGCAGCTGCACGATCTTTCGAGGCGGCCCGATGCGGGGAACGCCCGGCTTGCCGCAGTAGAACACCGGATCGGTGCGGCTCTCGTGATCCGCCAGGTCCTTGACCTTCGCAAGATGCTCGGGTTTGTAGGTCGGGCGCGGTGTGGACGGCTGGACGCCACGTATCGTGCTGGCATCGCCGTGTCGCGCGCTCTGATCAATCTTCTGGATCGTGACCTGGCCGTTGACTTCTTTCTTCAGCGCGGACGGTGCACGATCGATCGCATAGCTCCAGACACCGCTCAGATCCGGATGCCGTGCCTGCTGTGCAGAGACGATGCCCTGGACGAGAACCGCGCATGCGACGAGAGCGAGGATTCTGTTCGTCATCATTTGGCCTCCGCGCCGTTGACGAGTTCGTAGGACGTGCCGTCAGGCAGTTTGATCTTGTCCATGTAGCCGTAGAGCGATCCGTCCCTGGCTTTCACCGCCTCGACGGAAATGGTCTGACCGATGACCTTCGCGAAATCGGCGCGCGCCAGCCCCACGCTCTTGTACCAGGACGGAGGATTGCTCTCGAACTTCCACTGCTCGACTTTGCCGCCTTCACCCTTCGCATCCATCAAGAGGACGATGTGCGGATTCACCCAATCCACGCGCGTCAGCGTTCCCGTGACGGTCACGTGCTTCGACATGTCGAAGATCGCCGACGGTGAATGGTGGGCCTGAATGGATGCGGTGGCGAGCAGCGCGAAAATGAAACCAACCGCGGGAACCGTGTGCTTCAAGATGTTCCTCCTTCCGCCTTCGCTGGCGCTTCGGCGTGACTCGCGTCGGTCGGATCCGCGCGAATATAGCATGGGACCTGACCTGTTGTGCCCGCCTTCCCGTCGGGCGCCCTGATGCAACGATGGTGAGATTTCGGTTTTATGGACAGCTGAACGACTTCCTGCCCTGGCAGCTGCGACACTGCCGGTTCGCCCGGCCGCTGCGGGGTCCCGCCTCAGTCAAGGACGGAATTGAAGCGCTTGGTGTTCCGCATCCCGAGGTCGACGTCGTCATCGTCAACGGTGAGCCGGCGGATTTCACGCATCGCCTGCAGGACGGTGACGAGGTCGCGGTGTATCCCGTGTTTCACGCGGTTGATCTTGACGGACTGCGTCGGGTCGGAGCGGATCCGCCGCAGCCGGTCCGCTTCGTCCTCGACATCCACTTGCGCAAGCTCGCGACGCTGCTGCGGCTGGCGGGTTTTGACGCACTGTTGCTCAGCGACGACGAACATGTGGCAGCCGTATCGGCGTCGGAAGGGCGCGTGGCGTTGACGCGCGACATCGGGCTGCTGAAGCGCAGCATCATCCAGTACGGCTACTGGATCCGTCAGACGAATCCTGAGCTGCAGTTCCTCGAGGTGCTCGAACGGTTCGATCTCGCCGATCGCATGAATCCGTTCGTGCGCTGCATGGAGTGCAACGCGCTCCTGGTCCGCGTCGAGGCCGCCGCGGTGGCCGCGCAGTTGCGACCCGGCACGCGTGAATGCTTCAGCGACTTTCGTCGGTGCCCCGGCTGCGGCCGCGTTTACTGGAAGGGATCGCATTACGAACGCCTGGTGCAACTTCTCGATCGCGTGCGGGAACGCGCGCGGGCGCGGCACTGATCGAAAACCGCATCATCGTGCGCAAATTTGCCCACCTTGAGTCAACCCATCACCCGAGTCTGACTCGCGCACAACCCGCAGCGCGACTCTGACTCGAGCACAACCCGTCGCGCGACTCCGACTCGCGCACACCCGGTGCGACTCTGCTAGGATTCCGCGAATGCGGATCCGCTTCGCCCTCATCACCGCATTGGGCGTCGTCTTCGCGCTCCAGCCGTCGCTGTTCAGCCAGCGCGCCCCGTTCGCATCGCCGCCGCCAGGCGCAGGGCCGACGCCGATGCGGCCGTACGGACAGTCGGCAGGCTGCTCCGAAGAGCCGACCGCCTTCCATCGCTGCGCGCTCGAGAAGATGAAAACGTTCACCCCGCCTCGAACGGCGGACGGCAAGCCCGACTTCAGCGGATTCTGGAACCGGATCGTGGTCCGCAACATGGAGAACATCGAGGAGCATCCGCAGACGATGGATACCTCAGGCGGCACGAGCGCGATCATCGATCCCGCGGATCGGAAGATCCCGTATCAACCGTGGGCGGCGGCGCGACGCGACGAGATGTTTTCGAGCTATGTGAACCCGATGGCGATGTGCATGACGCTTGGCGTTCCAAAGCAGGCGTACGGGCCTGGCGTGTTTCGCATCGTGCAGACCCCCGCGACCATCTTCATGATCAACGACTACGCGCACAGCTACCGGATCATCCCGACGGACGGCCGGCCGCACGTGGGACGAGACATTCATCTCTACGCCGGCGATTCGCGGGCGACCTGGGAGGGCAACACGCTGGTGATCGACGTCACGAACCAGAAGGACAAGATCTGGCTCGATGCGGTCGGCAACTTCTTCAGCGAAAACGTCCACGTCGTCGAGCGTTTCACCATGATCGACAACGACGTCCTGCATTACGAGGCAACGGTGACGGATCCCACCGTCTACAGTCGGCCGTGGACGATGGTCTCAGGATGGAAGCGGAACAAGGATCAACCGCTCGAAATCTGGGAGAACGCGTGTTGGGAAGGGATCCAGGAAAATCTTGGCGAGGTGACGTACACGCGCAAGCCTTATCCCGGCGCCGCTGGACTTTCGAAGTAATTCTGAATTACGACGACTTGCCAACAGCGTCGATCACAGCCTGCGGGTTGTCGCATGCAATCACCAGACGATTTCCCGTTGCGAGATAGCTGTAGCGCACGTTGATGTGCCCTTCGGCGATTTTTTGAAACACCCTGGCCGCCGCGCCTGGTTCGTCGGGAACGGGCACCAGCACGACCTGCTGTTCCTGGACGATGCGAAATCCCTTCTCGTGAAGGCAGCGCCGCGCCGCTTCGAGGTCGGGTGTCAGCACGTGAACGACCCCGTTCATCTCCGCATACCCGTCGATGTTGATCCCGGCTGCACTCACGCATCCGATTGCTGCTGCGAGTACGCCCGGTCGATCGGCTGCGAGCGTGACGGCCAGATCCGCGGCGAGGTGTGCCATCGAATGCTCCCTACGGCATCTTCGAGGCGCTGTACGCGGCGATGTCGATCATCTCCTGCAGCGTCAGTTGTGCCGCGATCGGCTTCATCAATTCCACCGTCTTTCCGGATCGCGCGCCGCTCTGAACGTCATAGAGCTGGCGCAGGATGTAGGTCGGCGATCGACCGGCGAGCGCCGGGACGGGAGTATCAGTGTCGGGCGCATGCGCCATCCCTTTCAGGCTGACGCCGTGGCACTGCGTGCATGGCGGTGTTTTCCCGGGAACGACGACGGTCGTCCCCCGCATCACCGCTCCGCCGCTGCTGACGAAGGCGCGGCCGCGGCGAAGGCTGCCCATCGGCACATACGCAATGAATGGCGCATGCGGATCGAGCGCAAGCGAGCGCGACGGGAACTTCGGCAGTTCCACGATCCGCTGACCAATCGGTTCGAGCTCTTCGGGCTCGAGCGGCACTCGCAGACCTGATTCGACGACGCGTGTCTTCGGCACCATTGCGGTCTCGACGACCGTCACCCACGCCGTTCTCGGCAGGCCTGCGAAATACTCGACGGCGGCCTTGCCTTCCTCAGGCGTGAGCGCGCGCGAAATCGCCGCCATGGGCGATTCGCCGACCGAAGCATGGCGCGCCCCAGTTCTGAAGTCCGCCAGTTGCAGCAGCATGTACTCGGCCGTAAGTCCGGCGAGGTTTCCCGACTGCGGGTGCCCGAGACCATTCGTCAGGTGGCACGACGCGCACGCCCGTACGTCGGGACGTCGCCCCTTCGCCACGGGGATGTCCGGCATCTTCGGGTGGTCGGTCGGGTACCAGTCAGGAGCGACAAACGGATCCTGAATCTGGGCG
>JBKPRH010000408.1:0-10363 GCA_046765795.1 Acidobacteriota bacterium | reverse complement strand
GTGCTGGATGTCGGCGTGATGCTCGCGTGCGACGAGCGGCAAGAAGCTCGTGCCAATGCACTCCTCTTCGGTCACTCCAAACAATCGGCAATAGTGCTCGTTGACGAACGTCCGCGTGCCGTCAGGCCGCCACTTGACGATGAACTCGGTCTGGTTCTGGACGATGAGGCGGTAGCGTGCTTCGCTCTGGCGAAGCTGCTCCTCGATTCGCTTGCGGTCTGAGATATCACGAAGGACGCCAATCAGACGCGAGTCCGGCAGACGGCGGGCGCTGACCTCGCCGTAGAACGTCGACCCGTCCTTGCGGCGAAAGAGCCATTCGCTTCTGATTGGCGTGCCGCCGATCAGGCGCGCGAGCTCCCGTCCCAGACGCGCGTGCTCGCCCGGCGCAATGAGGTCGGGAATCGACCGGGCAAGCATCTCTTCGCGCGTATAGCCGAAGGCGGCGCATCCGGCGGGGTTCACATCCAGATAGTGCCCATGCGCATCGGTAATGAAGATGCCGTCCGCGGCATCGTCAACCAGCATACGCAGACGAGCTTCGGCGGCTCGAAGTTGATCCTCGATATCTCGTGGCTCGGTCAGGGTCTGCGGTTCCACGGTGCCTGTGAATACTAGTGCCGATGTTCGCGATCGCCCGAGAGGCGCTCGAATCCCCTTGGCAGAGGCATCTCCGGTGCAAGTGCGTGGCCACTCATTCCGGAGTTCGGGGGCTGCAGTCGTCAGCCGGGCAACATCGCACGTCGGTGCTCGGAATATCCGCGCCCGGCAATCGGCCAGATGTCGATCACCTGCTCGCCCTGAACCGCATAGAACGCATCGTGCAGGTTCACCGTGGGATCGGTGTGGGACGGAATCATTCGTACGCGTTCGCCGATAGACAGCGTGCACGACGCAGGCACGGCGATCACGGCATGTTCGTCGTTGAGCGCTGTCACCGTCGCTCCGTCTACGTCCTTCACCGACGGATGTCCGTGATCCTTGGTCATCGACTTGTGGCCGCAGTCCGCGACACACCGTTCCGGCGACGGCCGGCTGACAATCGTCCCGAGCAGGAAAAACGCCTGCTCGAACCCGACGCCCACACTCGTGTAATCGGTGTCCATCAACGCGTAGGAGCCGGCTTGAATTTCCGTGACGCCCTCGACGCGACCGCTGATGTCGTACGTGCCCGTGCCTCCGGATGACACGACGTCGCCCGGAATGCCAACGGCCCGGATCTCCTTCGCCGTCTCGACCAGGTCTCGCATCGCGGCACGCGTACGCGCTTCGCGCTCAGCGCGATCTCGCAGTGGCTGCAGGTGTCCTTCGTATCCCATCACGCCACGCATCGTCAGCCCCCTCGTCTCGGCGACGCACCGGGCCAATGCCACCGTCGCGTCACCGGGCTCTACGCCGCAACGCCCCTGACCCACATTCACGTCGACCAGGATTCCAATCGTTACGCCGGCTCTGTGCGCGGCCTCCGCCAACGCCTCGATGCCGGCGATGGAATCAACTGCGACCGTCACCGCCCGATTGCGCGCCAGCGCCGCGACCCGGGCGCACTTGTCTGGACTGACGATCTCGTTCGCGATCAGCACGTCGTCGCAGAAGTCTGCGACGACTTCCGCTTCCGACACGGTCGCGCATGTGAGCCCGACGCAGGATCCGGCCGCCAACTGCCGACGCGCGATGGCAGGTGTCTTGTGCGCTTTGAAGTGCGGCCGCAGCCGGCACGGGCCGCTGGCGAAGAACGCGGCCATGCGTGCGATGTTGCGATCGAGCGCCGCGACGTCAACGATCAGCGCCGGCGTGGGAATCTCGGAGAGAGTGGTGACCATTGTCGATTCGTCGATCTTTGATTGTTGATTCGTTGATGATTGTTGATTGCCGACTGTTGATTGAGAGCGGCCATCAGCTACACGGCGCGGCAAGCCCAATCAACGATCAACAATAACCAATCACCAACCAATCGAGAATCGTCAATCGACAATGCTCTAGACCGGCTCCTCATCCTCTCCTCTGCGCGCCGGCATGATCCCGAACGCTCGCATTTTTCGATACAGGTTGCTGCGCTCCACACCGAGCACCTCGGCGGTCCGTGACATGTTGCCCTGCTGTGCCGCAAGCGCTCGCAGGATGTACTGCTTCTCGAACTCGTCGCGCGCATCGTGCAGCGGTGCGATCGTCGTCGCGGTGGCCACCGTGGCTTGCGGCGTGGCGACAATCCCGTGCTCGAGGAAACTCAGATCGCGCGACGACACGCGATCCCCCGGCACCATGATCATCAACCGCTCGACCAGATTGCGCAGCTCGCGCACGTTCCCCGGCCACGGATATCGCTGCAACGCAGCCACCGCATCAGGCTCGAACGTCTTCGGACGACGACCATATTCGCGGGCCAGCATGGCCATGAAATGATCCGCGAGCAGCGCGACATCCTCGACCCGTTCGCGCAGCGGCGGCACGAAGATCGGGACGACGTTCAGGCGGAAGTACAGATCCTCACGAAACCGTCCCGCGCGAATCTCTACGGGCAGGTCCTTATTGGTGGCGGCCAACACTCGGGCATCCACGCGAATCCGCGTCGAGCCTCCGACCGGCTCCATCACCTGCTCCTGCAGCACGCGCAGGACTTTGGCCTGCGTCTTCAGGCTCATGTCGCCGATCTCGTCGAGGAAGATGGTGCCGCCGTGTGCGGCTTCGAATTTTCCACGACGATCCGCGACCGCGCCGGTGAAGGCGCCGCGCACGTGTCCGAACAGCTCGCTCTCGATCAGCTCTTCGGGAATGGCCGCGCAGTTCACCTCGACGAACGACGCCGAGCGCCGGCGACTCATGCCGTGGATATTGCGGGCCACCAACTCCTTGCCGGTTCCGTTCTCACCGATGATGAGCACGCGACCGTTGGTCGGCGCCGCCATGGCGACCTGCTCGCGCAGCTTCGCCATCGCGTAGCTCTCGCCGATCATCTGGTGCTGCGCGTCTACCTTGGCGCGCAGTGCGAGGTTCTCGGCTTCGAGGTTGCGCTGGCGCAGCGCATTACGGACGACCAGTACCGTCTTCTCGAGTGACAACGGCTTCTCGACGAAGTCGAAGGCCCCCATCTTGATCGCGCGGACCGCCGACTCGACGTTGCCGTGACCGGAGATGATCACCACTTGCGAATCGATCTGCCGCTCTCGCATCCGCGACAGCGTGGCGAGTCCATCCATGCCGGGCAGCCAGATATCAAGAACGACGACGTCATACGCCTGCCGCGCCAGACGGTCGAGACACGCTTCGCCGCTCTCGGCCGACTCGACCTCATAGCCTTCGTCGCGCAACACGCCGCTCAGCGCGCTGCGCACCCCGGGTTCATCGTCAACGATCAGGATCGAGGGCATCAGGCAGGGAGTTCGATAGCGAAGCGGGTGCCTCGGGGAGTATTGTCGGTCACGGCGATGCTGCCACCATGCTCGGCGACGATGCGGCGGACGATGGCCAGGCCGAGACCGCTGCCGCGCTGCTTGGTCGAGTAGTACGGCAGAAAGAGCTTCTCGCGCTCGGCGGCCGGAATACCTGGACCGTTGTCGGCCACCACCACGCGCACCACACTGTTGGTCCGGTCGTGCTCGGTCTCGATATCAATCACCCCGCGGCGATCCATCGCCTCAATCGCATTGTCCACGAGATTGATGACAACGCGGCGAATCTGTTCGTGATCGACACCGACTTTCGGGAGTCCCTCGGCGAAGTGGCGCCGGAATTCAACGTCGGTACAGATCCCCTGATACAGCGCGAGCGCTTCGTCCAGTAACCCGTGCAAGTCGGTGGGCACCGCACGCGGCGCGGGCATGCGCGCGAATTGGGAGAACTCGTCCACCAGGCCCTTGAGCGACTCGACTTCACCGACGATCGTGGTGGTGCACTCCTCGACGAGCGCACGCGTCGGCTCCGGCGCCTGTGTGAAGTGCCGGCGAAGCCGCTCGGCGCAGAGCTGGATCGGCGTCAGAGGATTTTTGATTTCATGCGCCAGACGTCGCGCCACCTCACGCCACGCCGCCGCCTTCTGCGCGCGAACGAGCGGTGACACATCGTCAAACACCACGACCATCCCATCGGTGGTGCCATCGTCACGCCGCAGAGGCGTCGTCATGACGGCAAGGTGGACTTCGCGCCCTTCGAGCGTGACGGTGACGTCTTGCGGACGGAGATCGTCGCGATTCCGAGACGCTTCGTCGATGAGGATGGCCAGCGGCCTGAGCTCGCGCGTCCCGAAGACTGCGGACGCCGGGAGCCCCGCGACACGAGCGTCCATGCCGAGCAGACGCGACGCGGCAGTATTCCACGTACGGATGCTGCCGCTCCCATCGATCGACACCACACCGGTCGCCAGACGATCGAGCACCGTTTCGACATACCGGCGACGCCCTTCAACGTCGTGGTGCCTGCGCTCGAGCTCGACGGACGAACGCTCCATCCGTCGTCGATTCGCCGCGACCTCACCGGCCATTCGGTTGAACGCATCGATCAGCGACCCGAACTCGTCACTCGTTTCCGCCTGGACTCGATGGTCCAGGCGTCCGGCGCCAATCTCGTCGGCGGCGGTCGCCAGCATCTGGACTGGCCGTGTGATGCGTTTCGCGAGGTACAGACCCATCCACGTCGAGCCGACGAGAATCATCAACGTCAACATGAGAAAGAACGATAGATAGACGCCCGCGAGCGGCTGTTTCAACACCCGCAGTTGCTGATAGGACTCGTACGCGGCCGTCATGCCACGCGCGCGCGTGGCAAACTGGTCGGTGAGGTACTCGCTCGCGACGACAACGCCACGCACCGGGCCTGACGGTGACGACCGGATCGGCATCGCGGTGCGAATGAGATCACCTCCACCGGACGACTGTTCGACCGCTCGCTCCTCGCTACCACTCGCGGCCGCTTTCTCGGCCAGACGATCCGCCGACGCGCGCGAATAGTCGCGAGGAAGCGACGGCGCGGCGACGTCGAGGACAGGCACGAGCGCTGCCCGTGGCTCTGCGGACGGACTGACGCGATAGACCTCGACGAGATCGACTCGCTCCTGCAGAACGTCGGGGGCAACCAGATCGCGTATGGCCGAGGAGTTATACGACTCCAGATCAACGGTTCTCAGCGCGCGCGCGGATCGCTGCGCCTGGGACGAGACGAGCCGCTGTTGTTGCGCGTAGTAGTCACTCGCAATACCGTTCGCCGACGACAGCACTTCATCGAGGTCGGCATTGAACCAGCGATCGACGTTGTTCCGAATCAATTCGCTACCGATAAGCAGCACGAGTACCGCGGGAATCAACGTCATTCCCAGCAGAACCGTCACGAGCTTGAAACGGAAGCGTGCGAACGGCAGTGCCTTTCGCCGTTCCACCACGAGCTTGACGATGTTTCGAGCGAGGACGAACGTCAGCGCGACGAGAATCGTGAGGTTCGTCGCCGACAGCGCGTAGAGCACGACGTCGGCCACGAAGTCGGGCGCCAGCGCGGACGATCGACTCCCCAACGCGAGCAGTCCGCCCAGCGCGAGCATCAAGACGAGGATGCCGGCCAGCAGGACTGGTGTGTTGTCGAGGAAGGGCTTGCGGCCTTGCGGTGCGGAGCTTCGACGTGCGGGCGTCGTCGGGGGCTTGGCCGGCGCCGGAGGCTGTCGAAGCGTGAGTGCCATGACTGGTTCGTGGTTCGTGGTTGGTGGTTCGTGGCTGGTGGTCAACGGTAGCTGACCATCACCACTCAATCCTTTGCATTGAGTAGATCTTTTAACTCACTCATGAACTCGCCGATGTCGCGGAAGTGGCGATAGACGGAGGCAAAGCGGACGTAGGCGACCTTGTCGAGCCGTTTCAGCTCGTCCATCACGAGCGCGCCGACTTCCTGCGTCGCCATTTCTTTTTCCGGCCGCTCCTGCAAAGTCGCCTCGACCTTGTCGGCCACCGCCTCAATCGCGGCGATGCTCACCGGCCGCTTCTCGCATGCCTTGAGCAGACCGGCAATCAACTTCTGACGCTCGAATCGTTCGCGCGTGCCGTCTTTCTTGATCACCATGTACGGGATCTCGTCGATCCGCTCGTAGCTGGTGAACCGGCGTCCGCAGTCGAGACACTCGCGACGACGGCGGATGACCTCGCCCTCCTTGCTCTCGCGCGAGTCGACGACCTTATCGCCCAGATGACCGCAGAACGGGCACTTCATCGGCGTGAGCCCCTTCCATTTCGTCCTTCTGGCGCGCTTCGCCGGCCAGGTCTTTCAGACCGCTGACGCTGAGGCCATCCTGCGCCATGAAGATGACGCCAAGGAGGACCACGGGCACGAAGGAGATGGCGTGCGTCACGATGGCGGCAGCGACCGCGCGATCGTTGGGTGCACCAAAGAAGGTCGTCACGCCGATGCGATACGCCTCGTGATAGCTGCCGACGCCACCGGGCGTCGGAACGGCGACGCCGATGACCAGGAGCGCCTGCAGGAGGAACGTACCGGCAAAGGGCATGTCGATACCGAACGCGACAGTGACGGCCCACGCTTCCGCTGCAATAGCCAGCCACAGCGGAAAGGACCAGATCATCGCGAAGAGCATGGCGCGGGGATTACGTGTGGCCGCAAAGCCCCCGCTGAACGTGGTCGCGAGATGTCCGACTTTTTCTGACCAGCGGCCCGGCAGGATCCGCGCCGCCGCTCCCACCAGCTTGCCGATCCGCTCGGGATGCGTCGCAAGCACCCACATCACCGCCATCAGCACACCCGCGGCGGCCGCCGCGATAGTCGCCGACACCTTGACAGGGTTCAGGAGCCGATCCGGAAGCGGACTGTCGCCAGTGAAGCCCCACACGTAGATGGCCAGCAGCGCGAGGACGGCAATCAGATCGAGCACGCGCTCCATGACCACCGTCGCCATCGTGGCCGTCGTCGCGAGGCCTTCACGCCGAGCGAGCAAATACGGACGCAGCACATCGCCCACACGCGCCGGCAGAATCGCCAGAGCTGCGAACCCGATGACGGTCGTCCGTAAAACGGTGCGGAACCTCGTGTGGCCAACCGGGGCAAGCAGGTACTGCCACCGAATAGCGCGGGCCCAATACGTGGCCATCACGAAGATGAAGCCGAGGATGAGGAGGTCCATGCGCGCCTGACGCACCTGGGTCCACACATCGGCAATGTTCGCGTGGCGCAAAAACCAGGCAACCAGCGCGAGAGCAAGAAGCGAAACGAAAGCGGTACGAAGATTCATTCCCAGGGGAAGCCACAATATATCAGGCCCGTTGGGGAGAACACCCGGGACTATTGCGTACGGTTGAAGTCACTTTGTAACACCAGTAAGATTTCGCTTCCTCATAGGATCATCACCTTGCCACTCGCGACTCCCCTACTCGAAACGCGTTTGAACGGCCTCGCTCCGCAACGTCACGGCAAGGTCCGCGATATTTTCGACCTTGGCGACAGGCTGCTGCTCGTTGCGACGGATCGCATCTCAGCCTTCGACTATGTCCTGGGCTCGGGCATCCCGGACAAGGGCAAAGTGCTCACGCAGCTCTCGGCGTTCTGGTTTGCGCGGACGCAATCAATCGTTCCGAACCATCTGTTGAGCGTCGATGCTCAGAATTATCCTGATGGCCTGAACCGCAACGCCGAGATTCTCGGCGGCCGCTCGATGCTCGTGCGCAAGACGAACCCGGTGCCGATCGAGTGCGTCGCTCGCGGGTATCTGTCAGGGTCGGGGTGGAAGGAATATCAGAAGTCCGGGTCGGTCTGCGGTGTTCCGCTGCCAGCCGGGTTGCGAGAATCGGATCGTCTGCCAACGCCGATCTTCACACCGGCCACCAAGGAAGAGAGTGGCCACGACATCAACATCAGCGAGGCAGAAGCCGGACGGATCATCGGCGAAGACCTCACCCGCCGTCTTCGTGATCTGACGCTGGCCTTGTACGAGCATGGCGCCGCGCACGCAGAATCCCGCGGCATCATCCTCGCCGACACGAAATTCGAGTTCGGTCTCACAGCCGAGGGCGACATCATCCTCATCGACGAAGTGCTGACGCCGGACTCGTCGCGCTACTGGCCGCGCGACCAGTACCAGCCCGGCGGCGCCCAACCGAGCTTCGACAAGCAGTTCGTGCGCGACTACCTCGAGGAAATCCGTTGGAACAAGCAGCCACCCGTTCCATCACTTCCCGACGAGGTCGTGCTGAAGACGCGGGACAAATATCTCGAGGCGTATCGCCGTATCACTGGCCACGAGCTGCCGTGATGCCGCTGAAGGAACAACTCGATCGCCTCGTCGACGAATTGGTCACGCGCGGGGTGCGCTTCGAAGAGGCGCAGCGTGAATTCGAGAAAAAGTTCATCAGCCACATCCTGAACAAAGCCGACGGCAACCTGTGTCAGGCCGCGGATCTGCTCGGGATGCATCGCAACACATTGAGCCGCAAGATCACCGAGTACCGGCTCCGCCGTCCCACCGCGTAAGGGCCGGAGCGCCGGCCCCCTTGACAGCATTTTTTGCGCTTCAATAGAATTAGCAGTTGCGCGGCTTGAGTGCTAGCACTCAGGGCATATGCGAAGAATTTCTTAGGAAAACCCGATGGGGCTGCTTCCCCTCTGGAAGCGGTGCCCCGACACTACCAGAACACGCTGGAGTCGAAGACACATGAAAGTCAGACCGCTACACGACCGCATCATCGTTCAGCGCATTGAAGAAGGCGAGCAGAAGATCGGCGGAATCATCATCCCCGACTCGGCTAAGGAAAAGCCGCAGCAGGGCAAGGTGATTGCCGTAGGCCAGGGCAAGGTCAAGGACGACGGGAAGCGTCAGCCGCTGGACGTCCAGGACGGCGACACGATCCTCTTTGGCAAGTACTCGGGCCAGGAAATCAAGATTGACGGCGAGGACTACCTCATCATGCGTGAAGAGGAAGTGCTCGCGATTCTCGCCTCCAAGTAACGGCAGGGTTAGGAGTTCATAGAAATGGCGAAGCAGATCATTTATGGCGAGCAGTCGCGGCAGGCCATCCTGCGCGGCGTCAATCAGCTTGCCGACGCAGTGAAAGTCACCCTCGGTCCGAAGGGACGCAACGTCGTCCTCGACAAGAAGTTCGGCTCGCCCACCATCACCAAGGACGGTGTCACGGTGGCCAAGGAGATCGACCTCAAGGATCCCCTCGAGAACATGGGCGCGCAGATGGTGCGCGAGGTCGCGAGCAAGACGTCGGATACCGCCGGCGACGGCACGACGACGGCAACCGTGCTGGCGCAGGCGATTTATCGCGAAGGGGCGCGCAACGTTGTGGCTGGCGCCAACCCGATGGAGTTGAAGCGCGGCATCGAGAGGGCCGTCGAAGCGATCGTCGAAGAGGTCAAAAAGATGTCGCGGCCGGTCTCGGGCAATATGGTCGCCCAGGTCGGCACGATCTCGGCCAACAGCGACGCCACCATCGGCAAGATCATCGCCGAAGCGATGGACAAAGTCGGTAAGGACGGCGTCATCACGGTTGAAGAGGCCAAGACGCTCGAGACCTCTCTCGATGTCGTTGAAGGCATGCAGTTCGATCGCGGCTACCTCTCGGCGTATTTCGTGACCGACCCCGAGCGCATGGAAGTGGTGCTCGAGAACCCGGTCATCTTGATTCACGAGAAGAAGATCTCGTCGATGAAGGACCTCCTCCCGGTGCTGGAGCAGGTGGCGCGTCTCGGACGCCCGCTGCTCATCATCGCCGAGGACATCGAGGGCGAAGCGCTCGCCACCCTGGTGGTGAACAAGCTGCGGGGCACGCTGCAGGCCGCCGCGGTCAAGGCGCCGGGCTTCGGCGATCGCCGTAAGGCGATGCTCGAAGACATCGCGATCCTCACCGGCGGCCGGGCGATCACCGAGGACCTCGGCATCAAGCTCGAAAGCATCAAGCTCGAGGATCTCGGCAAGGCCAAAAAGGTCACCATCGACAAGGACAACACGACGATCGTCGAGGGCGCCGGCACGTCGAGCTCGATCGAAGGCCGCGTGAAGCAGATTCGCGCGCAGATCGAGGACACGACCTCGGACTACGACCGTGAGAAGCTGCAGGAGCGGCTGGCCAAGCTGGTTGGCGGCGTCGCAGTGATCAAGGTCGGCGCGGCGACCGAGACCGAGATGAAGGAGAAGAAGGCTCGCGTCGAGGACGCCATGCACGCCACCAAGGCGGCCGTCGAAGAGGGCATCGTCCCCGGTGGCGGCGTCGCGCTGGTTCGCTCGGGCAAGGCGCTCGAGAAGCTGAAGCTCGAAGGCGATCAGGCCGTCGGTCTGCAGATCATCAAGCGCGCGATTGAAGAGCCGATGCGCTGGATCGCCCAGAACGCCGGGCAGGAAGGCTCCATCGTGGTCTCGAAGGTCAAGGAGCAGAAG
>JBKPRH010000407.1:0-16769 GCA_046765795.1 Acidobacteriota bacterium | reverse complement strand
GACCAGAGCCATCCGAGATAGCGACCGAGATTCACCGTGACGTAACTCAAGGAGAACAACGGCGCGAGAGACCCGTACCCAGACGCGAACGGCGATCCATATAACGCGTTCTGTGTGAGCGCAACCGCAACGCAACCCGGCGCGGATGCAAGGGCGAACGTGGCAGCCGATCGAAGCCGCTGTGGCCAGTTCCGCTCCGGTCGCAGCAGCAGGTACACTCCGATGGTGATCCCGAGAGGCACGAGATTGGGACGAACGAGGATCGCGGCACTCGTCGCCAATCCGCTCAGAAGACTCGAGCGAGACTTGGTGCCGGTCGCCAGCGCAACGGCCAGCATCCAGAGCGCCGCGGCCGGCACATCGCTCATCGGCTGAATCACCTGATACAACACAATCGGGCTGGCCGCGACCAGCAGACTCGAGAACATCCCGACACGGGCACCAAAGCGAGCGCCGATGACGAATGTCGCGCCGACGAGCAGCGCGGCAAACAGTGGCAGCACGTAAAAGGCCGAGCGCGATCCCCCCGCCAACACGAACGGCGCCATCGCGATCGAGAGACCCGCAGGACAGATCGGTACGATGGCGCCAGCGACCGTCTCCGACGGCACATGACCCGATGGAGCGAACGCGCGCGCCGCATCGGGCCACGGCGCATCGAGCGCCAGCGGCTCGGGCAGTTGCAGACCGGCAAGACGGCCACGCGCGAGTTGACCAAAGACGTCGGCCCAGCGCTCCGCCTGGTGCACGTAACAGTAGGAGTCGGATCCGCCCGCGACCCAGCTTCCCCAACGAACGGCCGTCACCATGAGTGCCCCGATCACCAGGGCGAGAGCGAAACCGCGCATGTCGATGTAAGGCTACGGCGAGGCAGGCGTCTTGCACAACGGTGGCTGATTCGCGTGAACTCGATCAGCACCCCCGAAATCCGTCATCGCGTTGCCGGACCTGTGATCGCGCTCGGAGAACGAGTGCGCGGCGTGGCCCGTCTCGTCGCGCGAATTCCATGGCCGCGATCGGCGCGTCATGCCACGACGCAGGCGTTCGTGCTCGCCACGCTCCTGTGGCTCACCGCCGCCGTGATCGGATTCGCCGGCCCGGGCGATCGGAGCATCGCCGGACCGTTGAAGGGCGCCGACTTCGTGCACTTCTACACGCTCGGCCATCTCGCCGCGTCAGGGCAGGTGACCACGATCTACAACATGAAGGCACTGCACGACGCACAGGTCTCGCTCGTGCCCGATTCCAAGCCAGATCTCTACCCCACCGTGTACCCGCCGCACGCCGCGCTTCTCTTCATGCCATTCAACGGGTGGACGTATGGCCCCGCGCTGCTGATCTGGTGCCTCGTCACTATAGCGTTGTACGCAGTCGTCATCTGGAGCGCATGGCGCCGCGTCGCTGACCAACTGCCTGACGGACGCATGATTGTCGCGGCAGCGGCGGCGTTCCCGCCGTTCTGGAGTCTGATCCTCTACGGCCAGATCACCATCGTCATCCTGATCGCGTTCTGGCTCGGGTGGCTCGCGCTCGAACGAGGTCGTTCCTATCTCGCAGGTGCGGCATTCGGTCTCCTCACGCTGAAACCGCAGTTCGGGATTCCGCTTGCGGTGATCGTGCTAGCCTGCGGCGAATGGCGCATGCTCGTCGGCGCAGTGGCTTCCGCCGCCGCGCAGGCCGCAATCATCTGGGTGACGATGGGATCGGCGGCCTTCAGCGGGTTCGCATCGACGCTGCGAGTGACGCTGACGTATGCGGACTGGCTCGAATCCAAACCGTTCATGAGCCATTCGCTGCGCTCAGTCACGAGGCTGCTGCCGGCTTCGATTGGGGTTCCACTCTGGTGGGCACTCAGCGCGATCGTGCTGTGGTGTACGGTCCGAGTGTGGAAGAGCGACGCACCTGTTCGCATCCGGCTTGGCGTCGTTATGCTCGCTTCTCTACTCGTCAACCCTCACGTGATCGTTTACGACGTCACGCTGCTCGCATTGCCGCTTCTGTGGTTCGGCGCGTACATGCTCGAGACGGAGCGGAACGTGGACGCACCGGCGTATGGCGTCCTTGTCTACTGGCTGTTTGCCGCGCTGTTTATACCAACTGCGGCCGCTATCGGCGTGCAGATGTCCGTGCCCTTCATGATGGGCCTGCTGGTGTGGATGACGCGTGCGACGACGCAACCCGCGAAGGCACACTCATAACGACCGGCACGAGCGCAAGCGCACGACCGTCACGAGCAAGCAGTCGTACGACAACTGAATGCCCGTCTGAAGAAGACGCCGACGCGACCGTCTGTCGCAGGGTGATGCGTCTGGGTTTCGAGATGTCGATGCCGAGATCCATACGCACGCGGATGCCTTCCTCGTCCAGTGCCACGACTTCCTCGCCGCGTGCGCTGTCGCCGAGCGTCCGTGCCGCGTCCACATCGACGATGGCGATGCGCGTGACTGCCTCGCGATCGATTGAAGGCAGTGTCAAGACAAGGTCGCCGTCCTTTGTCCATCGTCCTTCGTAGACAAGGTTCGCGGAAGCCTCACGACGCATCCGAAGCTGCCACCCGCCGAATCGTCCCCGCGGTTCGAACTCGCGCAGCAGCCAGGCCATCAACGGCCGCGCGGCAATCTGGGGCGGTACTGGGTCTACGTACGGTGAATTCCACGCGACACAGAATCGCTCCACGCGCTTCGCCGAGGCCAGAACTCTGTACTGTTGCTCATCGTCGAACAGCAGCGGCCAGACCGTGGCATTGAGCGTCGAGACCGGCGGGATTGCTGTCCAGAAATGCAGTGAGTTCAGTCCAGGGGTCGTGTAGAACGCATCGCAGTTCTCGCGCATGTTGGCACTCAACCACCGATAGGTCGCGACATTCAGTTCGGAGGTGCGCACGTTCCGTGCACCTGGCAGATCGAGTGGGACGCCGCGTGCGTAGAAGCGCTGCGCCTGCAGACCGATGATTGCCGTCGCGACCATGGCCAGCATCACGAACAGTGCGCGCCGGCCGAACGACGCTCGCGCCGCAGAGGATATCCGCGTGCGCGCGACCGTTCGTTGTACGTCGGCAATCATCACAAAGGCGAGCGGCACGTAGAGCACAGTCCCAAGCGCGATCTGCGTGCCAGGTACGGGATACGCCTGAAGCCCCATGAGAATCGCCGCGAATGCCAGAATGCGTCGCGCCGCGCGCTGCTCTTCACCAACTGCACGGTCAGACAGAGCCAGCCATGTCAGCAGCGGCCCGATTGCGAAAAGCCACCAATACAACCTGGCGGCGGACAGCGCGAACATGATGACGGCCCACACGAGTGTTGCGAGCTCGATCCATCGCTGCCGGATCAACCCGCGATTCCAGCACCACGCCGCAAGCAGCGTGAATGGCGCGACAACGGCGACGAGTGGCTGGATCGGTACTCGATACTGGGACACCTGGAGCAACCGCAGGGGCGCGACGAGGAGGCCCTCGAACAGCGCCCGCAGCGACGTTCCCTGGAAAACTATTCCAGCAGTGATCAGGCCGCATGCAATCGCAAACGCCGATACACCCGCAACGAGATCCCATACCGTGACGACGCCGTCGTCGGCCGCGTCACTCGATTGCGTGATGAATACGGCAAGCACGCCGCACAAGACGATGACAACGTAAGCGGCAACTTCACTACGATGGAGGTCGCCACGCATCAGCAGCAGCACCGCGGCCATCGTGGTTGCCACAACGACTCGCTCAACGACCGTCCGCAGCCGGGACCGACTCAGGCTCGTCACGAGCCCCAACGTCAGCGCTGCGGCAAGAAATGCTCCGACGTTCACCTTACTGAGTGTGGTGACAGCGACCAGAGCCCAGACCCCTATCGACGCCGCGGGTCCGACGCGTCTCTTTTCTGCGAGGTTCCAGGTCGTGAGAGCAAGGGCACCGAGCACGCCCACGGTGCAGAGTTCCTGCGGATGCCCGGGCTCAAATGCCAACTGCGCCAGGTGCATGAACGCCGCTACAGTCCCCAGCAGTGTGAGGACCCGGCGCCTGGTCAGAAACCACACGATCGAGCCAACCAGCAGGGCGCATGTGATCCAGACACCGATCGTGACGAGGCGCGTCGCGTCCTGCGTCACGGGAATGCCGAACACTGTGTGCAACACCTGCTGCCAGAGGTAATAGGCAGGTCCGTATTGCGTATAAACCTGGTCGTAGATGGGCAGACCTTTCAGGAACTGCTGAACGGTCACCAGGAGGTATCCTTCGTCGTCGTACACCTGAAATTCGGCGAATACGAGACGATGGCCGAGCCAGGCGAGCGCACACAGCAGGACCGCGGCGGACAGCCAGACTGCAGCACGATTGGACCGCTGCTCCGTATACGTCGTGCTCTGTGTCATCCTTGTGGCCCTAGTACCCAACTGCAGCCGACGCATGCCCGAGCACACGGTGCGAGACAAATTGCTCGTCCTGATACCGATTTATAACGATTGGGCGGCAGCCGGCCTTCTCCTTCCACGCCTGGACCGAGTGCTGGCGGATGCGGGTCTGACCGCCGACCTCCTGTTGATTGACGATGGGTCGACTAAAGGCATACCGGCGCACTGGCTCGGAAACGACTGGCGCGCTCTGGATTGTATAGAAGTGCTATCGCTGCGTCGCAACGTCGGTCATCAGCGGGCGATTGCCATCGCGCTGGCATTCGTCGAGCGGCACCGATCGCCAGATGCGGTGGTCGTCATGGATGGCGACGGCGAAGACGCCCCGGAGGACGTGCCTCGCCTGCTCGCGTGCCTCGAGGAGCACAAGCGCAGCACCGTAGTATTCGCCGAGCGCACCCGACGATCCGAGAGCGCGCTGTTTCAGGTGTTCTATGCGCTCTATCGCTGGGCACATCGGTTGCTCACCGGCATCCCCGTCCGAGTCGGCAACTTCAGCATCGTTCCGTTCCAGCTGCTGCGACGTCTGGTTGTCGTGTCAGAGCTCTGGAATCACTATGCCGCCGCGGTGTTCAAGGCGCGGCTGCCCCGAGCGAGCATTCCGACCCAGCGGGCCGCGCGCCTTGCGGGAAAGTCGCGGATGAACTTCGTCGATCTCGTGATGCACGGGCTCTCTGCGCTGTCGGTGCATGCGGAGCTCGTCGGCGTCAGGCTGGTCGTCGTGACCGCGATTGTGGCGTCAGTGATGGTGACGGCACTACTGACCACTGTTGGTCTCAGCCTTTTCACGCCACTGACCATGCCGGCCTGGACATCGACAGCTGTCGCTGTTCTTTTGATCGTGCTTCTTCAAGTCATGGCGTTCACGTCCCTGTTTGCCTTTCTCGTGCTCCACGGGCGCTCGCATCCCACGTTTATCCCGGTCCGCGACTACGAGTACTTCGTCGATCAGTGTCAGACGCTGGTCGCGTCGAGCCACGGGCCGCGCGCGTCAAACGCACCGCACGCAAGCGCTGGATAGCCGGTGACCTCTTCCTACGTCGGCAGCGAACTCGAAATCTTCCAGCACGCCACAAACTGGAAGGCGTACTACGGGCGCTCCATCAAGCCATATGTCGTCGGAGACGTGCTGGAGGTCGGCGCCGGCCTGGGCGCAACATCGCGGTTCCTCTGCGATGGACGCCAGCGCTCGTGGACCTGTCTGGAGCCGGATCGGGATCTGCTGGCTCAGCTCCACGAACGTTTCGCCGCTCAGCCTTTGCCGTGCCCTGTGCGTACGTGGTGCGGAACTGTGGACGCGATCGCCCCGAATGTACGCTTCGACGCCATCCTGTACATCGACGTACTCGAACACATCGAGGACGACGCCGCTGAGCTCGAGCGCAGCGCGACGCGGCTGCGCCCGGGCGGTCACATCATCGTCCTGTCACCCGCCCACCAGTCGCTCTATAGCGAGTTCGACAAGGCCATCGGCCACTTCCGCCGTTATAGCAAGGCGTCGCTCCTGGCCGCCGCTCCGCGTGTGCTTCGCCCCGTCGAGGCGTTCTACCTCGATGCCGTCGGCATGGCCGCATCGATGGCCAACCGTCTGCTGCTTCGGGCCTCGATGCCCACGCAGGGTCAGATTCTGTTCTGGGATCGAGTGCTCGTGCCCGCGTCGCGTGTGATTGATCCGCTGCTGGCCCGCAGCGTCGGCAAGAGCGTGGTGGCTATCTGGACACTTGCCTAGTGGCCCGTTGGGCCAAAGCGCTCGCGCAGCAGCACCTGTAGGGCGCTCACACCGTCGCGCCATTTGATCTTCTTGCCCTCGGCCTTCGACCGCGGCGCGAAGTGCACAGGCAGCTCGTAAATGTGATGGCCGCCTCGCAGCAGTCGCGCCGTGATCTGTGGCTCGATCTCGAAGCGACTCGCATCCAACTTCAATGAGTGCGCGATGTCGGCGCGCATGATCTTGTAGCAGGTCTCCATATCCGTGATCGCCGATCCGTAGAGCAGATTGGTGGCCGCGGTCAGCATGCGGTTGCCGGCGATCGTCATGCGCGGTGCCCGCGCCGTGCCATCGAGAAAGCGCGAGCCATAGACAACAGTCGCGCGGCCACTGACGATAGGCTGCACGAGCGTAGCGAGCTGCGCGGGGTCGAGTTCGAGGTCCGCATCCTGAATGGCGACGATCGTTCCGGTCGCACGCGCAAGTCCGGTACGAATCGCCGTGCCTTTTCCGCCGTTCTGCTGCATGCGGATGACCGTCACCGGCAGCCCTTCACCTGCGGCCCTGTCCAGCACATCGCCCGTACCGTCCGTCGATCCATCGTCCACAACGAGGATCTCGCGCGGCACTGGCAGCTCGATCGTGAGCAACCGATCGATGACGGCCCTGACGGTTCTGGCTTCGTTGTAGACGGGAACGATGATCGAGAGACGTTCCTGGCGGCCTGCCCTGAGCTCAGTCGAAGGGCTGCTCACTTTCGTCTGGCCGGCGCCGGCTTCGCCGCTGGAGCGGGACGATACTCGAGCATGACGTTGCTGATCACGGCAATCGGCCGTCCCGGAGCGGTGAACGTGTCGGCGCCATCGACGCGGACCACCGACAGTTTCTCGCCCAATATACTCACGCCGTCCTTCGCATCATCCTCGGTCACGACGATGGTGATCGGTTCGGTGCCAGTGGGCGCAACGGCCTTCAGACCGCCAGGACCGCTGCCGCCGCGAATGCGGTCAACGAGGTCGGCTGGCGTGCGGAACTCGTTCTGCACATAGAAGCGCGACAACAGCGTGTTGTCCAGTGCGAGCACACCGATCGACGCCGTGTAGCGGTGATAGGCACGGTTCGTCTTGATCTGCTCTTCCGAGTACGTGTGCCGGTTGTGCAGATTGAACGTGAGCGTCACCGGCCCCTGATGCGGCGGAAACTTGATCACGATCCCGCCAAGCGGGTCTCGGCCAATCACGACGTCGCAGTACGACACGCCGTCGCGGGCGCCCTCGCCGAGCATCACGGGACACTCGACCGTCGCCGGCTCGGTGACCGGCGGCAGTGGCTTGGCCGGGGCGGGCTTGCGCGTCGCCGGCGCGGGCTTTTTCGTCGTCGACGCCGGTGGCTTGGTCGTCTGTTGTGCAACAAGAACGCTCGAGGCCGCGAGCGCTCCGATCAGAATGAGAACCGCCCTGCGCATGCTCAGTCGCCCACGCAGGCCAGGCCCGGTGTGTTGGGCGCCGAGGTCCCAGTCCGGAGACGAATCAATTCCAGAAACTCCATCCGCGTTCGAGCATTGTCTTGAAAGGCGCCGAGCATCGCGCTGGTCACTGCACAAGAATTCTGCTTCTCCACGCCGCGCATCGACATGCAAAGATGCGTGCCCTCACAGACAACGGCCACCCCGAGCGGGTCGATCTTCTGGCAAATCGTCTCAGCGATTTGATTGGTCATCCGCTCCTGTATCTGCAGCCGCCGCGCGAACACGTCCACGAGTCTGGGGATCTTGCTGAGACCGATCACACGCGTTCTTGGAATGTACGCGATGTGACACTTCCCGAAGAACGGCAGCAGATGGTGCTCGCACAGACTATAGAAATCGATGTCTTTCACGATGACCATCTCGTTGTAGTCCACCGTGAACAGTGCGTCGTTCAGCACTTCATCGATGTTGGCGCGGTAGCCGCTGGTCAGAAACGCGAGCGACTTTTCAACGCGCGTCGGCGTGCGCACCAACCCCTCGCGAGTCGGGTCTTCTCCGAGCTCAGCCAGCAGTTGGCGAATCAGATCCTGCATTCCCCTATTTTAAGGGCTAATTGGACGACCCCTTTCGAGCGGCGGCATCCTTGGAATCCTGTATGCGCTGTGCGCGAAGGATGTTGGCCAGGCCGTAATTGCCCTCGTGGCAGGCGTATTCGTAGATCGGGCCTTCGATCGAGCGAATCGACATCTCGCCGGACCACGGCCTCGTCCACGTCGCCGGGTCCTCCACCGTGAACTCGTAGTGGATAGTGTTCTTGTCGGTGCGTGTGAAGCGCTCGATCACATGCAACGAGCGCGTGTGGCTGATCTCCTGACGTGTCGTCGCGGGAGGCCCACGGAAGTTTGTCTTGTCGGTGAAGTTCGTCGTGTCCACGACGAGCGTGTCGCCTTCCCAGCGTCCGCGTGAGTGGCCAGCCATGTATTCAATGCTGGCCGGAGGATGCGCGCGGCCATCGAGGTAGACCATCCGGACGTCGTGCATCAACTCGTGGCTGATGATGACCACATCGCGCGACTGGAAGATCTGGAAGTTGGCGTAGTAGGTCGGCGGGATCATCGGTGGCCCGACGTTGCCCCAGCTGATACACCGCTCGGCGAGCGAGCGCGTCTGTGCGCTGTCCGACACACCAGTGCCGGCGCGATTGGCGACGCGGGCGGCTTCCCGTTTGCGCGCTTCGGCCGTCAGGGGCGGCAGCTTGCCGTCGCGAGGATCGGTGACGAGTGACGTGCGAAGCCGAACGTCCTTCGAATAATTCTCCGCCTGCCAGATCGCATCGTCGTAATGGATGTTGTCTTTGGGCTGGGCGAGGAACTGATCGTTGCGCTTCTTCGCGTAGGCAGCGGCCTCCTCAGACGTGAGGACCTCTTTGTTGCCGAACTCGGCCGGACGCTCGAGCGGCGTGACGGTGTCGTTGGTCCAGAACCCTTGCAGATCCGGCTGGCCATCCCCTGTGCGTGGCACGGTGTAGCTACGCCCGGAGACCTGACCCGATACCGACGCATACAGCGCGACGGTCGCGATGGCGGCAATGCAAGCTCCTCGTCGCATGACGGAGCCTCCTCCGGCGCAGTGTAAACCTTTTTGGGCCTATCGGGTGCCCGCGCTGACCCCGACGGTGAAACTCCGGCCGCGAGCGGGCGCGAACTGGAAGTGCTCGCGATAGTACTTGTTAGCGAGATTCTCGATCGCGAAATTCAGGCTGAGCTGATCGCGGCTGCGGGTCAACGCAACGCCCCAGCCAAGACGCTGTACCGTGAAGCCGTCGAGCGACAACAGGTCCTGCGCGATCCGGAACGGCGAGGTCAGCAGCGTCGGCGTGACCCGCGTGACGTCGGTCTGCGTCCTGATCCCATACTCGCCCCACCATCGCCCGCGCGGTTCGGTGAATCGCACCGCTGCGAGGATTTTCAAGGGCGTGATGTTGTCCGCGGGTTCGCCGTCGAGCGCGCTGCCGTCGAGCGGGTTGAGGCCCTTGGTGATCGTGCCGCGCATGAACGCGGTCGAGGCGCTGAGCGTGAGCACACCCTGCTCGAACACGAGTGGCGCATCGGCCGACAGCTCGACGCCATGAATGCGGACGTCCGCATAGTTCGTCGTCTGCACCAGCGGACCGGATGGCGTAACCGCGATCGGAAGGTCCTGAACGATGAAGTTCGAGTACTGATTCACGAAGAAATAGGCGCCGCCGGAGAAGCGTGGGAAATTGAACTTCGCGCCGGCGTCCACGTTGTTGCCCTGTTCCGGCTCGAGCGTCACATTCGGCGCAATGCTGCCTGCGGTCGCGGGCCCTGCGAAGAGCAGCTCTTCGAGGTTGGGGTGACGATAGCTGCGCCCGTAGCGGACGAATGGGCTCACCGTGCCACCGGCGTTGGCAACGAGTCCGATGTCACCGGTCAGCGCCTGACGCGTGTATGTCGCACCGTTGGGATCCGGGAGCGTGGCCGGATCGACGGGCGGATTCGCGCCAGCGACAACCGAGGCGACGTCGTAGCCAGGCGTCGCTTCGGTCGTGACGTTGTAGAAGTCACCGCGCAGACCGGCGACCAGCGACAGGTTTGGCTTCAGACGCCACTCGTCCTGCGCGAAGATTGCGACGTCACGAAGGCTCGCATCGGGCACGCGAACGGGATGCGCGATCGTCGGCGGCCCGAGCTGAACCGGTGTGGGAAATACCGTCGGCGCCGGCCCGCGCTGTCCAAGCGCTACCTGTCCAACCAGCGACATCGTCGTGGTCGTCGTGCGCGAGTCGCGACTGCTGTCGCGATAAAACGTGAGGCCGGTGGTCAGCAGGTGATTCGATGCGGGCACGAAGACGGCCTGCAGATCGATGCCGGGTGTCGTGACACGCTGCTCGGTATCGGAGAGCACATCCAGGCGGAAGACACTGATCGGGAAGAAAGCGACAGGCGTCGGCGCCGGGAACTGAACGGGCAACAGGTTGCGCAGCAAACGCTCGGTCTTCTGATAGTGGGCGGTCAACGACAGATTCGCCAACCACGGCGTGACCGCTCTCGCCTCGTAGCGCGCGGACACACGATCGAGATCGCTTTGCGGCAGCGACGTCGCGTTGAAGAAGTACGGGTTCGCGAAGTCGGGGAACCCAACGTCGTTCATCTCGCGCCGTTGATAACGCACGCGCACCGTCCGGTTCTCACCGAGCTTCACTTGCCCGGACAGGTTGATGAAATGTCCATTGGCGCCAGAGTTCGGCACCTCGTTACTCGTGCGGACGTACGGGGCGTTGAACGGATCGGGGAACGCGTTGAAGGAAAAACCGAAGTTGTCGTCGATGGTGTCAGCGCGATTGAGCGCGCCGGTGGCAAAGAATGGATTCGTGTCTTCTACCGTCAGCTTGCCAGCCTTGTAGTCGTCGTACGACTCGAGCCCGGCCTGGAGCCGGACCGCGTATCGAGGGCCACTCGCACCAATGGTCGCCGTCCCTCGAGCGCCGTTCTCATTGGAGCTGTAGTAGCCATTGAACCCATACAGCAGGCGATCCCGGCTCGAGAATCCGGGCTCGTTGGTAATGATGTTGATCGTCCCGGCGAGCGCATCGGAGCCATATAACAGCGTGCCGGCACCATTGACGATCTCCATGCGGCTGATCGCGTCTGGTGAGATGAGGCCAACTTCCGCGCCTTGTCGATCCGTCGCCTGACGCGCGGTATTGAGCCGCTCGCCGTCCACGAGCACGAGCAATCGCGTCGAATCCAGCCCGCGCAGACGCGGCCGCACCCCAAACGGGCCGTTGCCAACCGGTGTGATGTTGGCGACTGTCGTGAGCGCATCGCCAGTGGAGAGTGTGTTGTCCTGATCGATCGAGGCTCTCGTGATCGTCTCGACGTGGAGTGGAATCTGTCGCGTCTCGCGCTCTGAGCGCGCAGCTGTCACGCTGACCTGTGCGTTGAACCCACCGAGCTCGAGCTGCACGGGCACATCAACCATCGCTTCAGCGGTTGCGATGACGATGGTGCGCGCCGCCTCCGAGAACCCTGGCCTGGTGACGATGACGAGATACGTGCCGGTGACAGGCGCGTCGAGCTGGAATCGACCGTCCGTGCCGGTATCGGTCGCCGTCTCTTGTCCCGTGGCCACGCCGCGCAGCACAACGTGACTGTCGGGCAGCGCAGCGCCGGTGACATCCGAGACCACGCCGCGAACCGTGGCGGCAAAGACTGGTGCGGACGTCAGAACGGCCGCGATGAATACAGACAGACCCTGAATGAACAACCTCATCAGGGCATTGTAGTGTGCGGTGTTATTCGTAGCGAAGCGCCACGATTGGATCAACCTTCATGGCCCGTCGCGCCGGCACATACGAGGCCAGCAAGGCCACGCTCGCCAATACGAACGCGACGCTCGCCATCGTTATCGGATCGCGCGCGCCAACACCGAACAGCAAACTCGCCATCAGCCGCGTGAGTCCGAAGGCGCCGGCCAGACCGATCGCGAGACCAACGCCTGTCAGGATGACCCCGCGATCGAGCACCAGCCGGAGCAACGATCGCTCCGACGCGCCGAGCGCGACGCGGATACCGATCTCGCGCGTGCGTTGCGCCACCGAGTAGGAAATCACGCCGTAGATGCCGATGCCGGCGAGAACCAGCGCGACGGCACCGAAGATACCAATCAGTACCGAAGGAATGCGCCGGCCACCCATGGTTGCGCTCTTGATCTGATCGAGCGACCGAATATTGGCGATCGCCTGATCCTTGTTCACGCTGCGAATCGCATTGGTAATCGGAATTTGCAAGGTGAGCGGGTCAACATCGGTGCGGACGTTCAACACCATGCCGTAGACCGGACTCTGCTCATTCGAGACGTAGACACCAGCGCTGCGATCGTCGGCCGGGCCGCCAATCTTCTCGTCACCGATCACGCCGACAACTTCCCAGGACACGTCCGGCCCGAGCTCCGTCTTGCCGGCAATGATTTCCTGGATGAGGAGGCGTTGACCGATTGGATCTTGCTTGTCGAAGTACCGCTTCGCCAGACGCTCATTCATCACCAGCGCGCGCGGCGCGTTCCACGTGTCGCGATCGGACAGCGCCCTTCCCTTCTGCATTTTGATGCCGAGCGTCGAGAAATACGACGGACTGACCACCTTGAAGAAGCCACCTGACCGGTTGGCGAAATCCACCATCGGCTTGTTCGCCGGCTGCATCGGCATCCCGTAGCAGCTCCCCTGCAGCGGCGGAGCGCAGCTGTACGCCGTCTCGCGCACACCTGGCACGGCCGCCACTGCGGTGCGGATCTCGTTCAGATACTGATTCAACCGCATCGGATCTGGATACAGCTCGTTGGTGGTCGGCAACTGGAGCGTCAGGATGTTCGTCGCATCGAACCCGGTGTCCACCGTCATCAGCCTGAAGAAGCTGCGCATCATCAAGCCCGATCCAACGAGGAGCACGAACGCGAGCGCGACTTCCGCGACGATCAACGAATCACGCAGACGCTTGCGCCCGGCACCACCACTCGATCCCCGGCTCTCCTCTTTCATCGACGAGGCCAGATCCGGCCTCGTCGCCTGCAGTGCCGGAGCCATGCCGAACAACACGCCGGTGAACACCGAAATGGCGATCGCAAACGCCAGCACACGCATGTCCATCTCGACCGAGATCTCGCGAGCGAGCGCGAACTCGGGCAGCATCATCTCGATGCCTTTCATCGTCGCGTAACCGACGCCGATGCCGAGCAGACCTCCGCACAGCGACAGCACCACATTCTCGGTGAGGAACTGGCGAATGAGCCGCCATCGTCCGGCGCCGAGGGAGGCGCGAACGACGACCTCACGCTCGCGCGAGACGCCACGGGCCAGCGCCAGGTTGGCAAGATTGGCGCAGCCAATGAGCAGCACGAGGCCTGTGGACGACATCAGCACCAGAAGCGCAGTGCGCATGTCCTGTCCGACGATCGTCGAAGCGTAGCTCTCGACGATGACACCCCAATTCTTGTTGGAGGCAGGAAAGTCCTTGGCGATGCGCGCGCCGATCACGTTCATGCTCGCCTGCGCCTGGGCGAGCGTGACACCGTCCTTGAGGCGCGCGAATGACGTGAGCCAGTGGAAGTCACGCGTCATGTTCGAGGGCAGAAACGCGAGCGGCCGCCAGATCTGCGCCGCAGCTCGATCGAAGGCGCTTCCCTCGGGCAGTACGCCGACGATGGTGTGCGGCTGGCCGTCCAGTTGAACGACACGATTGATGATGTTGGGATCGGAACCGAACTGGCTCTCCCACAACGCATGGCTGATCACAGCGACCTGATGCTTGCCGAGCTGATCCTCACCGGGCAGGAAAGCCCGGCCCAGGGCCGGTTTGATGCCGAAGACATTGAAGTAGCCAGCCGACACGCGGGCACCGCGCAGTTGAATCGGCTCGGACCCGCCGGTCATCGTCACGTTGCCGCCGGTCTGCGCGGAATGGAAGTTGAAGACCGTGTTGTCTCTCTGCCAGTCCAGGAAGTTCAGCGTCGAGATGCCGTTGCGTTCGCCTTGTGGCGGCTTCTCGAGGATCCGGACGATCCGTTCGGGGTGGTCATAGGGCAGCGGTTTCAGCAGGATGCCGTCTACGAAGCTGAAAATAGCGACATTGGCGCCGACGCCGATGGCCAGCGTGAGGATCGCCACCAGCGTGAAGCCGCGGCTGTTGGTCAGCGTGCGTGTGGCGTAGCGCAGATCCTGACTGAAAGACATCGAGCCTCCTGGGCCAAGGGACGTTCCTAAGACGAGACCAGGAGGGGATCAGTTCGTTTGGCGGTGCGAAAAACTTACCCGGCTGCGGTCGGCGCGTCGATGCAACGATCCGGGCAGCCTGGCCAGGCGGTTCCGCGGTAACGGCCGAGAATGGTTCCAATCAGCACGACCGTGGGCACGAGGACCGCCTGCACCCAGGGCGGCGCAAAGAGAACCGTTTGCGTGCGGCGATGTCGCCAGGACAAATGGGCCATGTAGAAGAGCGGTGGCCGGCCGCGCGGTCCTGCATTGAGCACCTCGAAGGCGGCCTGCAGGTAGCGATCGAGATCGGCCAGCGGTGCGGAATACCCCTCGAAGAACAGCGTGTCGTCGCCGTCGTTCCACCAGCGATGCGGGGCGCCAGCCGGAAACTGCGCGCGCTGGCCGGTGGTCAGGCGCAAGCGCTGGCCGTTCAGCATCGCTCCGAGCGTTCCGGCGATCACTTGTCCGTCTTCGATTTCCACGTGATGAATGTGCAGCGGCGGCCCTTCGTTCCGGGGCGGCAGCGATCCCTTCAGTTCCAGCGACAGCACGCCGTCGCGCATCACCCGCCGCAGCGCGAGCCTCTCGCCGGTATGGCGGTTTTCCAACACCAGTGGTTTCATGTGGTTCGTTAAGCAGAATTCGTCGATCGGGCCCGACAACTATTACACATATCTCGGCACGCGATAGGACGTCGCACGGCGGCTGGTGCTTCAGGCTTGAAGAATCATCGCGGAGAGATCGTTCGAGCCCATCGAGTCACCAGCGAGCAGCCGGCCACGCGGCGACGATCAGCCACAAGGCATACGCCACCATCAGCGAACGGTTCGGTACACCAACGAATCGTTCTGGACCATGCGGATCCGGCGGCTTCCCTGGACCAACCTTGAGCATGATGGCGATCATGACGATGAGGCTGATCCAGACGACCGCGGCGATCGTCATGAGCAGCCACCCTGCGTAAAGCTGAACGCGTAGCGCGAAAGACAGAACAAGCACCGAAAGCACAATGCTCGGCACCCCAAGCAGGAACGCGACACCGTGCATCCGTCCTGAGTGCGACATCTGCGCACGCGGAGTACTTACGGGATCCATGGGAAAGCGCGCCGCCATCACCAACCCCACGGCTGCCGTGAGCAGTAACGCTATTCCGATCCGCCCGCCCAGCGAGCGCGCGTGAGGCACCATCGCCACTGCCAGACTTCCACTCGCCGCCCCGAATGCGGCGAAGCACAGCGCCATCATCCATCCATACGGTCCCAGGGCATATCGACTGATCATCGTTCGCGATGGATGGAGATCGGGCTTGAGGACGTGCAGCGCAAACAGCGCAAGGAGCGACACGGCGGCTGCCACAATCGTCGCGCGCGCCGCAAACATGGACGTCATGACAATGGCATGATGTGATTCGCTAGGACGGAATCGGCGCGTCCACACCGACCCAGAGATTCATCGTGTTCAACTCGTCGCGCCCGCAGGCTTTCAGATAGAGGAACAGCTGCGTGCGATAGGCGGCGCACTGGCCGACGACGTGATTCACGAGGAACTGTCCACGCGTCACCGGAAGACCGTCGAATCCTGCCGTCTCACCTCGAAAGTCCTCGTCGGACATATCGCCGAGCAACTCCACGTACACGTCGGCGTGCGCAGCGAGGGCGGCCACCGTCTCGTCGAAGTCTCGCGCATTGGCGGTGTCTATGGCCTTGGCCATAGCCACTGCGTCCAGCGGTTGCCCCTTTGCATATTTCACCAGCGTAGGCCCCATGTTGGTGAGATAGCGAAGCAGCTCGATCGTGCTGCGCTGCTTCGGCGTCGGCCGATAGTCCAGCATCGCTGGATCGATCTTGGTGATCAGGTGTTGGAGGATGCGGACCTCCTTCTGGAGTAACGCGATCAACTCGGATTTCGTCAGAACCATCGGCCCTCCATCGAGCACTCGTCCATGTCGAGGTTACCTGCGCGGCGCAGCTGTGTTGAACAGCGTCAGATCGACGAACTCACCCATGGCGCGGTATCCGGCCGCGTTGGGATGTACGTTGTCGTCGCAGACGAATTGTGGCTTCAGCGACTGGCTGCCGCCATAAACCGGTCCTCCAGTCATCAACTGATCGAAATCGATGACGCCGTCGAACTTCGCCTGCGTGCGGATCCACTCATTCACCGCGAGCCGCTGCGCGTCATACGGCGCAGTCCATCTGGCGATGTCCGGCCGTGCCAGCGGAAACAGCGTGCCGCCGATAATGCGCAAACCACGCGCGTGAACGCGATCGATCACTTGCTGCATCGCGGCGGTGACCTGCTCCGCCGTGGCGCCGCCGCCGAGGTCGTTCATGCCCTGCAGGAAGATGACGTGCGTCGCGCCGGCTCGCTCCAGGACGTCGCGATCGAGACGCTGCAACAGTGGCGGGCCATTGCCG
>JBKPRH010000406.1:0-31856 GCA_046765795.1 Acidobacteriota bacterium | reverse complement strand
ATGGCCGATGAACGTGTGCTCGTCATGGTGGTCACTTCGACTGACGCTGGAGCTGCTCGAGAATCTCCTGCCGCTTCTTCGCCTGCTCGATGAGCCGCTGCTGTATTTCCGACGGGTTGTCGGCATCCAGCTCGGTCTCATCGGCGAGGTCGGCGCGGAGCGCGCCGCCGATGTTGGCCCCCTTGTCGCTCGTGTCCATGCCGCGCGCCGCCATCAACTCCCGCAGCAACTGCGCGGTGTGCTTGTTCATCATCACGCGGGCGTTGTAATAGACCCCGTCAGCAATCGTCAGCGGTAGCCAGCCGCGGTTGTTGCGGACGTCGAGCTTCGCGCCAGCGTCGACCAGATGCATCACGGCCTCATTCGACCCGCGCCATGCCGGACCGTGCAATGCGGTCTCACCGTTCTTGTCGACGTCGTTCGCGGGCGCACCGAGGTCGAGCAATATCTTCACCGCGTCGGCGGACTCCTCTGGCAGACCGGGACTCTCGCCCTGCGAGTAGACGCCGACTCCCGCCGCCACCATCAGCGGTGAGTCACCATCGACATTGCCGATGAACGGATCGGCGCCGATCTCGAGGAGCACTTCCATGAGCGGCACGTCGACCGATTTTGCGGCAAGGAACAGCGGTGTCGCGCCGAATCGGTTGAGACTGTTGCGGCCTTCCATGTCGGAGTTCGGTTCTCGCGTCTGTCTGGCATTCACGTCGGCACCGTGTTCGACGAGCGCGCGTGCCAGGGCGAGACTGCTGACGTTGCCGTTGGGCCGCTGACCGGGATTGTTCTGACCACGCTGTGGCCGTCGCGACCACGCAATCTGGTGCAGCGCGGTCCAGCCCTGGCCGGCCGCGTTCGGATCGATGCCGTGCTTCAGCAGCGCAGCCGCTGCCTCGTAGTTATTGCCCTGCACGGCAGTCACGAGCGCGCTGGTGCCGTCAGGCAGCGTCTCGTTGATCCGCGCACCGCCCGCGACCAGCGCATCGATCGTCCCGATCTGTCCCTGCCGCGCTGCGAACAGCAACGGCGTCCAGCCGAAGGCCGAACGCGCGTTCACGTTCGCGCCCGCTTCGAGGAGCACTTTGACAGCGTCGGCGTTACCTTCATGTGCGGCCCACATCAGGGCTGTCTGCTGCTTCCACTTCTCGGCCGTATTCACCGCGGCCCCGCGCGACAGCAGCAGGCGTAACGCCGGCACCTTACCGGTTCTGGCCGCGGTCATAAGGGGCGTCTCGCCCTCCGGCAGCGCCGCATTCGGATCGGCGCCGGCGTTCAGCAGCAGTTCGAGCATGGCGGCGTTGCCGTGCATCGCCGCCGAGTACATCGGCGTGACACCGTAGCGATTCGCCGCCTTGACGTTGGCGCCAGCTCGCACCAGCGCCTGCGCCATCGGGAGGTTGTCGAGGTCGGTGGCCCAGTGCAGCGCCGTCGTGCCATCCTTGCTCGCCAGGTTGGCAGCTTTCGGCTGCTTCAGGAACCCGCGCACGGCTTCGACGTTGTTTGCCTTCGCGGCATCGACAATCGTCGGCGGTCCGGCCGCGCGAGCCGCACCGGCGAATGCCCCGATGAAGACCAGGGCGCTCCAGAACACATGTCGTGATCTCATGGTCGTGCCCCTATAACTTCAGGTCTATCGCGCCTGCGCTGTCCCCGAAGCTTTCTATGGGGACACCCGAGTGGTTGGCGATCCCTACCAGGAGGTTCGACAACGGCGTGCCCATCTTCGTTGCCACGTGTTCATTGCCCTTGAAGCCGCTGGAGCCGCCGACCAGCGCGATCGGTACGTCCATGTGTGAGTGAATGTTGCCGTCGCTCATGCCACCGCCAATCATCAGCAGTGAGTGATCGAGCAGGCTGCCGTCGCCGTCCGGCGTGCCGCGCATCTTCTCGACGAGATAGGCGAACAACTCGACGTGCCAGGTGCAGAGTTTCGTGTATTTCGCGAGGTTGTCCGGCGCGTTGCCGTGATGTGACATCGAGTGGTGCGACTCGTTCAGACCGATCTCCGGATACATCCGCGCGCGCTGCTCACCGCCATACATGAACGTCGTCACACGGGTGATGTCGGCCTGGAATGCGAGGTGCTGCAGGTCGAACATCAGCTTGGCGTGGTCGTCGAATCGCTCGGGCACGCCAATGCCAGGCCGCTCGTATTCGGCCGACGGCGATTCGGCGTTCTTCGCTTCGGTCTGCTGAATCCGCCGCTCGACCTCGCGCAGCACGTCGAGGTAGTCAGACACCGTCGATCGATCCGCAGGACCGAGCTTCGCCTGGAAGCCGTGCATCTCCTGAATCGCCGAATCGAGAATGCTCTTCTTCGTCCGGGCCGCGGCCAGCTGGTGCTCGGCTGAGCCACCGTCGCCGAACAGCTGCTCGAACACCAGCCGCGGACTGCTCTGCGTGGGCAGCGGCGTCGTCGGTGACGCCCACGAGAGCGTCGTGCCATACGCGCAGCTGTAGCCGGTATCGCACCCGCCGGTGACTGAGTTGGGCAGAATCGCCAACTCGAGCGACGGCAGCGGCGTGTCCCTCTTGTATTGCGACGCGATGACCTGGTCCACCGACGTGCCTGCACGCAGATCCGATCCTTCGGTGCGCTTGATGTGAACGCCAGTGAGCCAGGAGGCGGTGCTGCGCGTGTGATCGCCATTTCCGTCGCCAAGGCTCTCAGCGGCCCGATTGTGCAAGCCGCTGACGACCTTCACCTGTTTGCGATACGGCTCGAGCGGGCTGAGAATCGGCGAGAACTCGAAATCGGCGCCGACCGTCTGCGGCTTCCAGTAATTCACGCCCGTGTGGTTCATCGCCACACCATTCGGCATGTAGAAGAACCCATAGCGCTGCGCCGGCTTGGCCGTCACCGCGGAGAGCGCTGGCACCATCGCATCCAGATACGGCAGCGCGAGTGAGACGCCGAGACCGCGTAGCACCGTACGCCGCGACAAGGCCTTCTTGGTGATGATCATGAATCGGATCTCCTCATCTGGAATGGGGCGCTCTTGACGATGCCGAGAACGATCGACGAGAAGCGGTAATTCTGTGGAGCCGCGTCGCGCAGGATGGCGCGGACCGCGGGCGCATCGTAGTACTCGACGCCGCGGCCGAGTGCGTAGGTCATCAGAGTTTTCGTGACGTTCGCGTTGACTTGTGCCGAGCGAGCCATGAGAACCTTGCGAAGTCCGGGCAGGCCGTCGATCTTCGAGCCATCGGCATAGTCGCCGGAGTTGTCGATCGGCTCGTAGTTCTCGTCGAACAACCGATATCGGCCGACCGCGTCGAAACTCTCGAGCGCGAATCCGATCGGGTCCATCAGCCTGTGACACGACGCGCAGATCGCGCCGGCGCGGTGCTGCTCGAGACGCTCGCGCAGCGTGCGCACCTTGGTGACCTTCTCGCCATTCTCCTGCAGCGACGGCACATCCGGCGGCGGCTCCGGTGGCGGCGCACCGAGAATCGTCTGCAGCACCCACTTCCCGCGCACGACCGGCGAGGTCCGGTTCGGCAGCGACGTCACCGTGAGCACTGCGCCCTTTCCGAGCAGCCCGCGGCGTGGGCTGTCGGCGGCCAGCGTCACACGCTGGAAGCTGATGCCTTTGACGTTGAGGATCCCGTAGTGCTGCGCGAGCCGCTCGTTGACGAACGTGTAGTCGGCGTCGAGCAGATCCATGAGGGGCCGGTCCTCACGAACGATGCTGTCGAAGAAGAGCTCGGCTTCCTTCTGAAACGCGAGCGCGAGCGTGTCGCCGTAGTCCGGATAGAGAAACGGATCCGGCACGATGTCCTTGAGCCGCCGCAACGACAGCCACTGACCAGCGAAGTTCGTGGTGAAGGCCTGCGACCGGGGATCGGCGAGCATCCGCTTCGTCTGCTGCGCGAGGATTGCGGGTTCTCGCAGCTTCCCCTTCTCTGCGAGATCGAGCAGCTCCTCGTCTGGGATGCTGCTCCACAGGAAGAAGGACAGGCGCGAGGCGAGGGTCAGATCGCTGACGCGATAGATGCTCGACTTGGTGTTGCTGCTCGCGATTGGATCAAATTCCGCACGGAACAGGAATGACGGGCTCACAAGGATCCGTTGCAGCGCGAGTTCGACACCATTCTCGAACGTTCCAGACGCACGACCCTGGCCGTAAAAGTCCATCAGCACTTTTAGATCGGCGTCGGTCACGGGACGACGGTAGGCGAGTCGAGCCAGCTTCGAGAGAATCGTCTTCGCGCATGGCGCTTCGTCGGCGACTTTGGCAGGCTTGCAGATGAACACGCGCTGGTAAGTCGCAGAGGTGGAGGCGGCGCCAGGATTGATCGGGCCCATGATCTCCATCTCGCGGAGCGCCGCTCCTTCGCGCGTCTCGCGATTGTCGGTCGGGCCGCGGCCGATGTAGGGCTTGAGAAACGGCCGGCGGAATCCTTCCGAGACCGCATTGGTCTTCATCAGAAACGTCGCGCGGATCTCGTGCAGCCCAGCCTTGATGGGCACGCGGATGACCCAGTCGTCGTCCAGCTTTCGCCGCGCGAGCGCAGCTTCGTCTGGAATCGGGTCGCCGTTCGCGTCTACCGCACGCGGACGACGCTCCGGACCAGTGCCAGGCGCTCTCGCTACCTGACGTTCGATGTTGAGGTCCTCACCAGGCGTGGCCGGCAGCGTGAAGACGTGCACGCGCTCACCGTCAACGCTGATCTCGAGGTTCTGCTCGCCGATGAAGTGCGGGATGTCGGAGTCGATACCACGACCGACGCGGACTTTGATGTCGTAGTCGCCGTCGCGGGGGGCGAGGTAATCGACACGCGTCCCGCCACGCGTGCCCACCGGCATACCCTCGAGGCGAACATCCTGATCGAGCTGGTCGGGCACGCGATAGAGATCGCCATTCGGCGGGGCCGGCGTGCCCAGCGCAAGGCGCGAGACCTTCTGCGCCGCATTCAGATACCGCTCTGCCAGCAGCGGCGACAGCTTGAGGACACCGGCGATGTTGTCGAAGCCGTAGCTGACCTCGTCGGTCGGCAGCCAGTTCGAAGCATCCACCTCGAAGCCGAGCAGGTCGCGCACCGCATTCTGATATTCGGCGCGGTTCAGACGATGGAGCGGCTCGGTGCGGCCCGGATTCGGATCGGCCATCGCGGCACGATCGAGCGCGGTCTCGAGCGACGACGTGAACTCGTCGATGACCGTCTGCGCCGGCCGCCGCACGCCTGACGGCGGCATCAGCCCGGCACGCAACTTGACGACCACCTTCTCCCACTCAGCGGCGTGCTCACCGACCTTCGCGACATCGAAGATGTCGAGCGCGAGCCCCCCGGTCTTCAACCGCTGGTTGTGACAGGTGACGCAGTAGGTATCGAGAAACGCCTTCGACGGAACCACCGGCTCATCATGCGCGGCAATCGGCGCGACCGGTGCCGGCGTTGCGACAACGCTCGGCGCGGGGCGTGTCCCCTGAGGTGAAGACTGAGAGGCCGTGTCGGCGACAGACGAGGCGAACAGTGCCGAGCAGGCGAGGAAGAAGTGAACCCGGCGAATCCTCATGCCATTTCGAACTCCTGACACGATGCAAAGCAAGTGCAGTTCCATCGCGCCTGCGTGTGAACCGCGTAGCACGGACGATCGATTGACCCGCATAAACACACGCGTTTTCGCACAAGCGGCGATCAATCGCGCGCGACGGTCACGTTGCGCGCGACACGCAGTCTTGTCGGATTGACATTTCACCGGCCGTCAAGAATGTCGGGGACGATCGACGCGAGTTGATCTCAGTGAGGCGAGTTGATCGTCGAAGCAGTGCGCACGAAACAATTTCGGCGGGAGTGGAGAACGAGGCGCAATGTTGTCGGAATGAGGTCGCAGAGGCGACGGAGGGCACGGAGAAGAGCGAACTCCGGATCCTCAGCGACCGATCAGATCACTGATCGCGACAGCCGTGGTGGCGCGAAATGGCGTCTGACCAGCTGCTGCGCCGTTCGCTTCGAGGATGAAAGCGGTGATGGACTCGTAGGTGTCGGCGCTGAGTGAGGCGCCGCCCGGCGGCATCGACGCCGACAAGTACTCGAACAGATCTTTGGTGCTGCGCCCGCGCCAGGTGCTGATAAAGATCCGACCGGCTAACGGAGGTGCATCGTTGCCGCCACTCAGATCGCGCATGTGACACGACCCGCAACTCGCGGAGTACGCACTTCGGCCAGCCACCGCCTGTTGGGCAGTGAATACCGGCGGCGCCGGCGCCTGGCCTCCGACGAGCACACCGGTTGCGGCGCACAGCAGCGCCGCGACAGCAATGCCCCGCATCCTCACTTCGCGCGAGCGGCCTGCACTTCGATCTCGACCAGTGCACCCGGCGCCACCAGCGCGGCCACCTGGAAGGTCGAGCGGGCCGGCTTGTTGGGTTGAGCAGGTGTGCCAAAGTACTTCGCGTAGGCGGCGTTCATGCCAGCGAAGTCGAGCTTGTTCCCCATCGCCGGATCGGCGGCCATGTAGACTCGCATCATCACGACGTTCCCCATCGTCAAGCCTTGCTCTTTCAGCAGGCCTTCGATCTTGGCGAACGTGCTCTCCGATTGCGCCTGGGTGTTGCCGTAGACGGCGGGCGTGCCCTTCTCGCGATCGGCGGGCGTGATGGGCGTCGGCAGCTGGCCGCTCAGATAGAGCATGTCGCCCACCCACACGCCGGTGGCAATGCCAGCTTCCTTGGTTTGTATGTGCTTGACCTGCGCGGCCGCCGGCATTGATCCAGCGGCAGCGATCAGGATGGCGACGAAGCAGGTCTTTGTCCGCATATCACGCTCTGGCGAATTGGAATGACGGGAGCTGTTGGGCCGACTGCCCGGCGGTCATCACGTGCTCGTGAAGCTGCTTGACCTGCTTCCAGGCAGCACCGACCGCTCCTTCGATCCACGCACCGTTGCCACTCACGGCGGCGCAACCCAGGAACATGCGGTTATCGCGTTTGCCGAGCGCAGCCAGCCGGCCCGCATTAGCGCCGCCGCCACCGCCGGCGAACGCACCCATGCTGTAGGGCACTCGTTCCCAGAACGTGCAGTACGCCGACTCGTACTCGGCGCGAATCTGCGGATGCACCTTGCTGGCGTGTGTAAGCACGTGGTCAATGCGTCGCGCGATGGGCATGTCGATCACACCCGCCATCTGGCCGTTGCCGTAGAAGCCAAGCAGCACGCCCTTGTCGCCGAAGAAGCCGGTTGACGGATAGGAGAAGTTGCCGAACGGCAGATTCGAATAGAGATGACCGCCGAAAATCCGGTCGTCCTCTTCCCAGAACCGCCGCTTCATCTGCAGTCCCATCTTCGCGCTGGGGCTGTACGGCGTCGTTTTCGCCGCGTTCATGGTCTCAGGCGCCAGGTCGACATCGAGGCGGCTCAAGATCGACAGCGGCAGGCACGACACGCAGTAGTCGGCGATCACCTCGCTGGTGGCGCCGGTCTTGACGTTCTTATATGCGACCCTGACAGTGTTGGTGCCCTGACGGATCGATGTGATCTCGGCGCCGAGCGTGATGGCGTCACCCAGCTTGCGCTGCAACGCTTTCGGGATCTGGTCCATGCCACCCACCGGCTGGAACATCGGCGCCTGCCCAGTGCCGTCGAGTACCGATCGAATGCGGCTGGCGAAGCCTGATTGCAAGAGCGCGCGAAAGTCGTGCGGGTCACCAGGACCACGTCCGCTGTTCTTCCGATACGCGCGGTCGGCTGAATCGAGATAGCCCTCGGAGACGAGAAAGGTCACGAATCGTTCTTTGTCGTCCTTGGTCAACGGAAGGTTGAGCGCGTCTTGATCGACCACCTTGGTCATCAGCTCGCAGGTGTAGCCGAGCATGTCGGCCTTGATCTCGCGCAACCGGACTTTCTTGGTCGCCAGCGGGCCGATGTTCTCGCCTTCGTAGTAGTAGTACGAAGACTCGTTCTCGTTGACGAAGAGCTCGAGCGGAACGCCGAACTCCTTGCAGTAGCCGAGCACACCGGTGTGCCAGTGCGGCAGACGCCAGGGGCCGCCATTGAAGTACAGCCCTTCATCGAAGTTGCAAACCTGCGTTTCGCCGCTGCCGCCGACCTCGGTGTGCGTCGAACCGCGGCGCACGGACCAGTTCACTCCGCCGACGCGATCCCGAGCCTCGAGAATACGAACGTCGTATCCAAGCTTGCGGAGTTCATAACCAGTAACCAGTCCCGACATCCCCGCGCCGAGGACGATCACTTTCGTTCCGTTCGGTCGGCCGGTAAGAACCGGACGTGGCCCGGCCTGCGCCGCCATCAGATCCCACGACCGCATCGCGCTCATCACGAGCGCCGATCCGCCGACAACGCCGAACTGTTCCAGGAACGTGCGCCGCGTCAACATGTCGCCACCAGCTAGTAGCCCATGGCGTAACAGTCGCGCCGGGCATCCGCGCCGGCGAGACGGTTGCCGGTCGCAGGATCGATCATCACGCCCGTCGCACAGCCGGAGATGCCGTACTGCCGTGTCTCGGTGATCTCATGCCCGCGGGCCTTCAGCTCGTCGAACACCTTCTTCGGAATCGGCACTTCCACATTCATCCGATTGAACCCGGCTCGATGCGGCCACACCGATCCGTAGAAGTGCATCGTCTGGAAGCGCGGCCATGCGAATGCGGTGTGGAGGTTGGGATACCAGTCATCCCAGAACTCGACGACGTTGAGGAAGGCCTGCAGGATGGTTTGTTCCTGGTTGTCACCACCGGGCGTGCCGAGCGCCATGAAGGGCTTGCCGTCTTTCAGGATCAGACTCGGCGTCAGCGTATATCGCGGTCTCGCGCGAGGCCGCAACTGGGCCGCCCGCGTCTCGTCGAGCCAGAACTGCTCGCCGCGGACGCTCATCGCGATGCCGGTATCGGCGAGAATCACGGCGCCGCCGATCCAGCCGCCACTCGGCGTCGCGTCAAACATGTTGCCTTCTTTATCGATAACCGACACGTGTGTCGTGTCCTTCGGAATGCCGTTCGACGCGAGCAGCTCGACCATCGGAATTTCCAGGAGCGCTTCGTCCGCGACCTCATTCGCTTTCCAGAACGACCACTGCTTCACGCTCGAGTCAAATGGCAGCGGGTCGCCGGCAATGAAGGACTTCGACGCGTGCTTGGGATCGATCATCGCCGCGCGTTGTTTGGCGTACTCCTTCGAGAGCAATCCCTCACGCGGTGTCTTCACGAACGCCTGATCGCCGTAGTAGGTATCGCGATCGGCGTACGACAGCTTCATTGCCTCGATCACGGTGTGAATGTAGTCGGCGCTGTCGTGCCCCATCGCACGCAGATCGAAGTTCTCGAGGATATTCAGCGTTTGCAGCAGCTGCGGGCCCTGGCTGTTGAAGCCTTGCTTGTAGATCGTGTAGCCCTTGTAGGTCGTTGACGTCGGCTCCTCGACCTTGGCGTAGAACTCGGCAAAATCACTCACGTCGAACGGAGCACCGTGCTCCTTCAGGAACTTCACCATCGTCTCGGCGATGTCGCCCTTGTAGAAACGATCGCGCGCGGCGACGACGCCCTTCGCCCGGTTCTTCTTGCCCACCTTGCGCTCGGCCTCGACCATCTTCTTGAGCGTGCTGGCCAGAGTCGGCAGCTTGATGGTTTCGCCCGGCTTGTACATGGATCCATCGGGCTTCAGCCAGTAGTGCGCGTTGTCGGGCCACGATTTGAAGAACTCGAGATTGCCGCGGATCGAGTTGGCCGTCCGCGGGCGCATCGGGAAACCGTTCTCCGCATACTCAATCGCGCGCGCGGAGACCTGCTCGAACGACATCGACCCCCACTTCTCGAGCACGGTCAGCGCAGAGTGCAACGCGCCGGGAATAACCGCAGGGTCGAGCCCCTCGCCATCAAGCGTCTTGTTCTTCGCCTTGTACCAGTCGAGTGTCGCGCCCTTTGGTGCCCAGCCCTGACCGACGACCGAAGTCACCTTCTTATCGGTCATCGGATACACGAGAACGAGCGCTTCGCCACCGAGGCTATACAGATCCTGCTCGACGACGCCGCCGACCAGCAGTGCGGCGACGCCTGCATCGAAGGCGTTGCCACCTTTCAGCAGAATCTCCATCGCGGCAGCTGACGTCAGCGGATGTCCCGCTGAGACGCCCGCCGATGCGCCGATGATCGGCGGCCGAATCCCACCGACGATCGGTTCGGGTGCGCCGGGCTTCGGCGGTGTGGCCGGCGCTCTCCGACCTCCACCGCCAGGTTCATCCTGGGCAGCAACGGTCGGCGACATGAGCACCGCGAACGATGCGACGGCAACTGCGAGCGCAAAGCTGAGCGTGACGCGTTTCATAGATGCTCCTTACCAGCCGACGCGAACCTGGAATTGAAGTGAACGTGCAAAGCCGCCGACCTGCGTGATCTGTCCGAAGTTCGATGTGCCGAACGTCGTGATGGGTCCGATGAACAGTGGGTCGTCGAAGAGATTCAGGACATCGACACGCAGCGCGATCGTTCTCGTACCCATGCGCTGTGTCTTGGAGATCGCCAAATCGGTCGTGCGCTGACCTGGGCCACGCCAGTCGGGGTTGGTGCGTGGCACGTTGCCGAAGGTGAATGCTGGCGCCTGGCTGAACGCCGCCGGATTGATCCATCCGGTGATCGCGCGCTCCTCCTGGCTGCCGGTCGTCATCGCCTCAACACCCTCGACGACATTCGGACGCTGCTGGCTGCCGAGCAAGTTCGAGTTGTTGCTCGACTGAGAGATGTTCAGCGGGAACCCCGTCTGATAGCGGCCCGCCACTGTCACCGTCCAGCCGCCGGCAAGCACGTCGCCGAGACCGCTCGTGAGCCACGTGCGACCCTCGCCAAACGGCAGCACGAACGTCGCGTTGACGTTCAGACGATGGGCGACGTCGAGGAGCGAGACGCCGTACTCCCCGTCGAGGTCGTAGTTGTTCAGCGCCCCGAGCTGGCGATTGGAGAACGTGTTGCTCTCGCCGAACTGGTTGTCCTCGAGCCGGCTCCAGGTGTGACTGATGTCGAGCGAATAGCCGTTGGTCATCCGCTTGGTCCAGCGCGTGACCAGCGCGTTGTAGCGGGCGCTCGCCAGGTTGCTGCGGTGCATGAGCACGTTGTCGAACTGCGGGAACGGCCGCAGCAGCTGGCCACGGGCGATTGTCGCGGACCGGCTCAGGTTGCCGAACGCCGGGTTGCCGAAGAACGGATTCGGCACCGTCTGCTGCAATGCCGTGCCGAGCGCCTGATACTCGGGAGCGAGCTGATTGATGTTGATGGTCGCGTCCACGGTGCCACCGATCGGAAGACGTTCGGACCGGCTGCCCATGTAGCCGACAGCGATGGCCATCTGACCACGAAGCTCGCGCTGGAAGTCGAGCGAGTACTGCTGCACATAGCCAGGCTTGGAATCCTGATCGACGAAGTCGATGACGCTGCCGGCGCCGGTCGCAAGACCGAGCGAGTTGCCCTGAGGCTCGGTGATGCCGTTGGGAAACGGATTCGACAATGTCCCGACCGGCGTCAGTCCGCCATCGGTGCTCGACAAGAACGTGGTGGATGCCGAGTAGCCGCGCGCACCGATCATGGCCTCATTGATGTCGGTGATCGGCGGCACCCAGTAGAGGCCATAGCCGCCGCGGATCACGGTCTTCTCGGTCACCGAGTACGCGAACCCGCCGCGCGGTGCGACGTTGTTGAGCGGCTGCGCCTGACGCGTCGGATACCCGTCCACTCCGGCATACATCAGACCGCCGCGCAGTTCCATGCCCGGCACCTGTATCGGGAACAATGCATCGCGATCGAAACCGACGGTGAAGCGATTGTCCTTGGCGGATATGCCCGGCTCGTACTCGTAGCGGATGCCGAAGTTCAGCGACAGTTTCGACGTGATGCGGAAGTCGTCCTGCATGAACGCCGAGTAGTAGTCGGTGTAGTAGGTCCCCGGCGTCGCGACGTTGACGTCGCCCGTGGCGGGATAGCCGAGCAGGAAGCTCGCAAACGCGTCACCCGCGACGCTGCTCGCGGTGTTGGGGTTCGGCCCTTGCGTGAACGCCTGCGTGAATCCGAAGCTGGCATTGTTCGGCGCTTCCGCGTATCCCGACAGCCGCCGGTAGTCGACGCCAAACTTCACGGAATGCTTTCCCATGAACTTGGACACGGTGGCGTTGCCGGTATGCCCTTCGAACAGTGTGATGTTACGGCCGCCGTGGCCAATGTTGCTGTAGCCGTTCATGGTGACTGACGGGTAGGCGCCGTCGGTGAGGACGTTCGTGAAGCTCGATGGATATCCAAGTGAGGAGGCATCGAAGCCACCCTTGAAGTTGGTGCCGTCCCCAAGGAAGTAGTAGTAGCCGTAGCGAACGGCAACCGCCGTTGAATTGTTCGGCACGATGATCTGGTTCGTCGAGAAGAAATGGATCGTGCGATAGCCGATCGTCCCACTCGGATCGGCGGGAATCGTTCCATGTGGTCCCCAGAACGCCGAGCCAGGCTCACCGGTCTGCTGGTGCCCATACATGCCGGTCGTCGTCCACTTCGGGCCCCAGCGGTGGTCGACCTTCAACGTCTCCTGATCTTGTGGACCGTCCTCGAGAATTGCCGAGCCGTTGAACGAGCGGCCGGAGGTCGGATCTGGCATCTGCGCGAGCATCGCGCGGGCGATGGGGTTGAGACGATCTGCCGGGATGACGTTGCCCGGGAACGGATCGCGGATGAAGCCAGTGCCGGTCGGATTCGGCCTGGTCGTCAACGGGTCATAGATCGTCGTCGGCGACTGCGAGAAGTCGCCCATGCGCTCGCGCATCGTCGGGAATGTGAGCACGTTGTTGCGGGTGCTCTTCTGCATGTAATCGTCCTTGCTGAACCAGAAGAACGTCCGGTCCTTGACGATCGGGCCGCCGACTGATCCGGCCCACGAGTAGTAATACTGCGGCGGATTCGGTGTGCCAGCGCGTTTCGCGAAGAACAACTGCCCAGTGCCCCAGCCCGGCTTGTTCATGAACAGCGCGCTGCCGTGCCACAGGTTCGATCCTGATTTCGCTGTGACGTTGAACACTCCGCCAGCGGCACGTCCCATCTCGGCGTCGTAGGTTTTCAACTGAATGCGCATGTCCTCGACGGCTTCCGTCGACGGCACCCACGACGCGCGATTGAGCATGTCGGTGATCGATACACCCTCGATCAGATAGGCATTGCCGCGGCGCGGTCCGCCGCCAAGCGACAGCAGCGAGGCTCCGGACTGGTCCTGGTAACGCACGAACTGCGGGTCGCCGGAGTTGATCACGCCGGGCGTGGCGATCGCGGTGTAGAACGTGTTCCGGCCAAAGAGCGGAATGGCCGTAATCTGCGCCGCGGTCATCGTCGTCGCCACGCTTGCGCTGGCTCTCTCGACGACGGGCGTCTCGGCGGTGACGGTGATCTGCTCGGCAAGCCCGCCCACTTCGAGCGTGAAGTCCATGGTGATGATCTGCTGCGTCGCCAGCTGCAGCCCTGTGCGCTCCTCGGTCTTGAATCCGGCGAGCGCGACGCGAATGGTGTAGGTGGCGGGTACCAGGCTGGGGAACGAATACTCGCCGACTTCGTTCGTCGTCACCGAGCGGACGGCGTTGGTGGCTTCATTGACGAGCGTGACTTCAACGCCAGGCACGATGCCTTGCGCGTCTTTGACGACGCCGCGAATGCCGCCTTGATACGTCTGTGCCGAGACGAACACGCTCGCCAGCACAGCGCCCAACGATGCGAGCGCGATCACGAGCCATCGCGCGCCTGCGCTACTCCCAGTCCTCATGCGGCCTCCTGCGTACGTTCATGGGGTGCGCGCGACGCGGCGCTCTGCTACGACGTCGGGTGCCGGAGCAAGAACAGGTCCACGCTGCAGACGTGCGTGCGCTGGGGAGCGAGAACGCGGAGTTTGCTGCGAGAAGTAGGGGGCGACTCGAGGCTGATGCGAGCGAGGGCTGCGCGCCGCTTCCGACAATTCTGCGAACGCGCGATCAGTGCGCCTTCAAAACTGTGGCGCCCACCAGACGGCCGATGGCGCCGAGCGTCGTCTGCGCGGCATTGAGACCGAGACGGAAGTCCTTGTCGCTGTAGGTGGCGAACACATCAGTGGCCTGATGCCAGTGCGGGTTCCAACCCGCGCCGCTCTGCACGCCGCGCTCGTTGTCGCGCAGACTGATCGACGGCACGATCTCCATGAACATCTCTGAGTCGGTGCTCGCCATATGGTTGCCGACCGTCACGGGATAATCCGTCGCATAGATCTCGTTGGCCGCCTGGAAGGCCCACGCCAGCGCGTGTGACTGCTCCGCGAACGCGGACGCGCGCTGGAACTCAACGTTGATGTCGGCCTCCGCGCGCTGTTCGGGATTGACCGTGCCATCAGCGCGCGGCATTCCGTGATCGAAGAGCAGCATGTCGTGCTGGATGAGTCCGAGCCATTTCGGTTCGGGATAGCGGCCCGAACCCGGCGGATCTTCCTTGCCCTGCAGCGCGCTCCGAAGCGCGATGTACGCGCGCGAGCCGCCGTAGTCCGTCTCTTCGTTGTTCCAGAGCACGAAGCGGATCGACCGCTCTGTTCGAACGTCTCGCGCATTGAACACGCGCACCAACTCCAGCACCAAGGCAACGCCCGACGCGTTGTCGTTGGCCGCGTCGCCCCATCCCTGGCCGTCCATGTGCGCGCTGACGATGTACATCTCGTCGGGACGTGTGACGCCGATCTTCGTGCAATAGACCTGATCGCGTGGCCCCGGTTCGGTCGGCTCCGAGTTCAGCGCACGCAACGCGATGTCCGGCTGCCGAAGGGGATCAGTGTTTGCTCGCATCGGTACGCGTGTGCCGCGCGGCCGGCCGCCGCCGATCGCGCGCGGCATCCCGCCGGCCATACCAAGTGGTGGATCGACGAACGGCTCGGGCGCGTAGCGATACGGCATGCGCTCGACGTTCGCGCAGCCGTAGTGTTCGAGCTGCGCATGGATCCAGTTATTGGCCGCCTGGTTGCGCGGCGTGCCCTGACGACGGTCGCCGAACTGCGTCAGCGCTTTAATCGTCGCTTTGTAACGTTCGAGATCGAGCCGTCCGACAAGCATCGCTACGGGATCGTCGTCCTGCGCCGAAGGAACCGACACGAACGTAGCGCACACGATGCCCATAGCGACCATACAGAGACGCATGAAACGGCGCTCTGCAACAACGGAACCAGGTTTGCACACTCCGCCGCGGAGAAACGTGACCATGCGATCACTCGTGCTCTTCACCCTGTGTGTGCTCGTCCCCCTCTCGACGACGACAAGTGCCGAGACGCATCGACTCGCGCCGTCGGTCTTCGTCAACACCTTCTCGGCGGCGCACGCGCCGGTGCTGCGCATCAAAAGCGGCGATCGTGTCGTCACCGCGGTGGTTGACGACATGGGGGTCGATGCACGAGGCACGACGGTCGCAAAGGGACCGAATCCGCAGACAGGGCCGTTCTTTGTTGAGGGTGCGGAGCCCGGCGATCTGCTCGTCGTGACGATCGAAAAGCTCGAGCCGAACCGCGCGACTGGCACATCGGCGGCGTTGATGACGGGCGCCTCTGTCGAACCTGGCTCGCTCTCGAGTCGTGGCAACAGCGGGCGCGTGTCGTGGACGATCGATGCAGCCACACGTGTCGTTCGCTTCGATCTCCAGACGATCTCGCGCACCAGCTGGCTCAGCCGCTTCGACGCGCCGGCCTTCGAGATGCCGCTGGCGCCCGCACTCGCGTCGATTGGCGTCGCCCCCGCAGGTCACGATGCCGTCTCGACGACCATGGCAGGGCCGTTTGGGGGAGATATGCGCGCGGCGGGAATCACTGCGGGCGCACGAGTGATGCTGCCGGTCTTTCAGCCGGGCGCGCTGCTTTTCCTCGGTCATGGGCATGCGCGCCAGGGAGACGGCGGCGTGACGGGCACCGGTGTCGAAACGTCACTCGATGTCGAGTTCAGCGTCGAGGTGGTGAAGAAGAAGGAGTGGCCACACAGCAGCGTCGTGCGTCCATCGACCGTCGTCGGCGAATTCGAAATGGGGTGGCCGAGGATCGAAAACACCGAATCCGTGATGACGATCGGCAGCGGCACGACGCTTCAGCAGGCACTGCAGCATGCAACGCTCGAGCTCCACCACTGGCTTGACGACGATTTCGGCTTGAGCGAGCGCGCGGTCAACATCTTTGTCGGACAGGCGATCGAGTACGAGATCGCGAACGTCGGCGACGCCACGTTCACTGTTGTCGCGAAGGTGCGGAAGGCGTATCTGCCGCGGCCGATCTCCACGCCGTAGCAGGCGTGTCCGCACCCTCCGCGATCCACCGCCTCATTCCCACAATTCAGTCTGAATCGCTCGCACGGCACACCAACGTTGTCGCTTCATGCGTACGCGACGTTGTGACGCGATCGCGCTGACCTTGCAGTTTGTTCTGAAAAGCATCGGCTCATCGCTCGCACGCGCGTGTGCGCGTGATGGCCCCTCGCTTGCTCTCCGATCGAGCACACGCGACCACGAAGTCGAGCGGACGTCCCAGTCGAACGTTCTCAACCTACGGAGGACATCACATGGTGCGCCGATTTCTCGGCTGCTTGAGTCTGTGCGCGTTGCTCTCGGCAACACTCACCGCGCAGCAAAACGCGACGCTGCAGGGGATCGTCACCGACGATCAGAAAGCCGTCATGCCAGGCGTGACGGTGACAGCCACTGAAACCAAGACCGGACGGCAGTCGGTCGAGGTGACCACGGCCGACGGCCGCTACCAATTCCTGAACCTCGCTCCTGGCGAATACGCGCTGCGCGTCGAGCTGTCGGGTTTCGCAACCGCAGAACTCACCGGCATCGAGCTGCTCGTCGGCGCGAACGCCACGGTGCAACCGATCACCATGCGTCTCGCCGGTGTCCAGGAGACGGTCGTCGTCAGTTCGCAGACGCCGCTTGTAGACACCTCCTCGCCGCGCGTCAGCGGCAACATCGACCGGCGCCAGATGGCGGAACTGCCGCTGCAGGGCCGCAACTGGATGGAGCTGTCGCTGATGGTGAAAGGCATCACCGCCAACAACATCGGCAACACGCCCGGCGTCTCCGACGATCAGTTCCAGCTCAATCTCGACGGCCAGCAGATCTCGCAGCGCATCTCCGGATCCGGTTTCGGCCAGCCGAAGATGAGCCGCGAAGCGATCGCCGAGTTCCAGATCGTCACCAACATGTACGACATCACGCAGGGCCGCTCGACGGGCGTGCAGGTGCAGGCCGTCTCGCGTGCAGGCACGAACGATCTGCACGGCTCGACGTTCGGTTTCTTCCGCAGTGACAAATTCAACGAAGCCGATCCGGTCAAGGGCGTCGTGCTTCCCTATTCGGATCAGCAGACTGGATTCACGCTCGGCGGACCGGTGATTCGCGACAAGGTGCACTTCTTCGGGTCGTATGAGTACGAGCGCAATCCCTCCACCGCCGTGCTGACGCCCACCGCGCTGCCGAATCAAACATGGTCACTGCCGTCGAACACGATCCAGAACAACTACCTGGCGCGCGGCGACTATCAGCAATCGGCGAAGAACAGCTTCAGCGTGCGGCTGCAGCGCTGGACGCTCGATAGCCCGTTCCAGATCTCGAGCGGCACCACGCACCCGACGATGGCGGAGCATCAGCGCTACTACTCGACGAACCTCTATGCGACGTGGACGCGCATCATCAGCAACGCAATGACGATGCAGGTGAGCGGCGGGACGTCGAGGTTCTCGTGGTACGACGACCCGATCCCGTCGAACATGACGTCGCTGAATCAGTGGCCGTTCGGCGTGCCGGTGTTCCAGTTCCCGAACCTGTCACTGGGTGGCCAGCAGAACTTCCCCAACTACTCGTGGATGAAGCAATACCCGATGCGGGTCGAGATGAATTGGCATGCCGGCAAGCACGAGATCAAGTTCGGCGGCGAGTTCCTCAAGGACCGGCATACGAAAGTGTGGGACCTGAATCGGCGCGGCACATTCACGTTCAATCGTCAGCCCTCGACGGCGATTCTCGAAGCCGCGTTTCCGCAGGATGCCTGGGACGACCCGTCGCGCTGGGATTTGAGTCTGCTGCAACCGTTCCTCCAGCAGTACTCGGTGTTCTTCCACAAGGACTACCTGGTTGACGTTGGGCGCTCGCAGAGCGCGGCCTGGTTCGGCGACAACTGGCGCGTATCGAACGAGGTGACGATCAATCTTGGCGTCCGCTACGACGTCGATCCGGAAGGTCTTGATCCGCAGTGGGTGCGCGACATTCCGATCATGATCGACAACGGCGTCGACAGCGGAAACTTCGGCTATCAGCCCGGCGTGCGCGATCTGAACAACGTCGCACCGCGCGTCGGATTCGCTTACAACGTCGGCGGCAACAACGACTTCGTGATCCGCGGCGGCACCGGCCTCTACTACAACTTCCCGGTGTCGAACGTCACCTACCGGCAGCAGTTCTACAACAACGCGGTGGCGGCGGTATTCCTGCCGACCGGCACGAACTTCCTCTACGACCCGCTTGGCGGCGCGACTCCGGAGCAGTACCTCTCCGGCGCAGTGCCCACTCCGCCGCAAGAAACCACGATCATCTCGCCCGGCTATCGCGACCCGTACGGGTGGCAGAGCTCGATCGGATTCCAGAAGCAACTCGGATCGTTGATGGCCTTCGACGTGGACTTCACCAGCCTCGAAGAACGCAACATGGTGCGCAGCCGCGACGTGAATCTCTTCTACGATCCCGTCAACGGCTACAGCAAAGATCCGATCCTCTTCGGCCGTCCGAACCCGGCGTATGGCCTCGACCAGTGGCTGACCAGCGACGGCAAGACCGAGAGCCGCATGATCGCCACGTCGTTCCAACGGCGCTTCAACAACAACTTCCAGGCGAGCGCCACCTACACACGCACGCTGTCGATGAAGGACGACACGACGGGCTTCGGCTATCAAGCGGACAACCCATTTGATCAGGACGCGGACTGGGCGCAATCGACCGGCTTCCAGAAGCACACGTTCCGTTCCAACGGCATCGTCCGGCTGCCCTGGCAGTTCTCGGTGTCCGGGTCGTACTTCTACGGGTCGGGCGCGCACTACAACCCGAGCAGCTCGACGCGGCCCTTCAGCAAGCCCGGCACGAACCGCTTGAACATCGGCGCGCCGATCACTATCCCTGCTGCGGTCCTCGATCGCTGGGAAGGCCCAGCGGTGATCGCCACCGGCACGACCTGGCCGCGCAATGCGCTGCGCGGACTGCCGCTGCACAAGGTGGACATGCGCGTCACGAAGACGATCACGCTCGTCAACAACGTGAACATCGAACTGCTCGCCGAGGTGTTCAACGTGTTCAACCGCAAGAACTACGGCGCCTACAACACGACGATCAGCTCAGCCTCCTTCGGCCAGCCCGTGGCCACGTCAGGCAATGCCTACGTGCCGCGACAGGGGCAGCTGGGGGTGAGAGTGAACTTCTAGAGGCTCTGGGCTCTTGGCGTTCGGCTTTGGGCTGGAGTGCGAAGAGCCTCGAGCCCAAAGGCCAAAGCCCAAAGACTAAAGCCACGGGAGCCTACATGAGGCGAGCAATCATCATCATCTGCGTCGTCGCGTTGACGATCCCGGGAGTGGCCGGTGCCGCCGGCCCCAAATTCCAGATCGAAGAAGCGACGATCGACGGCATTCAATCGGCGATTCTCAAGGGCGAGCTGACATCCACCGACGTGGTGAAGCGATACCTCGCCCGCATCAAGGCTTATGACGGTCCTTGCGTGTCGCAACCCGACGGCATCCTCGGGCCGTTCACCACGATCAAGCACGCTGGACAGATCAACGCGCTCATCACCGTCAATCTCCGGCCTGCCGCGCGCGCGCAGTATGGGTTCGACAGGCGCAAGGGCCGCAGCCTCACCGACGAAGTCGACAACAACCCGGCGATGCCGGACGCCCTCGAAGTCGCCGCGAAGCAGGACGCGCACTTCAAAACAACTGGCAAGCTGGTTGGTCCTCTGCACGGCATCACCTTCGCGATCAAGGACTGGTACGACACGTTCGACATGCGGACGACGGCCGGCGCCGATGCGGCGTATGCGAATGACCGTCCGCCGCGCGATGCGGAGTTCATCAAGCGCATGCGCGACGCCGGCGCGATCATCCTGGCCAAGGCCAACGTTGGCTCGGGGATCTCGCGCAGTCCGTTCGGCGGCATCAGCTGCAATCCGTACGACACAGAACGTTCAGCGGGAACGTCGAGCAGTGGCTCTGGGACGTCAGTCGCCGCGAACCTGGTGACCTGCGCGATTGCTGAGGAGACCGGCGGGTCGATTCTCCACCCCACCAAGAACAACGCCGTCGTCGGTCTGGCGCCCACGCAGGAGTTGGTCAGTCGCGACGGCATGTACGGCGCGGGCTACAACACGCGCACGGGGCCCATCTGCCGAACGGTCAAAGACGCGGCAAAAGTACTCGACGTGATCGCCGGCTACGACCCGAAGGACGAACTCACGGTGTTCAGCGTCGGCCGGCTGCCCTCGTCTCCCTATGCGAGCTTCGCCGGCGCGACACGTCTTGATGGCGTTCGTATCGGCGTGGTTCGCGAGTACATGGACCGGTCGCTCTTCAACGAGGCCGACGAAGAAAGCATCGTCGCCGCAGAGCGCGCGATTGCCGACCTGCAGAAACTCGGCGCCACCATCGTCGATCCGGGACCGAAAGGTGCGCTGCTGCAGAAATACATCGACAAGTACGCGCCTTCGGTCCTCAACTCGCTGTTCATCGATCGATTCCCGAATGCGTTTCCAGTGGACGCGAACGGCAAGCCAACGAGTGACCACATCGCGAAGCTGGTGGACATGTATTACGACCCATCGCTCACGCCGGGCGGCGTCACGCTTCGCAGTCTCGGACAGGGCGGTCAGTCGGTCGGCGAGTCGCGATTCATGCTCGAGCGCTATCTGCGCGAGCGTGGCGATGCCAGCATCAAGACCCTCAAGGATCTGAACGAGCACTCCAAGGCGCTGACCGACATGCGGCCGGATTCAGGGAGCAACGCACGTGGCGGCGGAGGCGGTGGTGAGAACAACCGCAGCGCGATGACACTCGACAACGCCGACCGGTGGCTGCTGCGCTTCGCGGTCCAGCAGATCGTGCTTCTGGCAATGGAAGACATGAAACTCGACGCGATGATCACGCCGACCGGCAACATCCCGCCGTACATCCTCGGTCGGCCGCTCGAGCCAACGCTGAACGGGCGAGGTCCATCGATCTGGAGCTTCCTCGGCACACAGGGATTCCCGCAACTTGGCATGCCGGCTGGGTTCACCACGAAGGTTTATGACCGCGTGAGGGATACCTCGGCACCGGGCGGCAGCCGACTCACCGAACCGACACCGGCCAAACTTCCGCTTTCCGTGATGCTCTTCGGCCGTCCGTTCGGCGAACCGGTGCTGTTCCGCATCGCGTCCGCCTACGAACAGGCGACGCATCACCGGGAGCCGCCACCCGACTTCGGTCCGTTGAAGTAAAGGAGGATTAACATGGGGCCGACTCAAGGGGCCGCCACGATGGTTCAGCCACGCGCGACGACAGACTATGTCCGTACCACGATCGATCGGACGCAGAGCCGATCGGTCGTGATGACTGCCGGCGGTGTCGCGGCAAGCGAACACCCACTCGCGTCACAAGCGGGCGCGTCGATCCTCGCGCGCGGCGGTCACGCGGTGGACGCAGCCATCGCTGTCAACGCGGTCATGGGTGTGGTCGCGCCGATGATGAACGGCATCGGCGGCGATCTCTTCGCCATCGTCTACGACGCGGCCTCGGGTCGGCTTCACGGCATCAACGGCAGTGGATATGCACCGGAAGCGCTCACCATCGATCGGTTGCGCACGCAAGGCATCACCACGATGCCGCAGACCGGCATTCACTCGGTCACGATTCCGGGTGCGGTCGCCGCATGGTCGAAGCTGCACGAACGCTTTGGCAAGCTCCGGCTTGCCGACGTCCTGGCACCGGCAATCAACGTTGCCGAACAGGGCTTCCCCGTCTCGGAGATCACGGCGGCTGAATGGCAAGGCGGCGCGACGCTTCTGCAAGCGACCGAGGAATCTGCGCGCGTCTATTTACCGAATGGGTGGGCCCCACGGGTCGGGCAGATGTTCAAGAACCCGGACCTGGCGATGAACTACCGCATGATCGCCGCTGAGGGCCGAGATGCGTTCTACGTCGGCCCGATTGCGCAACGGATCGTGAGCTGCTCGGCACAGCTTGGCGGCGCGCTCAACGCCGACGACCTTGCCGCCTACGACGCTGAATGGGTCACGCCGCTCTCGACGACCTACCGCGGCTGGACGGTGTTCGAGTTGCCGCCGAACGGCCAGGGCATCGCGGCGCTGATGATGCTCAACCTCCTCGAGCACGCGCCGATCGGCTCATACGGTCACAATTCCGCAGAAGCGCTTCATACGCTCATCGAGGCGAAGAAGCTCGCCTACGCCGACATGGCGCGACACGTGTGCGATCCCGCGTTCCACAACGTGCCGGTCGAGGGAATGCTCTCGAAGAGTTACGCATCAGACCGATTCCGGCAGATCGATCCCGCACAGGCGAACCCCGAGGTTGCGCCTGGCACGTTGCCTACACACGGCAGCGACACGACCTACATGAGCGTGGTCGATCGAGCCGGCAATATGGTCTCGCTCATTCAGAGCAACTTCGCCAACTTTGGATCCGGGCTCGTACCCGATCGCACGGGTTTTGCGCTGCAGAGTCGAGGCGGGCTGTTCACGATGAATGCGTCGCATCCCAATGCGCTCGCCCCTCGCAAGCGTCCGCTCCACACAATCATTCCCGGCTTCATGGAAGGCCCAAGGGAATCAGGCGGAGATGTCGTTCGCTGCGCCTTCGGCATCATGGGCGGATGGAATCAGTCGCAGGCCCACGTGCAGTTCATCTCGAACGTCGTCGATCACGGGATGAATATTCAGGCGGCGCTCGAAGCCGCGCGCGTGACGAAGATCACGTTCGTCGGACGCGACGTGATCATGGAATCGCGCGTGCCAGAGGCGACGCGGCGAGCACTCGCCGACAAAGGACACGAGATCGATCTGCAGGGCAGCTTTTCGAGCCTGGTCGGCGGCGGACAGAGCGTCATGCGCGACTACGGATCGAAAGTGAATTACGGCGCGTCGGATCCTCGCAAGGACGGCGCGGCGATTCCCGAACCCGCGTAGTGTCCGGCTTCAGCCGGACCGTCTGCTCTGAGGCGGCATATGCAACGTTGGATTCAACTTCTGCTCGGCCTCGTCTGCATGATCGTGATCTCCAGCCCGCAATACGTGTGGGCGCTCTTCACGAAACCGATGAGCGACGCGTTGGGGTCATCGCTCCCGCAACTCCAGATCACGTTCTCGATCCTCATCGTCGTCCAGACGTTTCTCTCGCCGTTTCAGGGCGTGCTCGTCGATCGCTTTGGTCCACGGGCACTGCTCTCGATCGGCACCGTGCTCGCCGGTCTAAGTTGGATTCTGGCCGCGCAGGCATCGTCGGTCCTCACGCTCTATCTCACCTATGGTCTGCTCGGCGGGATCGGCACTGGCATCGTCTACGTGGGTGTCATCGGCCACATGGTGCAGTGGTTCCCCGATCGGCGCGGGCTCGCCACGGGACTCGTCGCGGCGGGCTACGGCATGGGTGCGCTGCTGACGACGTTCCCGATCGCCAACGTGCTGCGTGAGTCCTCGTATCAGGACGCGCTCGTGCGATTCGGCGTGATCTTCGCCATCGTGGGACTCGCGGCCGCTCAAGGATTGCGGAGGCCCGAACGGAATCTGGCGCGCGCGCTCGGCAACGCCACTCGGACGCACGTCACGCCCATTGACATCCCCCCACACGTGATGGTCGGCACACCAGTGTTCTGGCTGATGTTCGCCATGATGACGATGATGTCGACCACCGGACTGATGGTGACGTCACAGATGGGGGCATTCACGCGCGACTTCGGGATGGCCGATGTCCTGTTGTTCGGACTGCCGCTGCTGCCGCTCGCGTTGTCGCTCGACCGGATCACCAACGGCGCGACGCGGCCGTTCTTCGGATGGGTGTCGGATCGCATCGGGCGCGAGCACACGATGCTGATCGCGTTCGGTCTCGAAGGCACCGCGATGACGCTGTGGCTGCTGACGCGCGACAACCCGATGCTGTTCGTGCTGCTGTCAGGTCTCGTGTTCTTCGGGTGGGGTGAGATCTTCTCGCTGTTTCCCTCCACGCTGACCGACACGTTCGGGACGAAGCACGCGACCGCGAACTACGGATGCCTCTACATGGCGCAAGGCGTTGGTTCGGTGCTCGGCGGTCCGATCGCCGCGCTGCTCCATGAGGCCACCGGCTCATGGACGCCGGTGTTTGCGGTGATCATCGCGATGGATTTCACGACGGCGGCGCTGGCGATCTTGGCGCTGAAGCCGCTCAGGAAACGATGGCTACAAGGAATAGCAATCTCTCGCCACGACGCCCACGGAGCGTTAGCCACAAAGGACACTAAGGCCGCGGGGCAACTGGCCACTGACGGCGGTGCCGCGTAGTTGAAGACTCGCTCTAATGTTTCCTCTCGTCTGCGAAAAGCCCGCTGATGCTTTCGCGGTGGTGGATGCGGCGAATCGCCTCGCCGAATAGCGGCGCCACAGACACGATCTCGACCTTCGGCGACAACGTGACCGGCTGCGTCTCGATCGAGTCGGTGACAAAGAGCTGCCGGATCGGGCTGCGATCGAGCCGCTCCATCGAACCCTCGCTGAAGACGCCGTGCGACACGGCGGCATACACCGAGGTGGCGCCCCGCTCGAGGAGCTTCTCGGCGGCATCGGCGAGCGTCCCCGCCGAGATCGTAAAGTCGTCCACGATGAGCGCCGTCTTGCCCTGCACTTTGCCAATGATTTCGAGCACCTCGGCACGCTCATCGTGTCGCGGTCGCGCCTTGTCGGCGATAGCGATCGAGGTGCCGAGCGTCGAAGCGAACTTGCGCGCCTTCTTGGCGAAGCCCGTGTCGGGCGAGACCACGATCAGATCCGGGAGCTGCCTGCGCGCGACGGCCGCACACAGCAGCGGAAGCGCATACAGATCGTCAACTGGAATCCGGAAGAATCCCTGAATCTGCGATGCGTGCAGGTCGAGCGTGACCACGCGATGGGCACCGGCGGCCTCGATCGCGTCGGCGCACACACGGGCGCGAATCGATACACGAGGCTCGTCCTTCTTGTCGCCCTTGGCGTAGCTGAAATAGGGCATCACCACCGTGACCGACTGCGCGCTGGCGCGTTTCAGCGCGTCGATCCAGAAGAGCAACTCCATGAAGTGATCGTTCGCGGGATAGACCGTCGACTGCACGATATACACCCGGCGCCCGCGAACGTTTTCCTTCACGCGGACGAAGAGCGTACCTTCGGAGAAGTGAACGATGTCCCTGTCGCCAGGCTCGACCTGCAGGTGGTCGCAGATCCTTCGAGTGAGTCGAGGGCTGCCGCTGCCACCGAAGATGAGAATGTCGTCTGCTGTCACAAGAGGGACCGAGGAAGGATGGGCAAATCGTAGCACACAGATCGGTCTATCCTTCGCCGTGATCATCACGATAGATTTCGCGACCGCGGCGCTCGCAATTTTCGCTCTGAAGCCGCTGCGAAGACGCTGGCTGGAAGAGCGTCTATGACGTCGCAGGTGCCCGGCGAGTCTGACAGCCCGCCTCAATCGCTCTTGTGGCGCTGCGACCAGGTCGGGCCGAACCGATCGGGCACGTTGAGCGCTGAGAAGATTCCCAGGGGCTCGACCGAGTCGATGAGCGCCTGGCTGCGCTGCTCGAGTGACTCAATGGCATCGGATCGAAACGCGCGATGCTGCTCATAGACGAGCATCTCGCTCCAGTATTCGATGACGACGTATCGGGACGAGCGATTCTGATCGCGAAGAAATGACGTGCCCAGATAGGACCGCGCATGGCGGTTCATCGCCGTCCATTCGCCCTCGACACCGTACAACTCTTCGAACTCACTCTCGCGTCCCTGCTTGACCTCGAACTGCCACATGATGGCGATCATACGGACCAATCTCCGCCGTGCGGCGTCTGATGATGCATGCGTACGAAGTACCGTAGCATCAAACCACCACAAAGTTGCGAAAGGAGCTGGTGATGAAACGCCGCCTGTTCCTCGCCCTGGCACTTGGTGTCTGCGTGCTGCGTGTGTCCAGCGTGACTGGCGCACAGAACGCGGCTGAACTCTCGTTTACGCTGAAGCCGGTCGGCCCGAACGTCTGGGCGGCGATTTCCAATCCACAGTCTCCGGCTGCAGCCGGCGCGAACACGGGATTTGTCATCGGTGATGATGGCGTCGCCGTGATCGACACGACCCTCAGCGTTGATGCCGATGGAAATTTCTCGACTGCACCTGCTCAACAACTCCTGGCGGCGATTCGGACACTGACCGCGCTGCCGGTTCGATTCGTGATTAATACCCACTACCATCTGGACCACACGGGAGCGAATGCGGTTTTCGAAAAGGCAGGCGCGATCGCCGTTGCACATCACAACGTGCGCGGCTGGATCACCACCGAGAACCTCAGACTGATGGGCAAGGAGATCAAGACACAGCAGAAGGCCTTCATCGAAGCGATCCCGGCGCCGACCGTCACCTATGACCGCGAGATGGACCTGCACCTTGGCTCGCGTGCGATTCACCTACGAAGCTTCCCCGGACACACGGGCGGTGACTCAGTCGTGTTCGTTCCCGATGCGAAGGTCGTGTTTGCCGGCGATCTGTTGTGGCACGACATGATGCCAAACCTAATTGACGCGTCAACGCAGCCCTGGATCGACACACTCGCGACGTTGGCGAAGAATGAACCAAACGCGACGTTCGTGCCCGGCCACGGCGATCTGGCAAATGCGCAGGACGTGGGTGCATTTCGTGAGTATCTGGTGACGCTCAGAAAGCTAATATCCGATACTCAGGCGCGGGGACAGTCCGGCGAGGCGTTGGCTGACGTCGTCATCGCGGCATTGACTGACAAATACAGCGGCTGGGATGCATTCAAGTATTTGGCGAGAGTAAACATTCTCGAGACCGACGCCGAGTTGCGGGGCAACAAAAGGATTCCGTAAAGTTCTCTGTGTTATGTTCTCGTCGCTCGACGTGAAGCTCGGGATGCGCATGATGCGCAAGTACCCGGGTGTCTCGCTCGCCATTGTTTTCGCGCTGGCCATCGGGATTCCGCTGAGCCTCCTCCCTAATCACCTGGTCCAGAGCGCCTTGGGACAGTCACCGCCATTCGACGAGGGCGAGCGAGTCGTCGGCGTCGTTGGCGTCGGCCAGGACGGCCGCGCCGATCTCCGCGTCGGCGATTACGAGGTCCTGCGGGAGCGGGTCCGGACGTTTGCGTCGCTTGGCGCCGTGATCCCGACAGAGGTCAACGTGGTGTCCGGCGATGGCTGGTCCGAGGGGGAAGCCGCTGCCCTGATGACCGCGACGGTATTCACGTTGTCGCGCGTGCAGCCGATCATGGGACGCTCTGCCCGGTGGTCGCGGGCGTAATTCCGGCGCTGCGCGTCACCGGAGGCACGCTGCAGCCGACGCTCCAGTCCACCGCGGCGGGCCGAAGCACGCTCCGGCTCGGACGGGTGGCTGGTGCCCTGATCGTCATCGAGGTGGGTCTCGCGGTTGTGGCGTTGTTCGTCGGCGTCATGGCCTGGCGGCTGTGTCAGCGCGCGATCGAAGATCTCAGCGGGATCTCCCGACCGAATGACATGCGGACCGAGCTCCTGCACCCGGCGGAGCTTCGCATGCGTCTCACTCGAAATCGTGATCTGCATTTGTAGCGCTCGGGCGCGAGCGGGGTCTCCATCGCTCGTGATGCCATCCTGATCGCCGACGTCATCACTGGCGGACCAGGCGTCGCGGTCGTTGACGCGAGCACGACAGGTTTCGTGTCCAGAAAGACCTGTCGGGGTTCGGGCAGCTTCCGGATCGTCGACGGAACAGATGGCAGCGGACGCAGCGATGCGACAAGTGCCTCGACCTCGCGCTTGCCCTTGTGACGTGCCCGCGCGAGCACGTCCTTGTGATTCGCCATCGTCAAATGCGGTGCGACGAGCCGGACGGTCGTCAACGTGACTGCACCATCTTCAAGCGCAGTGAGGATGGACGGGAAGCGCTGCGCCGCGCGGGCCGCCTCGATGCGGTTATAGGCGGCGCCCTCGGCAAGATGTAGTGCCTGGGTGCGATACGTGAACAGCGACGAGTAGCCCTCGCCCAGGTAAAGACGTCGCACGTCGAGCTCGATCAGCGAGCGCAGAAGCGCCGCAGTGGCGCGACGTTCACTCATCGCGAGCCACTTCACGGTCGCGAGAAGTTCATCATCGGAGAGATGTGCGAATGACTGATTCGTTGACGTCATGCGCTCTTCTATCACGACGATTTTCGGCCCCGCAGGACGCCGCCTCGCACGCGATCGGAGTCGATCTGTCGCGACGTGTCACAGAGCGCTATTCGCCTGGCGCATCGGTCAACGTCGTCGGCTAGAACGCCGATCCTCCGCCGAACCGAGACGACGCCCGGGCCCCTACTGAAAACCTGTCAACAACTTTTTTCAACTCGTTCCGGAACGAGTCGCGCCCACTCCTGAAGGCCAGCGAACCGAGGATCGCGGATCAGAGCTTGGAATACGTTTGATGATGGCGTCACCGTCTCGAGACGGTGAGCCCTCGTTTCGACTGGATTCGTCGATAATCTGCCATGCCTCCGGGTCAGGCGCTTGGCATCGCCCTCCTCTTCGCGCTGGCCGTCCTCGGCTTTCATTTAATCCTGTGGCGATCGACGGCACCCGACAAGACCGGCTCCTACCTGCGTAGGGTGATGAATGCGCTATCGGTCAGCATGTTGGCAGGCGGCGGTACCGGTTTTCTGCTGCTCGGCGAGCCGAACGTCGTGATCGCGGTCGCAGGGGGAATCCTGTTTTACTCGTCCGCATTCAACCACGGATTCATGGCCTGGCATGAGTATCAGGGCCGAACGTCATCGCACCCGAGCCTCAGGTCGATGCTCCGTTTCTACTTTGGAGCAAGAGCTGTGGCGGGCTGCGTGTGCGCCATTGGGTCGCTGATCTATGGCGGCGCAATGGGCGTACTGGGAGCGTTCTTGTCCGTATGGTGGAGCCTGTTCCACTTCTGGGTCCTCAAGCGTGTGACACAGGACGCAGCGGATCGGCCGCAACAAGCTTAGGACACCACGAAACTTCAATCGGGACCGTTTCGAAATACCAGGAGTTCGATCAGTTCGACCACTGGGCCTGGCATTTGTCCGGCAGCAGCGGCTGCTTCGATCGCGATTTGCCCGGCTTGAAACTCGGAGTCCGAGATAAGCGTGAGCGCCGAATCGGCGCGAAACTGAGTCCGCTTGGCGAAATCGCCGAGACTCGCCGCGGTCTCTTGCTGGATGCGCTGGGACTGCGTCAGCCTGAACCCGCTCGCCTCGAACATACGGACGGTTTCCTGGATGGTCGGCAGCTGCCCACAAATCGCCCGTGTCGCCGGCCAGAAGTGGAATAACGTCGGAAACCCATCAAGCCGATCGCCGAAGGTCCCACGTACGAGAACATGGCCACCACGACGCACCACTCGACGGAGGTCATCTGCGCAAGCCTGAGGATCGCGAAGGTGATGCCAGACGTGTGACAACCATGCCAGGTCACACGTTGCATCGCCTAGCGGAATCCGGTCGGCGGTGCCGGCCGCGTACACGGGGTTGTTCGGCGTCTCGCGTCCTGCGACACCAAGCATGCCCAGCGATGGTTCGATTCCGACGACCGAAACCTCAAGCGATGCGGCAAAGAGAACGGAGAAGCGCCCAGTACCCGCACCGAGATCGAGAATCCTCGAGCGTGTGGAACCTTGAAGGAACCGGCCGACCACCGCGGACCATGTCTTGGCAGCCTCTCCCGACAGCGCGCGCCCGGACTGATACCGGGCCGACATGCGCTCGTAGTCGATAACCCCTGGAGAGAATCGTCCTGATTCGCCCATACGGCTTCGGCGACTTTCCTACCTCGGTCGATCTCCTTTGATCGTCACGCGCCGTCCCTTGCGCTCGTTCGGCCAGTAGTCCCAGATGGCGCGGTGCATCACGCAACGGTTGTCCCAGAACGCGACGTCATTGCGCTCCCACCGGAAGCGGATCTGAAAGTCGACCTGCTCGCAATGATCGAACAGCAGGTCGAGCACCGCGCGGCTCTCCGATTCGCTCAACTCGTTGATGCGGGTCGTGAACGTGCGGTTGACGAAGATGGCCTTCCGTCCGGTCTCGGGATGCGTGCGAATGACGGGATGGTCGGCGTACGGATACGTCCTGCCAGTGTCGTCCACACCGCGTTCGGAGTAGCGACCACGGTAGATGTGCTCGGATTCGTGTCGTGCGGTCAGCCCGTCGAGCATGTGTCGCATCGGCGCGGAGAGAGCGTCGTACGCCGCAAACATGTTGGCGAACAGCGTGTCGCCGCCAACCTCGGGAAGGATGTGGATCTGTAACATCGTGCCGAGCGGCGGCACCTCGTCGCACGACACATCGGAATGCCAGAACTCGCCGTTGGCAACCTTTGACTCGCGATGAGCGTGGATGACGAAGACCTCGGGGTGGCCGGGCATCTGAGGCGCCGCCGGGTGCATATGGAGCTCACCGAACATCCGCCCGAGGGCCACGTGGCCCTCGGGCGGAATCTCTGACTGCTCCTTGAAGAACAGCACGCCGTATCTGAGAAAGGCCGCGCGCACCGCCTGATACGTCTCGGCGTCGAGCCCATCCGCGAGATCAATCCCTCGCACCTCTCCGCCAAGCACCGGCGCAAACGGGGTGACCGTCAGCGTGCGGCCGACCGTGGTCCGCGATGTATCACCGGTCCGTAGCACCGTGTCCGTTCCTCCTGCGGGTATCTTGGCACGATGTTAGACTCCCCGCTTTGAACGTATGCCAAGAGTCCCGCAGCCCGTCACGATCGCGGCTTGCCTTCTCACGGGCCTGGGACTCGGGCTCGCATTCCCGAAGAGTCCGGTCGTGCTCGCCATCGCGCAGAGCGGGACGTGGTTTCCGCGGACGATCGTCACGCTGGCCACGGCCATCGTCTTTGTGCTGATGTCGGGCGCGCTGGCCAGGACGCTCTTGTCGCACGTGCGCGGCACGCGGTTTCTCGCGATTCTCGTCACGCTCTACCTCGTGATGGCCGCGGTGTCGCTGCTCTACGTCTCGGCCTGGATTCCGGTACTGACCGGACTGCCGTTCAATCGCGCTGACGTGCCCTTGCCCGGATTCCTTCAGTGGCTGCGGGAAGTCGGTCATACCTTCAGCGGGACTCTGACGGAGCAGCCACTGCTCCAGGTGCTCGTCGCCGCGACGATCGCTGGCGCAACGATCGGCTCCATCCGCCTGCTTCGCCCCGCCGCGCACGGCGTGATCGTTGCGGGAGACTGGATCCTTCGCGGATTCGCGAAGCTGCTCTGGTACTACCCGATCATGATCGGCTGCCTCGCAATCTTCATCCCGGCGCGGTTCGGCGTGCGCGGCCTCGAGGTCTACGGCCGCACGTCGCTCAATCTGGCCATCGTGGCGACCGTCTGGTCCGCGGCGATGCTGCTGCTCGTGCGCGCCACGACCAAGCGGACCTGGCCGCAGATCTGGAAGTACTTCGCAACGGTGTACGTCACTGGCTTCGGCACGGGAGGCTCGTACGACACGCTGCCGGTGAATCTCATTTCCGCCGAACGGGATCTCGGTTTGCGGCCGCAGGTCGCGCGTGCCTCGATCGTACTCGGCACGGTGCTGAACAAGAACGTCGCGACAATGGGCGTGATGCTGGTCACGGTATCAACGTGCGGCCTTCT
>JBKPRH010000405.1:0-4905 GCA_046765795.1 Acidobacteriota bacterium | reverse complement strand
CGTGATCTTGAGGTTGCGCGGATCGCCCTCCACCACGCGAACGACGTAGCCGGCCTGCTCGACGAGCATGGCTTCATCGGTCGCATCGGTGGTGAGGCGCAAGGCGTCGCGCAGGACAGACGCACGAAAGGCTTGCGGCGTTTGCGCCAGGTAGATCTCGTCGCGCGACAGCGTCGCGGTAATCGCGTCTCCGTCGCCGACGCGCTTCACCGTGTCGCGCGCACGCAGCGCGGCAATGGCGGCGCCGGATTCCGCAGCCGCGGCAATCGTTCGTCGGATCACCGCGTCGGTCACCAGCGGTCGCGCGGCGTCGTGGATGACGATGATGTCTGCGTGTTCTGGCGCGCGCGCGAACCCGTTGGCAACGGAGTCACGACGTCGCTCACCGCCGTCCACTATCGTGACCGGCTTGGACCGATGTTGCAGATACGCGGGCGGCCGCTGCGCGAGATCCGCTGGCAACGCGACCACGACATCCGACACGAGGTCGCAATTCAGATACGCATCCACGCTGCGTTTGAGGATTGGTTCACCGCGAAGCAACCGCAACTGCTTCGGCTCTGCGCCTCCAAAGCGCAGACCGCGACCGCCAGCCGCGATGATGGCAGACACGTGCATCGCTACTACTCGCCTGGCCGCCGACTTTTGAGCGTATGCAGAACCGCGCGCGCCAGCTGGACCCGCGTATCAGGAAGCATGTCAACGAACTTCACCGCAAACCCGTAGTCGGGCCTCGAATAGACCGACTCGGCCGATAGACTGACCGTGCCTTCATTCGGCAAATCAATCTCGATGTTTAACCGGCGGCCGGCCGGCATCTCGTGATACGACTCGATCAAGCAGCCGGTGATGCTGAGATCGTGAACCGTCAGATCGAAATCGAGCGCACCGCGCGAGCGCCCCTGAAATGGTCCGTTGATGCGCGGAGCTCGTTTCTTTTTCCCGGGTGGTGAATCGCCAAGGCCCGACACGAGATTTCCTAAATTGTAGACCGTGCCACCTCATGGCAGCCGGTGAATTCGATCATACGACTGGCAGTCTCGTTGAGCACGGTGTCGAGCCGAGCCCGGTCCACCTCTCGAGGTGCGAACACGACCAGCATGGCCTGGGTCGTAGCCGTCGTCACCATCGTTCGCGCCGAGTCCGAGGTCGGGTTGCCGAAGGGACCGAGGCGATCGGCAAGCGCGATCCGCCCATCCACGTGCACGTCATCCTTTCGGATGCCCGGATACGACTCGCCCGGCCGCCCGATACGGAGCTCGACATCACCCTCGATATGGGCCGCATCATAGAGGCCGTATGGCAGTTGAAACTCGAGCGAGCACCAGTTGCACACGTCCACCATCGAGTTGATGCGCGGCAGCGAGTCGCCCTTGCGCACGCGACGCAGCAGCGCCTCGGACGAGGGGCGCGTCTTGGTCGGGTCTAGACCGACGCGCTTGTACATCGTGCGGACGGCGGTCATTTCGGCAGGCGGGTGCGCGCGCACAGCGGCTTCCGCTGTGGCGAGTGGAGTACTCAGACGCCCGTCACGCTCGATGACGGTTGCGCCATCAAGCCAGAGCACACCGGGGCGGACGATTGAGGAGAGCTCAGGCGCGAGCGTGAACCGCATCGACGTCGGGCGGCGCCGCTCCGAGATCGGACTCGGCGTCGGGTGCGATGATCCGCCGAACGCGCTCGCCGAATTCCTTCGCGTCGGCGCCAGCCATGCCGCTCGTGTCGATCGGCTCGTGGACGACGAGACGGACTTCGCCCGGGTATGTCGTGAGCCGTCCTTTCAGCATCACATGACGGCTGCCGATGACCGAGAGCGGCACCACGGGCAGGCCTGCCTCGAGCGCGACGTAGAAACTTCCGCCCTTGAACCTCGCGACGCGGCCGTCGCGGCTACGCGTGCCCTCGGGAAACACGATGAGCGAGAGGCCCTTCGACGTGAGCCGCTCGGCCCAATGAATCACGCGGGTTGAGTCCGGGCGCTTGCGATCGACCAGCATGTGCCCCGTACGTCTCAGATGCCACCCGATGAACGGGATATTCCCGAGCGACTCCTTCGCGATGATTCGCAGCTGGTACGGGAGGGTCCAGAAGAGAATCGGGATGTCGAAGATGCTCTGATGATTCGCGACGAACACGTAGGTGCGTCCAGGCTCCAGCCGCTCGAGTCCGCGAGCAACGACCCGCACACCCGATGTCACCAGAATCAGGCGCGACCACGTGCGCGCGCACCAGTGCGCGAGGTATCCGCTGCGATCGAAGAGACTCGACACGAGCGACAACAAACCGAGCACGATCGTGTAGAACGTAATGCACGGGATCAGAAAGAAGACCGTGCGCCACCAGTGAAACCGAGGCATCTGACTACTTGCCAGCGGCAGCGGCCGGTGGAGTAACGGCAGGACGCGATCCAGTGGACGGCCCCGACGCGGGTGCCGACTGCGCGGCGATGGTCGGCTCGATGAATCGACCGAAGATCATCTTTCCAGCGGTCGTCTGCAGCACGCTCGTCACAACCACGTCGATCGTTTTGCCGATCATCTTGCGCGCGTTGTCCACGACGACCATCGTCCCGTCGTCCAGATACGCGACGCCCTGGTTGTATTCCTTCCCTTCCTTGAGGATGAACACCTTCATGATCTCGCCAGGCAGCACCACCGGCTTGAGCGAGTTGGCGAGCTCGTTGATGTTCAGCACCTCGACGCCGCGCAGCTGCGCGACTTTGTTCAGGTTGAAATCGTTGGTGACGATCTTTCCTTGCAGCGTACGCGCCAGCTCGATGAGTTTCAGGTCGACTTCGCGCACCTCAGGGAAGTCCATGTCGGAGATGGTGACTTCGACGCCAGCCATCTTCTGAACCTTCTGCAGAATGTCGAGGCCACGGCGTCCGCGATTGCGCTTCATCGAGTCCGACGAGTCAGCGACAAGCTGCAGCTCTTTCAGGACGAACTGCGGGATCACGATGGTTCCGTCCATGAAACCGGTTTCACAGATGTCGGCGATGCGACCGTCGATGATGACGCTCGTATCCAGCACTTTGTAACGCTTGCGCGGGCCGGCCGAGCGGAACAGCGAGATGAGGTTCTGCGGTTCGAGCCACTCGCCGCGCCGAGCCCCGAGCACCAGACCCAGATACGGCAGCGCGAGCAGGATGAAACTGTGGAGGAAGACGACGCGCTCGTTGCCGAGATTCGCCCAGTAGAGCGCGGCGCCGATCGTACGAGCCGCCAGCAGACCGATGGCGCCGCCGATCAGCGCGCCGATCATGTGCGTCACAGACGTCGTCTTCAGCCTGTGCTCGAGGACGACGATCAGCAGACCGAGGACGAGTCCGAACGCGACGTTCAGGATGGCGGAGTCAGGGCCGAGGGGCTCGAGTTGAAACGCCGAATAACCAACCGCCGCTACGAACAGCACACGCGCCAGTGCGAACCACGCCATCGCGAACTCCCAGGGGCAGGTGATGAGAGAGACGTGTATGAATCAGTGAACCTTAGAACTGCCGAGCGCGAAAAGCAAGCCGCACAAGGCTATATCAGCTCGTCCAAGGCCTCGCCCACCGTCCGCACGCCAACCAGCTCTATTTTGCCGTCTCCCGAACCCTCGAGATTGGCCGATGGCAGGACAATCCGCGTGAATCCCATCTGCGCAGCCTCGCGCACCCGCAACCCCGCCTGCGGAATACCTCTGATCTCGCCGCTTAGGCCCACTTCTCCAAAGAGCGCCGTGGACGGCGCAAGGCCCCGATTACGCACACTCGAGGCGACCGCAGCCACGACGCTCAGGTCGGCGGCAGGTTCGTCGATGGTCATTCCCCCGGCGATATTCACGTAGACGTCGTCGCCCGCGAGGCTCAGGCCGGCTCGCTTTTCGAGCACGGCGAGCAACAGCGAGAGCCGATTCTGATCGATCCCGATCGCCATCCGACGGGCGTTCCCGTAGGTGCTGGTGCTGACCAGCGCTTGCACCTCGACCAGGATCGGCCGCGATCCCTCAACACAGCACAAGACGGCGGATCCGGGTGTGCCCGACGCCCGCTCAGAAAGAAACAGCTTGGATGGATTAGGAACAGGGCGAAGCCCTGTTCCCGTCATCTCGAAGACACCGAGCTCGCTCACGGCACCAAACCGGTTCTTCACCGCGCGGACAACGCGATGGGCGTGATGGCGCTCACCCTCGAAGTAGAGCACCGTGTCCACGACGTGCTCGAGCACTTTGGGCCCGGCGAGATTGCCGTCCTTCGTCACGTGACCGACGAGGACCGTCGGCACGTTCTGACCTTTCGCGGCAAAGAGAAACTGTGTCGCGGCCTCGCGCACTTGACCGATGCTGCCCGGCGCCGACTGAAACTTGTTCGACCAGACGGTTTGCACCGAGTCGATGACCACGAGCGCGGGCTTGAGACGCGCCTCCTCTTCGAGAATCCGTTCGATGCAGGTCTCCGACAGGAGATACAACGGCGCGGCGCCGACACCGAGGCGATCACCACGGCTCTTGATCTGATGCTCGGATTCTTCACCCGAGGCATAGAGCACGGGCCCGATCTCCCGCGCGAAGTGTGCAGCCGCCTGGAGCAGCAGTGTGCTCTTGCCAATACCCGGTTCGCCGCCGAGCAGAACGAGCGAGCCGGGCACCACGCCGCCGCCAAGGACTCGATCGAACTCGTCGATGCCGGTCGAGAGGCGCACTCCCTGGGCCGTTTCAACTTCTGCGTACAACTTGGCTGCCGATGTTGTCGAGAACTGCGCGTAGCGGCTGTTGCCGGGCGCGGCAGGAGCAGCATCAGCGACGCGCTCTTCGACAAGCGAGTTCCACGCGCCGCACTCGGTGCAGCGGCCTCCCCACTTGGGCGATTGCGCACCGCACTCCTGACAAACGAATACAGCCTTCGGAGTCTTCATGGCTCTG
>JBKPRH010000404.1:0-11236 GCA_046765795.1 Acidobacteriota bacterium | reverse complement strand
GAGGACGCCGACCCAGGCGTTCATCCACTTGTGGACGTCGCACTTGAACGGCAGCATCACCTCGGGCGCCGTGAATGTCGTCGTGTATTTCATGCCCTGCAGCGCCTGCCCGCGGTTGAACTCACGGTTGGCCATCGGCAGCGCGTGGATGTTGTGCAGGGTCTCGTCGCTGTTCACGATATCGAGCGACTGGCCGACCTGAATCCCGAATACGCGGGGCGTGTATGAGCAGCCCTTCTGATCGAGCACCACTGGGCTCGACGGAACGGGGAACTTCAGATTGCCCAGGCCATCCTTCACGTACACGAAGACGTTCTCGAGTCCGCTGTCATCCGAGACGACAAAAACCGGTGTCGTCGCTGCGCCGAGCTTCATGCAGTACGGATCCGAGCTCATGTTGATGGGTGGATTTGGCGGCGGCGTGCCCTGAAGTGTGACGACGCCGGTGATCGCGCCTGCGGTCGCCGGATCGACAGGGTTGGTCGCGGGCGCCGCAGCTTTCGGCGCGGTGGATTCTTCTTTGGCACCGCCGCTACAGGCGGCCAGGATCACCATGCTCAGCGTAGCGACGCACGCGAGCAGGCGAAGTCGTGGATGCATCGATAACTCCGGAATCCCTAATCTTATGACACCCCGCCGGCGGCCGTAATCTTGCGCAGGACGCGGTCCTGCATCCACTGCGGGCTCCACCAGTCCACGGGCGTAACCTGTTGCCCGCCAACGATCATCGTGAAGTGAAGGTGGTCGCCGCCAGCCAGTCCAGTCATGCCGCTGCGGCCCAGTTCGTGGCCTTTCTCGACCATATCGCCGACTTTGACCGCAATCGAGGAGAGGTGCCCGTAGAGGGAGAGCACGCCCATGCCGTGGTCGATGACGACGCAGTTGCCGTAAATGCCCAGGTCCGAGGCATGCACGATGCGGCCTCGCTGGGACGCGACGATGGCCACATTGGCGGTCTTGGCGAGATCGAAGCCGAGGTGGACCTGTTTATCGACGTCCTTGCCCTTATACGTGTAAGTGCGCGTATCGGCGAACTTCGCTTCAACCTGCGAGTTGCCGAGCTGCTGGAATGCGTCCTTGAAGAACAGCTCCGGCGAACTCTTCTTCGAGAGTTCCACCAAATACTGATTGTTCTTCTTCCGCAGATCGCCGTTGATCTTCAGAAACCCAGCGAGCACATCGTCGGTCGGAATCTTCTCGTCCGGTGAACCGCTGGCAATGGCCGGCACCACCCGCTGCAGGAATGCGTCGTCGAGCGGAATCGTGCTCTTGCCGTACGGTTTCGGGAACACCATGTGATCGACGGGGACGACCACTTCGTTGCCCGCCGGATCGCGCGCGAACACCTGCACCGGCGAGCGCGGATCCTGATCGAAGAGCATCGCGAAGAACGCGACGCGCAATGCCGGATCGCTGCTGATGCCGGCGCCCTTCGCCGGATACCCGGGATACTCGATATTTCCAACCCGCACGCCCGATTCCACGTCGTCAGGTGAAACGCGATAGACCGCGAACTCGCTGCCACCGAGGTTGATGTAGTGGAACGTCGAGACGACCGAGGCGCGCGGCGGGTCGAGCCGCACCTGCACGTCGTGCGTGGCCGTGGATTCCACCTGGCGCAGGCCGTAGACGACCGGCCGCTTCGCGTGGACCACGATGCGTGCGGCTCCGGCCTGTAATTCAGGAATCGCCTGCTTCCCGATTGGGCGCATGACGTAGATTTTTTCCGCGCTGTCGGCCTTTGCCGCGTCCGGCTTCTGCGCGTCCAGCGTATAGACCGGGAACGTTTTGCCGTTTTGTTCGAGGGCGACGTCCACACCGGAGAAGAGGCCGCCCGGCGCCTGCACCATCAACTCGACTGTGCCGGTCCGCCCGAGGAATTTTCCGGGCTGGCGGATTTCGATCGTCGGGCCCGATTGACGTCCGGCCCAGACCCACGCGCCGCTGACGACAACGGCCGCGACGACGAGGAGAAACATCAGAAATTTCAGGAGTGCACGCATCTTCCGAATGATAGCGCGCGGCTCGTCGGATTGCGTTGTTTACATCACCGCGATCCGCGTACGCTACTTTGCCGCCCCGCGAGGTCCCATCTTGAAAAAGCTGCTCGTTGCACTGGCATTTCTTGCCCCGGTGATCTTCACGTTCGTTGTCCATCCGCCCCGAGTTCGTGCGCAGGCGGGCGGCACGGTTGTCATCAGCGAGTTCCGCACGCGCGGCCCACTCGGCGGCAACGATGAATTTGTGGAGCTTTTCAATGCAACGAGCGCCGACGTCGATATCAGCGGCTGGAAGATCCGTGGATCGAATTCGGCAGGGACAACTGGCGATCGCGCGACGATTCCTGCAGCGACGATGCTGAAAGCCGGGTGCTACTACCTGGTCATCAACGGCACCGCAACGACGGGGTACAGCGGCATCACCGCCGGCAACCTGACCTTCACGACCGGAATTACCGACGACGGTGGCGCCGCGCTCACTCGCGGCGACAACTCGATCGTCGATCAGGTGGGCATGAGCGCCGGGTCGGCGTTCGGCGAAGGCACCAGGCTCGCCGCATTCGGATCGACGAACAGCGATCGTTCGTATGCCCGCACGCCGACCCCTGGAAGCGACACGGGAGACAACGGCGCCGATTTTGTGATGACGACCCCGAGCGGTCCGCAGAATCTGGCATCCGTGGCCGGGTGTGCGGCACCCGTCATCGATCAAGGTGATGCCGTCATCAGTCAGGTGTACGGGGGCGGAGGCAACAGCGGCTCGGTCTTCACGAACGATTTCATCGAGATCTTCAATCCTGGTCCCGATCCGGTGAACCTCGCCGGCTGGTCGGTGCAGTACGGGTCCGCCGGTGGCTCGACGTGGACGGTGACGGCACTCTCAGGAGTAGTCGCCGCAGGCCGGTATCACCTCGTTCAGGAAAGCGGTGGAACGAACGGGACGACACCGCTTCCGACGCCCGATTCGAGCGGATCCGTCGCGATGAGCGCCAGCGACGGAAAGATCGCGCTCGTGCGCAGCGTCACGCCGTTGGCGGTCGCGTGTCCGGTTGGAGGTGACCTCGTCGATCTCGTTGGGTATGGAACCGCGAACTGCTCGGAGGGTAACGTTGCCGCGCCGACGCTGGCTGCGAACGTCTCGGGCGTTCGCGCGCAAAACGGATGCGTGGACGCGAACGTCAACGGAGCGGATTTCGGGACCGCGTCGCCGCCAACGCCTCGCAACAGCGCGTCGCCCTTGAATGACTGCACGCCACCGACGGTCGTGTGGCCACATGACGTGCAGAGCGCGCTCAACGCGTCGCCGCTCGTTGGTCAGCTGGTTGCCGTGCGTGGCATCGTCACAGCGAAGCGGTTCAACAACGGCTTCTTCATTCAGTCGCCAGATGACGTGGCAGCGCTCGAAGCCAATCCGCTGACCTCGGAAGGCGTCTTCGTGTTCACTTCCATCGCGCCGTCAGCGGTGAACGTCGGTGACGATGTGATCGTGACTGGCACGGTGGCGGAGTTCTCGCCATCCGCTGATCCAAATCAGCCCCCGGTCACGGAGATCGTCACGCCGACGATCGCCGTGCAGGCGACGGGACAGCCGTTGCCCGCGCCGATTGCGCTGAGCGCTGCGAACCTGAGTCCCAATGGTGGGCCGCTGCAACTGGAACGATACGAAGGGATGCGCGTCGCCCCGGGTGCGCTGACCGTGATCGCGCCCACTGCGGGCACCGTGAACGAAGCCAACAGTACGGGGAGCAATAACGGCGTGTTCTACGCCGTGTTCCCTGGAACACCGCGCCCATTCCGCGAGGCCGGTATCGATGTCATCGATACGCCTCCGTCGTGCGACGAGAACGCCGCGAGCGTGTGCACCATCCCGGTGTTCGATGGCAACCCCGAGCGGCTGCGGATCGACAGCGACGCTCAGGTCGGCGTGTTTCCCGGTGTCCTCGTCTCGAGCGGCGCCAGCATCAACATCGCGGCCGGTGTGCTCGATTACGCGTTCCGCACGTGGACCGTGCTACCAGATCTGAACGCGCTGACGGTCGTGAGCGCTGGCAATGCGCCGCAGGCCGCTGCGGCTCCAACCGCCATTGAATACCAGGTGGCGAGCATGAACCTGCAGCGCTTCTTCGAGACGGTGAACGATCCCGCGACGGACGATCCCGTGCTGACGGCTGCGGCGTACTCCAATCGATTGACCAAAGCCTCACTGATAATTCGAAACTACCTGCACACGCCAGACATCATCGGAGTTCAGGAGGCGGAGAACCTGACCGTGCTGCAAGATCTCGCCGCGAGAATCGATGCGGACGCCGAAAGCGCGAGTCAGCCGTTGCCTGGGTATCAGGCGCACTTGCTTGAAGGCAACGACATCGGCGGCATCGATGTCGGCCTCCTCACGCGAGGCAACGTCACGGTCCACTCAGTGGAGCAGTGGCGGCCTCAGGAGACGTACACCGATCCGCGCAACGGCATGCCGGCTTTGCTCAACGACCGGCCGTCACTCATTCTCGACGCCACGGTTCAAGGGCCGGCCTATCGACTTCCATCGCACGTCATCGTCGTCGTGAATCACCTGCGCTCGTTGAATGGCGTTGATGATCTGGCCGATGGCATTCGGGTGCGCGCGAAGCGCAAGGCGCAAGGTGAGTCGGTGGCGCAGTTGCTGATCGAGCTGCAGACGACGCACCCAGGTGTACCGGTGATTTCGGTTGGTGACTACAACGCGTTTGAAGTCAACGACGGGTACGTCGATGTGCTCGGTATCATCCGCGGCGATCAAGTTCCGCCCGAGCAGGTGGCCGACTGGTCGCCGCTTGGTCTCGATCCAAACGTGGTGAGCGCTGCGCCATCGGGCGACTATTCGTACAGCTTCGACGGCAACGCACAGACGCTCGACCACGTGCTGTTGTCATCAGCCGCAACGGCGGCATTGAGTGGCTTCGATCACGCCCACGTCGATGCAGACTTTCCCGAGAACCTGCGCGGCGATCCGTCTCGCCCGGAACGCCTCTCCGATCACGATCCAGCGGTTGCGCGATTCACGTATCCGGAAGCACCGGGCGCGATTCTCGGCATCGGACAGATCGTCGATTCATCGCGTATCACCTTCACGTTCTTTGCCCAACAGACAGCAGCTGGCGAAGAACGAGGCTGGCTCACGCTGACTGCGACACGGCCGCGCGCGCTGCCGAACACGCTCGTTGCAACAAGCCTCGAGAGCGTCGTGTTTACGGGCAACGCGGTTCAGTTCTCTGGCACGGGATGGTGGAACGGACGTCCCGGGTTCACATTCGTCGCCGAGTCGGCGGACAACGGTCAACCCGGCGTGGGGCTCGACACGTTCAGCGTGACGATTCGCGATCCAGACGGACTAGAGGTGCTCCACGCTGGGGGTGCGCTCAGCGCGGGCAATGTCAAGAACGTCGATTAGGCGTTTGGGCCAGTGGAAGGTGAGGCCTTCGTTCGGCCGGCACAACACCAGCGCTGTGCACGGCAGATAGATGAGCCACACCATCCACTGACCGTTGATGGCCATCCAGGTGTTGTAGTCGGCGCCTTGCGCGATTCGCAAGACGATCTGGCCGACGACTCCAGTTAACACGATGAGAGCCGCGGCCTCGCGGAACGTTCGGACCAGGAGAAACAGCGGCACGATTTCATAGATGATCGGAGTCTGCGGCACGCAGGCGAGGGCGGCGAGCAAGCGTGCGTCCGCGCGACGCCATTTGATCAGCGCGAGGAGGATCAGCGGGCCGCCCCATCGCATTACCGGTGCGCCCATGTGCGTGACGCTGGGGAGGTTTGCGATCCAGGCTGAAATCCACCACGGCCACAGCACGATGGTGACCAGCGTGAAGGCGGCTGCCCCGAGAATCGCGAGTCGAGAAGGGTATGCGGCCAGCATCGCCAGTCCGATCGACGGCTTGGCTGTGAAGACGAATCCGAGCCACGGCATCAACGCGGCCGCCGTCATCCAGGGCGACCATTGCACCGTCTGCGCGGCGACCATCATGCTGAACGAGGCAAAGACCCACAGCTGTGGATTCGCCAGCGTACGCCTGGTGAGTGCCCACGCCAGCAGCCCCGCACCTACACCGATGAACAGCGCGTCGGCCAGACGAGTGGGTGCCCACGCAAACGGCATCGCGGCGAGCGCGGCAGTGGCTGGATAGATCAGTAGAAACTGATGCTCGAACGGACGTCCCGGGCCGATCAGTTCGTACGGGTTCTGCCCGCTTGCGAGTATGCGGGCGGCCGCCCACGGCTGCACGAAGTCGGATGGGTCCGTTCGGGGATGGGTCCAGAACCAATCCGCATAGAAGGCGGTCGCGATGCCCAGGATCGCCGCGAGCGCGAACCTCGAAAGCCGTCCTGGCGGACTTGTCATCGCGTCAGGTGCAGCAGTCGGCGTACCAAGAGGGATGATCCAAATTGTCGCCGCCCCGCCGCGCTGCGCGGCGGCGGTCATTACACTGTTGACGCTCCGAACTCCAAAACGTCAGTGGCCGCAGGCCGCCCCCGGGCTATTGCGCGCGCAGTGCAACCGCCGCATCGACGCGCGTGGCCCGGCGAACGGGGATGAGCAGCGCAAGGGTCGCGCAGGTGACGAGGATCGCGATCGAGACGGCGACCGTCATCGGATCGAAGGGCGACACCTGATACAGCAGATCGCGCACGAGTCGCGCCACGATCACGATCCCCAAAGCCCCCATCACGAGGCCACCCGCGATCCATCCGATGCCTTGTCGCAGGACGAGCGCGGCGATCGCTCCTGGGCGCGAGCCGAGCGCCATGCGCACGCCGAACTCGCGTTCGCGTGACGCAGTCATGCTGGCGAAGAGCGAATACACGCCGACGGTCGCGAGAAGCAGCGCGAGCATCCCGAATGCGGTCATGAGCAGGACCGGCAGGCGCCGGCCGGAGAGGCCATCGCCGAGTCGTGCCGGCAAGGTCATGACCTGCTGCAATGGCAGTCCACGATCGAGTCCGGCCAACTCGCGCTCGATGGGTTTGACGACAGCGAGCGGGTCCCCCTGGGTGCGGACCATAAACGTGATGATCGGCACGGGGATCTGACGTGTGGTGGCATAGGCCATCGGTTCGGCGTCTCGACGCGCGCGGTCGTTTCGCACGTCGCCGACGATGCCAACGACCTCGATGAGCGGTGAATTGAGGTCCGGCCCCAGACGCAGCCGCGAGCCGATCGCGTTGCCATTCGGCCAGAAACGCCGTGCCATGCCCTCGCTGACGACGACGACCCGTGGCGAGTCCGGACGATCTTCTGCGCCGAATGTGCGGCCCTGTCGCAGCGGAATGCGGAGCGTGCGGAAGTAGTCGTCGGACACCACCGTGCTCAGCACGAACGGCTGCGCCTCGGTGGCCGGCGTGCCTTCGGGACTCACGCCCATTCGCTGACGAACGGCTGTGGGCAACGACGTGGCGGTCGCGACCGACTCGACGCCTGGAAGCGCACGAATCCGCTCTTCGAATTGCTGTCGGAATTGGAGCCACAGCTGCGGGTCTCTGTAGTCGCGAGGCGAGAGCGTGATGATACCGGTGAGCACGTTCGCCGGTTCAAAACCGAGCGACGCGCCGGTCATCGCCCACAGGCTGCGCGTGAGCAGCCCGGCGGCGACGAGCAGACTGACGCAGAGCGCGAGCTGCGCGGCGACGAGCGTACCGCGCAGGCGTCGCGAATGTCGGCCCTCACTCGATCCCCGTGACTCGTCGCGCAGCGTGCGCTGTGTCTCGCTCCGGGAGACCGACAGCGCGGGCGCGAGGCCGAACAAGACACCGGTGCAGAGAGCCAGTGCCGACGTCGCCAGTATCGCGCCCCAGTCGAGTGACGGTTCGGCGTAAACGGGCAGCGCCCCCTTTGCCAGATCACTGATGCGATCGAGGGCGACGATGGCGAGGAGCATGCCGGCGAAACCACCGATGGCGGCCAGCACCGTGCTCTCGGTGAGCAGCTGTCGTACCAAGCGCGATGTTCCGGCACCGAGCGCGGCGCGAACGGCGAATTCCTTCTTTCGCGACAGGGCCCGTGAGAGCAGCGATGCCGCGAGGTTGGCGCACGTGATGAGCAGTACCAGAGACGCGCTGGCCATGAGGACGAGCAGCGGCGCGCGCGTGTCGCCGACCATCGAGGTGCGGAGCGGCATGGCGCGCATGGTCAGTGAGCCGTTGTCGGCGGCGTATTCGCGAACCAGCTCAGACCAGATCCGTTCGACCTCGCGTGCGCCAGCGTCCTGGCTGATGCCGGGCTTGAGGCGACCAATCAATCCGAGCCACTGCGATCGGCGTGCGGTGATTGGGTTCGCGACCACCGGCGCGCGATCGAACGCGAGGAAGAAATCCACCTGACCCATCGGCGCGACGAAGCCGTCGGGCAGGACGCCGATGATCGTACGTGTGACACTGTTGACGCGTGCGTCGCGTCCGATCACGTTGGGGTCCGACGCGAAGAGCCGCGTCCACGCGCGATGAGACAGCACGACCCGTCCGCCCGTCTCCTGAGCGGCGAGTCCACCCGACAACGGGACGAGTCCGTTGATGGCGTCGTCTTGACGGAAGGTCCGTCCGAGACGTGCCGTCACACCGAGCGTGTCGAAGAACTGCGGTTCGACCCAGGTGATGGTCGTCACCTGTGGGCCGCTCTCGCTGCCGTAAGTCGCCTCGAGTGGCAGCGCCGTGAACGCAGCGAGGCTCGCGAACGATCGCTGCCGCTCGCCGAGGTCGCTGACCGTGCCGGCGCTCAGCGGCCCGAGTGTCCCGGCCTGGGTCGCCGCGCCTCCAGAGATCCGGACCAGCCGATCGGCGTCGGGGTAGGGTAGTGCGTCCAGCAGCACGGACTTCACGACCGCGAACACGGCGGCGTTGACACCGATGCCGAGTGCGAGCGTGATGAGTGCGACCGATGCGAAGCCCCGAGCGTGTACCAGCTGCCGAACTCCCGACTTCAGATCACCCAGGAGTTGATCGAGGTGAGCCGTGCGCACGTCGTGGCCGGCTTCCTTGTGGCGTCGCACGTTGCCAAAGCGCTTTCGAGCGGCGCGAGCGGCATCGGCCTCGCTCATTCCAGCACGGACGTACTCGCGCGTCATGGCCTCGATGTGAAACGCCATTTCCTGATCCATGTCCGCATCCTGCGCATTCCAGCGGAAGACGGCGATGATGCGGCGAAGAAATCGTGGCGAACGCAGCTGCATGTCAGGCTCCCTGCTCCAGCGCGCGAAGCACGCGTGTCACGGCTTTCGAGAGTCGCAGCCAGCTGTCGAGTTCGGCGTCGGCAACCGACCGTCCCTTGCGGGTCAGCGAGTAGAACTTGGCCCTGCGGTTGTTTTCCGTGACGCCCCATTCCGACTCGATGAGTCCTTGCTCCTCCATGCGATACAGCGCCGGATAAAGCGATCCTTCCTCGATCCGCAGGGCATCTTCTGAGAGTTGATGAATGCGCAGCGCGATGCCGTATCCGTGATTGGCTCCGGTGCCGAGGCACTTGAGCACCAGCAGGTCGAGCGTGCCCTGAATGAGGTCGAAATCTCTGACGCCCATCGCGTGTGTCCGTCCTTCGCCTCCCTTAGACGATCTAAGGGAGCGACAGGGTTGCCGTCGTTAATCGAGGGTGGAAGCCCAACGATCCGCCGGTGAGGAGCGTCCAAGACCCATGCTTTCGCGGAGGCCGTGATGTTTACCGATACGTGGCGCGACGGTCGGCTGGCGGTGCGGGCGCTGTGGGCAAGCCCGATGTTCACGCTGACAGCCGTGCTGTCGCTCGCCATCGGCATCGGCAGCACCGCCGTTATCTTTGGCGTCGCGGATGCCTACCTGTTCCGCCCCTGGCCTGGCATCGCTGAGCCCGATCGACTCTTCGAGGTCGGTCGAGTGGACATGGACGGTCCTGGACCCTCCGCCGACGATGGCTTCACGACGTTCTCGTACCCCAACTATCAGGACTATCTGCAGCGGCAAACCGTGTTTCAGGGACTCGCGGCGTGGCGCAGTGGCGATGCGGTGGGCATCGGCGATGGGACCAGTGCGGTGCGCGTGACGGGTGCATACATCACCCCAAACTATTTCGCGGTGCTCGGGACCCCGATGGCACTCGGGCGAGCGTTTGTCTCAGAGGACATGCCGCTCACGGCGCCGGCGGATGTGGCGATCATCAGCCATCGAGTATGGCGCTCGCAGTTTGGTGGAGACGCGAACATCATCGGCCGGTCGCTGCAACTGAACGGCCGGCCGTTCCGGATCATTGGTGTCGCGGCGGCGGGATTCAACGGCCACAACATCGACGCCACCGGCATCTGGATGCCGCTGACCGCATTTCCTGACGGCGACAACCTGCGGCGCTTCGGCCGTCGCGGTCAGCAGTGGATCATGGGGATCGGCCGACTCAAGGAAGGCGTCAGCGCGGCGCAGGCCAGAGCGCAGATGGCGCAGATCGCCCGCGATCTCGCGCGCGAGTACCCGGACGACAATCGTCGCCATGGGCTTGGCGTCGAGCCTGCGGCGGCAGTGCCAGTGGACGGTCGCTCGCCAATTTCCCAATTCCTTGCGCTCTTCGCTGTCATGACCGGGCTCGTGCTCCTCATCGCGTGCACCAGCGTCGGCGGTATGGTGCTCGCCCGCAGCATCAATCGCACGAGGGAGATGTCTCTTCGTCTCGCGCTCGGCGCCGATCGATTACGCCTCATCCGGTTGCTCGTGTCGGAGAGCCTCGTCATTGTCGTTGCGGGGACAGCACTCGGACTGCTCGTGGCGTGGTGGGGCGTCGTGCTGCTCGGTCAACTGCCGCCGATGTTCCGTCTCGAGGTGACCTACAACGTCTCGGTGGATTGGCGGCTCATGACGTTCTCGGTCGTCGTCGCTGCGATGACGGTCGTTGTCTGCGGTCTGCTTCCCGCCGTGCAGGCAACGCGGATCGATCTCGCGACAACGATTAGACTGGCAAGTGGTGGCGCGCTGAAGCGATTGCGTCTCCGTCAAGTGCTTCTCGGCGCACAGGTCGCGCTCTCGATGCTGCTCGTCGTGACGGCGACGCTGCTCGGACGGTCGCTCGTCAACGCCAACGCGATCGATCCGGGCTTTGCCATCGATGGCGTCGACGTCGCAGATTTCGATCTTCGCCTCGGTGGCTACGCGCCCGCGGCAAGCCGCGCCTTCTTCGAGGATCTGCTCGCGCGCGTGCAGCGTCTGCCAGGAGTGGACTCGACAGCTTTGGCGCGAGTGGTCCCGCT
>JBKPRH010000403.1:0-44141 GCA_046765795.1 Acidobacteriota bacterium | reverse complement strand
AGATGTGTATAAGAGACAGGGATGGATTCGCGGGGGTCCTGCCCACTCATACATGCATTGTACCCAGAGCCTCAGTCAGGTCCGCGTCCAGCCGCCAGGGTCTCAACGGGGCCGATTCCTGAACTAATTGGCTGACTTGATCGAGGAAGACGGCGCGCGGAATCTCGCGCGCGCCGAGGGAGGCCAGGTGGGAGGTTGGCATCTGACAGTCGATGAGTGGCATCTTCCAGCGTGCGAACTGCGCCACCATGTGCACGAAGCCAACCTTTGAGGCGTCATTCTCACGCGTGAACATCGACTCGCCAAAAAACATCCGGCCCAGCGAGACACCGTAGAGCCCACCCGCGAGATGATCGCCGGTCCAGGCTTCGACCGAGTGGGCGTATCCCATCTCGAAGAGCCGGCAGTAGGCAGAGTGCATCTCGGGCGTGATCCAGGTGCCGTCCTGTCCAGGACGAGGCTCCGCACACCCACTGATCACGTCTGCGAACGCGGTATCCATCGTGACGCGGAAACGGCCAGAGCGAATCGTCCGTCGCAGCGATCGCGCGATCTTCAGCTCGCGGACGTAGAGGACCATGCGAGGATCGGGACTCCACCACAGCAGCGGATCCTCACGGCCGAACCAGGGAAAGATGCCTTGCGCGTACGCGTCGAGGAGGCGTGACGGCGAGAGGTCGCCACCGGCGGCGAGCAGGCCGTTGGGCTGCTGCAGCGCGAGCTCAGGTGGCGGAAACGGATCGTCGGTATCGAGAAAGGGAATCACAGTACGCGAATGCTGCTCCGTCCAGATCTCGCTGCGGCTGCGCGGTTGGTCACCGGTCCTCCGGTCACGCGATTTGCACCCTCACCAACTGGCTATCTTCACATCGGGCATATCGTCAACGCCATTTACACGTGGGGTATCGCGCGTGCACTCGGCGGACGTGTCCTGCTCCGGATTGAAGATCATGATCGCATTCGCAGCCGGGCGGAGTATGAGGCGGCGATCGTCGAGGACCTCGACTGGCTCGGATTCGTGGCCGATGAAGGCCGCCATCCGCTCATGCGTCAGAGCGACACGCCTGAGATCTATCGCGATGCCCTCGATAGGCTGAAGCGAACCGCCCACGTGTTCGGGTGTGACTGCTCCCGGACCGACATTGGCGGCGAACGCTACGTCGGGCGTTGCCGAACCCGCGGTCTGTCGGACGCGCCCGGCCGCGGTGTGCGTGTGCAGTTCGATGAGAAAACTGTGCAGGGTCATGATCTGCTGGCCGGCCCGCTCGAGCAGACGCCGTCCGAACAATGCGGCGATCTCCTGCTTCGCGACCGCGATGGCAACTGGACGTATCAAATTGCTGTAACGGTCGACGACTTCAGGCATGGGGTCACCCTCGTGGTCCGGGGAGCTGACCTCCTCGCATCGACGGGCCGCCAGATAATGCTGGCCAGCCTGCTTGGCCGCAGTACTGCACCAGTTTTCCTTCATCACCCACTCATCGTGGGGAAGAGCGGTGAGAAGCTGAGCAAGTCTGCCGGCGATATTGGAGTTCGCGAGTTCCGTGCACAGGGACTTGGCCCCGAGGACGTCATTGGCCGCGCCGCGGCGGCCATCGGCCTCATCGCTTCACCTCGAGCGATTCGCGCCTCCGAGGTCCCATCTTTGTTCCCACTAACCACTTGACCTTTGACTTTTCTAAGGTGTCTTTGAGATAGAATCGAACCCCGCTCAGAGCAGCGGCGATTTCACGAGGAGACCTTGGCAGTCCGTTTGTTCATCGGGAACCTCCCATACAGTGCGAGTGAGGCCGATCTCCGGGCGCACTTCGCACCCGTCGCAGAGCCTTCCCACGTCGCTATGCCGGTCGACCGCGAGACCGGTCGTCCACGCGGATTTGCATTCGTCGAGTTTGCCGATCGCGCGAAAGCAGAAGAAGTCATCCGTAAGTTTGACGCGCAGCCATTCCAGGGCCGGCCTCTCGCGGTCAGCGAAGCACGTGCCCGCGAGGATCGCCCGCCGCGTCCACCAGGGTCTGGAGGCTTCGGGCCTCGCCCCGGCGGTGGCGGTGGTTTCGGCGGTCCACGTCCGGGAGGCGGCGGCTTCAGCGGCGGTGGCGGTGGATTTGGCGGACCGCGGCCAGGCGGCGGTGGCGGGTTCACGCCGCGCGGGCCTGGTGGTCCTCCACCGGGCCCCGGCGGTCGCGATCGCAGTGCGAACTTCGGTCCTCCGGCGCCGCCCCGGCGCCTGCGCAACAAGAAAGGCACGCAGCAGGATCACAAGCCTCGAGGCCCGATCAAGGAACGGTCGGGCGGCCGTATCTACGCGGTCGACGATCTCGAGGATGATTCGACGGCGGACATCGATGATGTCGCGACGAGCCTGCCGGACGATGCGACGACACCGCCGGACGACACGGACAACCAGGACGAGGAGTAAGCGCAGGTAATTGACCGTCTCCACTCCTCAACTGGTCTCGCTGGTGGCGGTGGCCATCGGCGCGGTACTCTTCGTCGTCTCCCTTCGCTCGATCAACCTCGCCGACACCATCGACGATGTGCTTCGGCTGGGGTTTACGTTTCCGCTGATCCTCATGCCGGGATGCGCGTGGCACTTCCTCCGCACATGGGGGTGGTGGATCGCGTTCCCCGAACACACCCGGCCGCCGTTCACGCGTCTCTTCCGCGTGCGGCTCGCCGCTGACGCGATCAGCTTCTTCACCATCCGCGGTCTCACCGGTGAACCACTCAAGGTCGTTTTGCTCTACGACCGGATTCCTCCTGCCGTCACGGCAGCCGCGATTGCCGTCGAGCGAACCGCATTCGCCGTGATGGCGATCGTCGTCTCGGGATTGGTGTCGTACTTCGCGGTACGACGGCTCGCGATGCCGGGTGGATGGGACGCGCTGTTCACGCTGGTCTCGATCGGAGCGGTCGTGCTGATGGGCGTGCTCGCGCAAGTGGCGCGTCATCGCACCGGAGACTATCTCGGACGTTTCGTCCATCGTCTCGCGAGGTTGACCGGCCGCCAGCTCGAATCGTCTCGAGTCATTCGCTTCATTCTCGATGTCGAGGACATCGTCCTCGGTCTACTGCGCGGCGATCGACGTCGACTGATCATCCTCACCGTGTTGCCGATCGTCTGCTACGGCTTGATGGCGTTCGAGGTGTGGCTGGTGTTGTGGGCGGTGGGTCAGCCGATCGGTGTGATGGCGTCACTGGCCATCGAAACGTTCGCGCGCCTGGGCAGCGTCGCGTCAGCGTTCATTCCCGCGAACATCGGCGCGCTGGAAGCCTCGAACGCGGCGCCGGTGGCGATGCTCGGTCTCGGCGGCGGCGGCGCGCTCGCGCTCTCCCGACGCGTGCGCGCGATGTTATGGGCGACGCTCGGCTTGGTGCTCTACCCTCGCGTCAAGTCCACGCATTCAGCTGAGGGCCTTCCAGAGAACAAACCCGCGTAACCGATATTATTTCGTGGCCTTCGTGTGCTTCGTGAACGTCGTGGTTGATTCGGCTTGTTCACGTTCAGGTGTCGAACTACGGATCGGAGTCGAGCACCTTCTTGTATTCCGACCATTCGATACGTTGATCGACGTTCAGTTTGCGCAAGAGCAGGGCGCGCCCTTCGCCCGCAAAGCGGATCGACGTCGGCAGCCACAAGCCGTTCTCGATCGGCTGGCGGTGAAGCGTGACCGTGCTGCCTTCGTTGAGCCGGGCGACGAGACCAAACCCGAACGAGATCGTATCGACCGCCTTCGCGTCGATGCGGATCACTTCGCGGGCAACCTCGTCCACCCAGATGCTGCCGCTGAACGACTTCGCGATCCGTCCTTCTCTGGTCTCCGGCTCCGCATCCGGCTTCGGCGTGAACGTGAAGACGATCGCGTCGCGGCCATTGACTGAATCACGGCGCGCCATCTTGAAGTTGAGCGTCGCCATGACGTCTTCCATCGTCGAGCGCCGGCCCTTCCGACGACGCTCCTCCGTCACTTTGATGCGGTCTTCCTCGCCATCGGCGACGCGCTTCCCGTCGCGCTCGATTAACTTGCGCAGGATCACCGTGCCGTTTTCGATGGGCGTGACTTCCCAGCCTTCGATGCCGCCGGTACCAATGCGCCCGAATGGATTGGCGTGGAATTCGGTGCGCCGTTCCTTGTACGCGTAGTTGAACTGCGCACGCTGCGATCGAACCAGGTTCTCGCGCGTATCCTTCACGAACGACTCGTTCTCGGGCAGCGGTCGAATACTCTGCGTGCCGTGCGAGTCCTGAGCGAGCGCGGCGAGTCGAATGGGGGATGCCACCACCGTGACGATGAGCAACGGCAGGAGCAGCACGATCCTCACGATCGTCAGACGCTGCACAGTCGCTCCGCGGCACGCTCCAGCGTGTCGTCCCGCTTGGCAAAGCAGAATCGCAGCACCGGACCGGCGGGCTCGCCGCCGCTGAGGAATGGCGAGATGGGAATGGCGGCGACGCGATGCTCGCGCGTCAGTCGCAACGCAAAGTCCGCGTCCCCTTCGTCGGTGATCGCCGAGTAATCGAGCATCTGGAAAAACGTGCCTCGGCACTCCATCGTCTTGAAGCGCGACCCCTGAATGAGTGATCGGAATTTGTCGCGCCGGCCTTGATAGAACGTCGTGACGTCGCGACATTCCGGATTGCTGCGCACGACGTCGGCGTACGCCATCTGCGCCGGATGGTTCACCGCGAATGTGACCCACTGGTGAATCGACTGGATCTCGCTGGTGAGCGCCGCCGGTGCCGCGCAGTACCCCACCTTCCATCCGGTCGTGTGGTAGGTCTTCGCAAACGAGCTGATGACCACCGCGCGATCGGCGATCTCGGGATATCGGGCAAAACTCTCGTGCCGGGCTCCATCGAAGACGATGTGCTCGTACACCTCGTCGGCAATGACCACGGCGTCAGTACCCTGCAGCACACGTGCCAGCTCACGCACATCATCTGGCGACCACATCATGCCCGTCGGATTGTGCGGCGAGTTCACGACGATGACGCGGGTGCGCGAATTTACTACCCGGCGGACCTCGTCCCAATCGATGCGATAGTCGGGATATCGGAGCGTGACGTAGACAGGTTTGCCGCCGCTCAAAATCACAGCCGGGGGGTATGAGTCGTAGGCCGGCTGAAACATCAGCACTTCGTCACCTGGATGGACGAAGGCGGTCAGCGCCACGAACAGGGCTTCAGTGGCACCCGTCGTGACCGTGATCTCGGTTACGGGATCGTATCGACGGCCATACAGCCGCTCGATCTTCGTCGAGAGTGCCTCGCGCAGGGCCACCACGCCCGGCATCGGTGCGTATTGGTTGAACCCCTCGCGCATGTACTTCGCGACGGTGTCGATCAGCTCAGGTGATGTCTCGAAATCGGGAAACCCCTGCGAGAGATTGATTGCGCCGACCTCGTTCGCCAGGCGCGTCATCACGGCAAAAATGCTGACGCCTCCCGACGGCAGCTTGGATCGCATGGTGTTGACCGGCATCACGTAATGATACCGATCCGACTGCCGCCCTCGCGCGTCGCGCGACGGCGCCCAAGAAAGCCGGACACTACGTGTCCAGAAACTCGTGGGGTTTCAGCGAGACAAGCGGGTACTTGCGGCGAAGTTCCACGACGCGATCGTAGTAACCCGTCTTCGGGATTTCCTTGCGCACCAGGCGATCGCGCAGGCGCCGCAGCTCGAAGCGATAGAGGTCGCTAATGAACTCGTGCACCACCTCCGGCCTGGTGGAGGGCGAGGGCTGAATTCCGTGGCGCGACAGCTGCTCGAGCACGTCGGCGCGATAGCGATACGTCGTCACCGCGGCGTTTGACAGGCTGGGTTCATCAGGAACGTGCGTGCCTCGGCGAGCTCGGGTGGCTCGGGTCCACTCCCCTTCCACGACGTCACGAGCGACTGATACTGCTTGCACGCAGTCGCGACTGCCTCGATTCTCACCGCGAGCCTTGCCAGACCGAGCGTGATTCGCGGCGTGACGCCGATGCGCTCGGCGGCTTTCATGTAGGCGCGACGTGCGTCGTCATATCGATAGACCTGGAGCCATAAGTCTCCGGCCGCTTCGTGCGCGGTGATCATCGGGAGCGCGGGGAGTTTGGCGGTGAGGTTACGGTCCTCGAGCTGCACGGCGTAGTCGATCATCAGTGACAATTCGTCCCGCTCACTCTGCGCGGCCGCCGCAGCGGCTTGAAGGACCAGTGCCGCGATTTGCGGCTGACCGGACTTGCCGAGCGTCTCCTGCATCGTCGCGATCGACTGCGAGACCTGCCGAAGCGACTCCGGCGATCCACCGACGCGATACGCGTCACGCGCGGCAATCCATCCGCGCAGGTATAGGGCGGGCAACAGCGCATCAGCGCAGCCCGATTTCGCTGCTGCTTGCATGCGTTGAACAGCGCCGGCGAGATCGAACAGCGCGGCGCGCTCAGAGGCGGTCTTCATGAGCGCTATCGCTTCGGGACTGCACTGAGCCCCTTGCGCGAGCGCGAGCAGAAGCAGCGCGGTGGCCATTCCTGCAACGATGGTACATAAAAACTGCAATCTGGCCTTCGGCTAAGCCTTCTGCCAAGCCCTAGGCTGAGCGCTCGGCTCCGCCCTTCGTCCAGCCCCCGGGGCCGGGCCATAGGGGATGACCTGTCGCCTATGATTGGGCGTCACTTCGGCGGCGCGGGCAACATTGTCGATTCGTCAGGGACAGCGCCAAACGTTCCTCGCCTTACAGCATCACGAATCTCGAACAGTTCCTCAGACGAAAGCGCCTCGCAACACAGCCCGCGCCAACTGAGTTGCCGATTCTCTGGCGATTCGCCAAGCGCCACGTACAGCGAATGCGGAACGATGATCTGGTCTTCCACCCCGAACGCATTCGCACGATAGCTTGACCATCGATAGACGGCCGGATCCGAAACCAGTCCCGCCCTGACTGGGTTCAGTTCGACGTATCGCACACAAGTGAACCAATACCGTTCACTGTCGATGAACATCGACTTGAATGGACCTTCGAACAACGTGCCCGTCCTCGAGTAGCGTCGGTTGAAGTACCCGACGTATCTCGATTCGGCCACCTGCATTGCCATAGAGACAGCTGTCGCGTCTCGCGGGGTGACCACCAGGTGAAAGTGGTTAGTCATGAGCGCGTACGAATGGACCTCCAACTGATAACGAAGCGCCGCCTCTCGCAAGGCAAATAGGAAAAACGCATAGTCCTTATCGGCGCGGAAAATGTCGCAGCGGTTGTTACCTCGGTTCAATACATGCTGCGTTAGTCCGGCAATCTGGATGCGGCGTCGGTTTGACATAGCCGCACCGGGTGCATGAAGCGTGACCGGCGACCGTGATTGATTTTTGTGAGTCTTCCGACTGCTTGTGCGATTGCGGTTGCAGAAAGCGCGAACAAAGAACCGGGCGAAGTCCGCGGTTCCTGCCTTGGGCCAAGCCCTCCGACCAGCCTTCCGCTGAGCCCTGCGCCGGGCCCTGGGCTGAGCCCTGGGCCGGGCTCTGGGCTGAGCCCTCGGCCGAGCGCAAGGCTCAACGCTCGGGTTTCTTCTTGGGCCCAGGCTTGGCGCCTTTGCTGACGAGGAAATCGATGACCGATTGATATTTCAGCGTCTGCGCCGCATCGAGCGCCGTGCGTCCATCGGCAGCGGCGACGTTGACGTCGACATCCACTTCCATCACCAGCTTCACCGTCTCGAGCATCAACGCTTCGCGCTGACTGCGATCGGGAGCAATCCAGGCACGTCCGCCACCGAGACCTGTCGCCGCCATGAGCGGCGTGATCGACTCCACCCGATGCTCGGGTGGACCGTCGGGATAAAAGTCCGCGCGCTGCACAAACCGCGCGTCGGCGCCGGCCTTGACGAGGGCGCGCATGATCGATGGCTGCGTGACCCGCGCCGCCAGCCAGTACGGCGACGCCCCAATGAACTGCGGCGGGAAGTTGTAGTCGGTGGACGATCGTCGGGTCGGCGTCCAGGTTCGAACCGGGATGTTTGGATCCGCGCCGTGGGCGAGAAGCGCCGCTACGGTCTTCTCCTCGCGTCTCATGACGGCTTCGTGCAGCGCGGTGAATCCAGCCGCCGCGGAATTCGCATCCGCGCCCTTCTCGAGGAGGAACTCGACGAGGTCGCCAAAGCCGGAGTGCGCAGCCAGGACCAGTGCGCTTATGCCCCACGCATCAGCGTCGTTCACGTTGGCTCCGGCGGCGACAAGCAGCCTGGCTGATTCAAGATCGCCCACCCGCGCGGCAAACATCAGCGCCGTGTCCCGTCCATGCGGGACATTGCGGTTGTATTCAAGACGTCCATGCGGCGGCACTGCCTGCACGTATCCCCATTCATCCGATCGCGCCGTCAGATCTGCACCGTGCGCGAGGAGCACTTTGACGACGTCGGGATGGCGCTGGGCGACGGCCCACATGAGTGCGGTCTGGCCTCGCGGGCCATGCGCGTTCACATTCGCGCCCTTCCCCAGCAACTGCTCGACGACGTCAGCGCTGCCCGATCGCGACGCCACCATCAGGGGCGTTTCACCGGCGAGGAGCGCGAGATTCGGATTGGCTCCAGCTTGCAGGAGTCTTCGCACCATCGCCACACTGCCGCTCATGCTCGCCGCCCACAACGCGGTTGCGCCGAGCTCGTTTGCGATGTTGATGTTCGCTCCGGCTTGAATCAGCAGCGCCGCGCTCTCCCCGTCATCGCGATAGCTCGCCCACATCAACGCTGTGGACCCGTCGGCTTCCGTCGCGTTGACGTCCACACCTTTCTTGAGCAACGCCGCGAGGCCATCGCGATCGCCCTGCCTGACCGCGGAGATGAGCTCCGAGCGATCGTCGGCGCGAAGCACCGCCTGCCCTGACACGAACGTCAGGCCGATCACGGCCAAGAGGACCAAGCGGACCGGTGAACGCGCCATATCGCTACACGCTCGGCAGCTGATCGATCGGCAGCTTGCCTGTGCTGCCACCGATCTTGTCGATCGGCACGTCGAGCTTATCCATCAACGTGACGAGCAGGTTGGCGAGGGGTGTCTTGTTGTCGTACTTCAGATGCCGCCCGCCCTTGAGGCGCCCTGCCCCACCGCCGACGAGCAGGATCGGCAGGTTGTCTCCAGCGTGCTTGTCGCTGTTGGAGATGCCGGAGCCATAGAGGATCGTCATGTGATCCAGCAGCGAGCCGTCGCCATCCGGCGTCGCCTTCAGCTTCGCCAGATAGTTCGAGAACAACTGCATGTGATAGCGATTGATCAGCGACAGACGCGCAATGAGCTCTGGCTGGTTGCCATGATGCGAGAGCGGATGATGCGCTTCCGGCACGCCGATCTGCGGATACGGCCGCGCGCTCTGCTCTTTGCCGATCATGAACGAGATGACGCGTGTGAGATCCGACTGCAACGCGAGCCGCTGCAGGTCGAGCATCAGTGCCAGGTGATCTTCGAACACAGGCGGAACACCCTGAGGTTCGGCAAGCGTCGGGAGTTCGACGTTGCGCTGTTCCTCCGCACGTTGAATGCGCCGCTCGACGTCACGCACCGAGTCCGCGTACTCATTGACCTTGTTCTGATCCTGCGGTCCGAGCTCGCTCCTGAGTCGCGTGAGCTTGTCGGTGACTGAATCGAGAATGCTCTTCTGCTGCCGCATGCGAGCCTGGCGGACCTTCGCATCGGTGCTTCCCGTGTCGCCAAACAGCTTTTCGAACACGGCCCGCGGGTTGTACTCCATCGGCAGCGGCTGGGTGGCGCTCCGCCAGCAGAGCGTGTGCGTGTAGACGCAACTGAGGTTGCCCGTGCACGCGCCGGCATTGTTCGGCGGATCCATCGCCAGTTCGAGCGAGGCCACCTGTGTCGTCGCGGAGAAGTGCTTCGCGAGGAGCTGATCCATCGACACGTCGGCGATGATCTCCACCTCGGTTCTGCCACCGCGTGTCGTGCCGGTCAGAAACGATCCCGATGCGCCGGCGTGGATGTAGTTCCAGTTGGCCTTGAGGCCCGACAACGCCAGCATCTGATGTCGATACGGCGCAAGCGGCTCGAGAATCGGCGAGAGCTCGAACGCCGTACCCTCGCCTTTCGGCGTCCAGTACTCCATTGCCATCCCGTTCGGGACGTAGAAGGTCTGGAAGCGATGGGCCGGTGCCGCGGCCGCGCGTGCCCGAGACGATGCCGGCACCATGGCATCGAGAAACGGCAGCGCGAGCGTCGCACCCACTCCCCGCAACACGGTCCGTCGCGGCAGCGACTTCGTGGTCAGGTAAGACATGTCGGCTCCAATCACTCCCTCGTCCCGAGGGGCGCCCTCATGAGAAACGTGGGGCTCTTCACGATACCGACGATGATCGATGACCAGCGATAGTCATCGCGCGCTGCGTCGTTGACGATCTGCCGCACGGCCGGCTGATCGGAATACTCGACGCGGCGGCCAAGCGCGTAGGACAAGAGCTTCGCCGTGACCGTAGACGGGAATCGCTGCGGCTGCGCGAGCAGCGCGGTGCGCAAACCGGTGAAGCCGGTCAGCACGTCACCACCGATCGTGCGTCCGCTCGCATCGACCGGCTTGCCCGATTCGTCCGTCGAGCGCCAGCCACCGGTCGCGTCGAAATTCTCCAGCGCAAATCCGAGCGAGTCGATTAACGCGTGACACGACGCGCAGGTGGGACTCTTGCGATGCTCATCGAGCCGCTGGCGAATCGTCGGCGGTAGCGCACCAGCCTGCGGCTCGGTGAGCGTGGTGCTCACACCGGGCGGCGGCGGTGGCGGCGGGGTGCCAAGGATGTTGTCGAGCAGCCACTTGCCTCTCAGCACCGGCGACGTCCGTTCGGGATACGACGTCGTCGCGAGCATGGCTCCGTTGCCCAGCAGTCCGCCGCGCTGATCGAGATTGGGAAGCGTCACCCGGCGGAATCGACTGCCATAGATCCCCGGAATCCCGTAGTGGCGAGCCAGACGCTCATTCACGAACGTGTAGTCGGCACGGAGCAAATCGCGAACGCTGCGGTCCTCGTTTAGCGTGCTCGCGAGAAACAACTTCGTCTCCTGCTCGAAGGCTTCAAGCAGGCTGTCATCGAAATCCGGATAGATGTCGGGATGGACGATGACCTCACGCACGCGACGGAGGTTGAGCCACTGTGCTCCGAAGTTGTCCACCAACGCTCTCGTCGCACGCGGGTCGGCCAGCATGCGCCGCGTCTGCGCCTCGAGCACGTCAGGCTTCCTCAACTCCTTGCGCTCGGCGAGATCCAACAGCCGCTCGTCGGGAATGCTGTTCCAGAGGAAGAATGAGAGACGCGAGGCCACTTCGAGATCGCTCAACGCGTAACTCGACGCGGATGCGGAGCCGCGAGTCGCCGGTGGATCGCGATACACGCGCAGCAAGAAATCGGGATCGACCAGCGCGCGCTCGAGCGCGAACTGAATACCGGCGTTAAAGCTGCCGCCATCGCGTCGTCCACGACCGAAGAACTCGACTAACGTGCGCGTGTCGGCGGCGCTCGCCGGCCGGCGATAGGCCAGGCGTGCGACACGGGTCAGAATCTTCGATGCGCACTCGCGCTCGTCCGATTGCCGTCGTGGCTGACAGATGAAGATCGCGCGACGGCTCGGCGTATCTCGCGTCGAGCGCTCGACGTCATGCCCCGTCGATCGCTCGACGCGGTACGGCCCGCTGATCGACAACGCCCCAACGCTCGCGTGGCCCATGTAAATCTCGTCGTTGGTCAGCACGCGGCCACGTTGCAGCGGTTGCGGAAGACCTTCCGGCTCCCACATCTCGCGGACGAACGATGCACTCACCATGTGTGCACCGGCGGTCATGGGCATGCGAATCTCGAGCCCGGCATCGGCCCCGATCTGCATGTACTTCTCCCACGAGTCGTCTCCGGCGAAGCCCGGTTCTCCATCGCCGGCATAACTTGCAGCCGCCGGGCGGCCCTTGGCTTCCCCGCCTACCGTGAAACGCTTTGCCAGCGCGCCATCGACGCGGACGTCCAGCCGCTGTGGCCAGCCCATGCCCATGACGTAGTCCTGGTACTGGCGGCGCAGACGAACCGTGATCGCGTATTCACCATCAACTGGGAATTGATACCGGACCGCGATCCCACCACGTGAGCCAAGCGGCAAATCGTCGCTCTGCCGATCGTCCTGGAGCACGTGGAGCGGAATTTCGAACCGATCCGCCGCGGGAATCATCGGAGGCAATCCGACGGCGAGCCGCGTGACCTGTCGCGCCACCGAGAGATATCGCTCGAGGTGCGATGTCGAAATCGTCAGCACGTCGGCAAAGTTGTCGAAGCTGCCGTCCGCGGTTTCATCTCCGGGCAACTGCGACGTGACGTCCACGTCGAGCGAGAAGAGGTCGCGGATCGCATTCGTGTACTCGACGCGGTTCAGGCGATGCACGGCGCCGATGCGACCCGGATTCGGATGCGCGAGCCACGTTGCATCGATGGCGCGCTCGAGTGACGAGGCGGCCGCGTCGTAGGTGGCGATGTCGGGGCGCGGCAGTCCCGCCGGTGGCATCGAACGCGCGCGCAGTTTCGCGATGACTCGCTCCCAGAGTTCCGCGTTGCTCGCAGGCGCAGCAACGTCCGCTGCGTCGAGCGTCAGCCCTGCTGTCCGAAGGCGCTGGTTATGGCAGGTGATGCAGTACTTGTCGAGAAGAGGTTGGACGGTCGTGCGTGGGTCGAATGACGCCTGGGCCGCCGGTGCAGGGGTCTGGCGGGCAGACGTCTGGACGCTGGCGAACAGAAGTGCGAGACAGCCGCCGAGGCTGAGCACGAAAGCCGTCGAACGGCTTGCAGCCCCCATCGCGTCCTCCAACTGGCGACACGATGGTAATGGAATCCTTTCAGGCCGTCTACGGAATCACTCCGCGGCGGACTTCCTCACTGAACCGGGCTTTCCCTCATGGGCAGACGGTTGATTCCACTCTCGCTCGTTCGACGAATCAGGGGACGTACGGCCGCCATCACGGCCAGCACGATGCCGAAGGTGCAAACAATCGTCGCACCCGTCGGCAGATCCAGCACGAGCGACAGGTACACACCGATCGCAGACACGATCGTTCCCATCGTCCAGCCAATCGCCAGGCGTCGCCCGACCGTGTCGGCATAGAGCATCGCCGCAACAGACGGGACGATCAGGTAGCAGAACACCAGCAGCACGCCGGCGATCGCGACCGACGAGGTCACGACGAATCCGAACGAGGCGTAAAAGAGAAAGTCCCAGAAGCGTACCGAGAGTCCCCGCGCCACGGCCCCCTCGTGGTCGAGCGAGATGGCCAGGAACTTTTTTCGGAAGATGTAATGGAAGATGCCGATGGCGCCGTACAGCGCCGCGGTCTTGGCAACTTCGTCCCACGACACCGCGAGGATGTTGCCGACGAGCATGTCCTTGAGGTGCTCGCTCTCGGACGTCGCCTTGCTCATCGCCAGGATGGCGGCAGCCGAGGCGACGGCATAGCAGATGCCGATGATCGCCTCCTGTGGGATGCGTGCTCGATGGCCGCGAATCGTCGAGAACACTGCGGCCCCGATAAACGTGAACCCGAGGCTGATCCAGTACACGACAGGTGCATGTGGATCGCCCCCTGTAATCGGCAGCAGGATGGCGATTGCTGCGCCCAGCGCCGCGATCTGAGCGAGCGACAGGTCCACGAAGATGACGCCGCGCTCGATGACGTGCACGCCGAGATAGGCGTGAATGCCTGTCAGTATCAGACTGGCGACGAAGGGCGCCGCGAGAAATGCCAGCGTTGCGGAATCCATGTCAACCTCAGTGTGTAGCAGTGCCGACTTTTTTCAGGGCGCCGATCAGCAAGTTGATGTCGTAGTCGAACAACTTGAAGTAGTCGGTCACTTCCTTCACGCCACCGACCGACGGCGGCATCACCAGCACCTCGGCTCCGGTCGCCCGACCGATCGAGTTCGGTGTCTTGAGATCGAAGTACGGCTCGACCAGCACCAGCGGCACGGTCTGCCGTTTCATCTCGTTGATCAAATCGAGCGTGTGCTGTGGTGTCGGCGGAATACCCGGGCGCGGCTCGACATACCCGATGACATCGAGACCGAACCGCTCGGCGAAGTTGGGGAACGACCGATGGTAAGTCACGACCTTCGTGCCTTTGTACGGCGCCATCATCGCCGCCCATCGCTTTTCGGCCTCGGAGAGGCGCGCGACGAAATCGTTCAGCCGCTGCTCGAAGTACGCGCGGTCGTTTGGCCGCAGCTGCGACAGCTTCTCGGCGATCTCCTTCGCGACGACTTTGCCGTTCTCGGGATCCAGCCAGTAATGCGGGTTGCCCAACGGGTGCACATCGCCCATCGCGCGCGTGATCTGGCCCTGTGGGATCTCGAGGATGCGTGCCTGGCTGGACGCATCGATGTAACCGTTGGCGCCGACCTGCACCTTTGCGTTGCGACTCTGCTGAATGAGCGGTGGCAGCCAGCCAATCTCCAGTTCGCGGCCGATGGTGACCAGGACATCAGCCTTCTGCAGCTTCAGGATGAAGCTCGGCTTGGCCTCGACGAAGTGAGGGTCCTGATAGCCTCGTGAGATGGATTCCACTGTGACGCGATCGCCGCCCACTTCCCGGGCAATGGATGCCAGGTCCTCTGTGGTCGTGATGACGTTCAGCTTGCCTTGGGCGTGAGCAGTTGACGCGATGAGCGATATGCCGATCGCCACGACACACGCCACTGATTTCATGACTGTCATAGGAGTTCCTCAACACTCAACCGATTGCCGTGCACGACCTCAGAACGGATGCGCACCATGGGCTCCGATCGAGAACTGAAACTGAAAAAGAAATTCATTCGCCAAATCCCCGACGGCGTAATTGGTCCGCCGGTATTGCCCCCTCACCTGACTGAACTCGCTCGGCCAATAGGTCACCATGAGCGATTGGCCCGAATCACGAAGCGTCTCGTCGTCTGCGTGCGCGGACCGGTCGTAGCGAGCACCCGCAAACCATCGACGGGCGAACTGGTAGTCGCCCGATACGTAGTAGCCGAATGAGTGCTGTTGCACGACCGGCTGCTCCCGCCGGCTCCAGATCAACTCCGACCGGCCGACGAACGATCGATAGATAGATCGCTGCAATGGCCGCCAGCGCAACGTCGCATCGACGCCGTAGAGCTGTGTGGTGAAGCGGCCCAGATCGACGTCGCCGACAATGCCGGAGGCGTTATGGCCATATGAGTACGACGCGCCGAGGTCGATGTTCGTGTTCTCCGTCAGGTCGTGATATCCACGCAGATGGCCGACGTACGACAGGTCGCCGCGCTCGCTCGAGTGGAAGAGATCGCCCGAGTCACCGCGGAAGACCTGACCCGTGGCTTCGAGGAAGAACCACGGATTCGGGATCAGCCGCGCCACCGAGATCCCCGCATCACTGATTCCCTCTTCACCGCCGACGAGGTTGTTGATCACGATCGGACGATCCGTCCACGGCAGCACGTGGTTGTGCAGCGAGTTCACCTTGCCGAACGCCGCGCGCATCTTGCCGACCCGCACGAGGAGACCGCCCGGGATGGCGGGGAAGGTGATGAAGCCTTCTTCCAGGTCCACGCCCTCTTCGCCGAACGACAGGAAGAAATCTGCACGCGCGTAGGGATCGAGAATCGCTTGAAATGACGCCTCGGATTCGTGCATCTCGAGGGCGGGCTGCGGGTTCACCGTGTTGCGACCAGTCGCACCCAGAAAATCGCCGATGACAGCGATGTCGGGGTTGAAGACCTTTGACGAGGCGGCGCCGCCGTACACCGGTAACGCACCAGTCGGACCTCCCGCGCCTTCAGCGCCCGGCGGAACCTGCGCCGTTGTCTGCGGCTGTTCGCCCGGCCGCGGCGCGGGCGCCGGCGTTTGCGGAGCCGGCGCTGCCGGCTGCGGTGCAGGCTCGGTCGCGCTGAGTTTCCCCTCGAGAGCCGTCAAACGATCGCCGTACTGCTTTTGAATCGCGTCGAGCTCTTTTCTCAGTTGCTCGATCTCCTGTCGCAGCGCTTGCGCATCCGGCGTCTGAGCCGAGAGGGACGAGGGCGCAACGAGCAATGCGCCCGCGACGATGCCTGTGCATATCAATCGAGAAGCCCGCATCACGACTCCAGTGCGGCAAGAATGGCGCCGCTACACGCGTCGGCCCCGACGGGCCGATAGACCACCACGTAATATCCGGCTTCGGCCGGACGCCGAGCTGTCCTGACGAACAGCTCAGACCTGACTGGAATGAGGGATACGCCTACGCGGGCGGTGCGCGAGAGGGAACGTCGAGAGGTACGACGATGCGAACGCGCTGAACGGAGGTGACGGTCCGCGCGGGACCGGACTCGTGCGCGATAACGAGGCCGGATGCGTCCACGCGTCCAGATCTGACCGATTGCAGCCAGTGACAGAGGACGCAGTGCGTGGGTTCCTGGCCGACGCGCCTGGCTGCGACGGCATGTGAGCCGGGGGTATGACCCGCGACAAAGCCCTCAGCAAGCTCGTCGCCGCATCCCAACTCATGAGCCGTCGAGAGCGCCCCGACCGCCGTGAACGAGCACAAGGCCACCAACGCCAAGGCACTCGCCCGCCGACGGAACCACATCAGCATCTTGATTAAGGGTACGCGTATGACGCTTCATGTGCAACGCCTTCCGCACTCGACGGTAAGGGCACTCGAAGCGTCGGTTGCCCTCGGTTGCACAAGGGAACCATCTGGACGTTGACGAAGCTGATGACGAGCTGGTACTTTCAACAGCCCCCGGCCGTGCGCGACGCACGAAGCGATCCCTCTGATCGCGTCTGAACTTTGTTGTCGGCCTTGCGACCGTTCGCAAGGCGGCCGAATTGGAACCTCTAACGATTGGAGCCGCGTGACTGTTCATCTCGTGAACCCGAGCCATCTTTCGTTCGGCGTCGGCGTCATCACACCCCGTTGGCTGTTCGTCCTCGCGGCGGCGACGCCTGCCGCGTACGGGGCGCCACGCATCGTTGATGAAACGCTCGAGACGCTTGATCTCGCGAGCGTGGAAGCAGGGGACGTCGTCGGGATCGGGATTCTCACCGGCAACGCGCTTCGCGGATACGAGATCGGGAAGGACGTCAGGGCGCGAGGCGCGCTCGTGGTGTATGGCGGGATCCACGCGACGCTGTACCCGGACGAGGCACACGAGCTCGGTGGCGCGCACGCGGTGGTGCGAGGCGATGGCGATGTGGTCTGGCCGGCTGTACTTGAGGACGCGGGCAAGGGCACGCTGCAGCCTCGGTATGAGGCAGGACGTGTCGATGCCGAACGCTTCGTCCCGGCCCGATGGGAGTTGCTGCCCGAGGGGCGGTATATGTGGGGCTCGGTCCAGACCGTGCGCGGCTGTCCGAAGCACTGCTCGTTCTGTTCTGTCTGGCGGACGGACGGACAGAAGCCGCGGCAACGACAGGTTGATGCGGTCGTCAACGAGATCGTCGAGCTCCGCCGCCGCGGCCTGCGCTTCATCGCTCTGGCGGATGACAACTTCTACCCTGTCACCCTGACCGACATTGCGATGGCGGAGCGCCAACGAAACCTGATCCGCATCGACGAGTTGAAACGACTGCGCGCCGAACGGTTCGAGCTCATGGCGAAGCTCGCCGAACTGCCACGGGACATGGTGTTCTTTACCCAGATCACGATGGAGGCCGCGGAGGACACCGCGTTCCTCGATGCGATGCGACGCGCCAACATCAAAGGCGCGCTGGTCGGCGTCGAGGCCGTGACGCCGGCAGGCTTGAAAGACGTCTATAAAGGCTTCAACGACTCCGGTGACGCGCTGGTCCAACGCTTGCGCACATTCCGCGATCACGGCGTGCACGTGCTCGGCTCATTCATCTTCGGCCTTCCCAGCGACCGGCCGGCGACATTCGAGGCGACTGCGGACGTCGCTGACCGCGCCGGACTCACATTCGCGCAATTCGTGATGCTGACGCCCTATCCCGGCACAGTGGATTTCGAGGCGTGGGAAAAGAAAGTCGGAGAGGGAGCCGAACGAGTGGCGGGCATCCCCATCACGCGGCACTGGCTCATCCCGCAGGAGAACCGTCCGAAGGTCTATACCCCGCACCCGGTGATGTCCCCTGACGAAATTCGCCAGAGGACGCAGGCCGTGTGGGATCAGTTCTACAGTCTTCCGAAGGTCTGGGCGCGTTCGCGCTGTACGCCGACGCTTCGATCACGTCTCGCGTTCATCCTGCTTTCGAAACTGTACCGGCAGATGTACGCCAACACCGGCATCGCGACGGACAGCGCCCGCGTGAATCGCGCGAATCGCTGGGCGCGGCTCATTGCCAGGCCTTGCCGCCGACTGTTCGTGGCCAAGCCGCTGCCGTCACTTCAGGCGCCAGCTTCGGCCACGATTCAAGTGATCGCGAACTAATCGGATGTTGGCTGTTCGATGCGGTCGATGACGAGGACGCGCACGGGACCCTTGGTCGCCTCGAGCTTGAGACCGAGTTGTTCCTGCAGGGCGGTGAATATTGAAGCACCGTCAAGATCGGACGACGCTGGCGCCGCGTCGGTGACGTCCGGTCGCCTGACGCGGTCGCGCGTGTAGGTCAGCTCGAAGTCCCAGTTGCCGGAGAGTCCGGTGCGATCGACCACGGCGCGATTGACCTCGTTCGCCAGGCCGTTCGCGAAGAACGACATCGGGTAGCCGCCGAACATGATCCGGCCGTTGCTGTTGCGCATGCCGCACGACACACGATCGGGAGTGTTCGGATTCACGGTCCTCCCCTCCTTGGCAGCCGCGGCGTTGGCAGCCGCGGCTGCCGTGCAATCGACCGCCGCAGGACGAATGTTGGGACCCAGCTTGCTGTCCGCGCGCGCAAGCACGAGCGCATAGATCGGCAACTCCGGCGTCTCCCAATGGACCGACAGCGTGAAGCGATCGGCGAGCAGCGTTTGCAACGCAAGCATCACGCGATCGGGCTCCGTGCTCCCGACCGGGGGCGGCGGTGGATCACCATCGAGTCTCGCGAGGATGTCAAAGCGATCGGTGCGAAGCCACGCTGGACTGCCTTGAATCTGAAATTGTTGCAGCTGGTAGGCCATCTGAAGCAGCAGCGCGACGGGCACGTTGGTCGCGGTGAAGCGACCACCCGGCAAGCGTCGAACGCTCGTGTTGCTCTCGCCCGATACGTTCGGTTTGATTGAGGCGGCTTCGAACGAAACTGTCGACTGCTCGAGCGCCTGCGCGACGATCATCGCCAGAACAATCACGTACCGCATGGCCCTTCGACGGGGTCGATGCGTCAACGGTTGGCGTACACGAAAAGGGCCGGTCCCGCCGAAGCCCGAAGGCGCAGGCGGACCGGCCACCACGAACCACCAACCACGAACCAGGGCGACGCATGCGTCGCCCCTACGAACGTCAGTACCGGTAATGATCCGCCTTGTACGGGCCTTCCACCGGCACGCCAAGGTAATCCGCCTGCTCCTTCGAGAGCTGGGTCAGCTTCACGCCGAGCTGATCGAGGTGCAACCGCGCCACTTCCTCGTCCAGCTTCTTCGGAAGCATCGTGACCGTCTTGCCGTACTTCTCGGCGTTCGCCTGCAGCTCGAGCTGCGCGAGCACCTGGTTCGTGAACGACGAGGACATCACGAAGCTCGGGTGACCTGTCGCGCAACCGAGATTCATCAGACGGCCCTCGGCCAGGATCATCACGCTGTGGCCATCGGGGAACACCCACTCGTCGTACTGGGGCTTGATGTTGATCTTCTTGATGCCCTTCCATTTGCCCAGGCCGGCCATGTCGATCTCGTTGTCGAAGTGACCGATGTTGGCGACGATCGCCTTGTCCTTCATCTTCGACATGTGCTCGGCGGTCACGATGTTGAAGTTGCCGGTCGCAGTGACGAAGATGTCGGCCGTGCTCACCACGTCTTCCATCGTCTTCACTTCATACCCCTGCATCGCCGCCTGCAGCGCGCAGATCGGATCGATCTCGGTGACGATCACGCGGCAGCCCTGACCGCGCAGCGCTTCCGCGCAGCCCTTGCCCACTTCGCCGAAGCCGAACACGATGGCGACCTTGCCGCCGAGCATCACGTCGGTGGCGCGGTTCAGCCCGTCGATGACCGAGTGACGGCAGCCGTAGATGTTGTCGAACTTGCTCTTGGTCACCGAGTCGTTGACATTGATCGCCGGGAACATCAGCGTGCCCTTCTTCTGCATCTCATACAGACGATGCACGCCGGTGGTCGTCTCTTCGCTGACGCCGCGAATGCCCTTCGCGATGGCGGTCCACTTGCCTGGGTTCTTGCTCAACTCCTCGTTGAGGAACTTGAGGATGACGCCCCACTCCTCGGGCTCGGTCGCCGCGTTGAACGCGGGCACCTTGCCAGCCTTCTCGAACTCGGCGGCCTTGTGCACCCACAGCGTCGAGTCGCCGCCGTCGTCCACGATCAGCGAGGGACCCTTGCCGTCCGGCCACGTCAGCGCTTCAACCGTGCACCACCAGTACTCATCGAGCGTCTCGCCCTTCCACGCGTACACGGGAACGCCCTTCGGGTCCTGCACCGTGCCACCGCTCTCGGGCCGGCCGACGACGACCGCGGCGGCCGCGTGATCCTGCGTCGAGAAGATGTTGCACGACACCCAGCGCACATCCGCACCGAGCAGCGCGAGCGTCTCGATGAGCACGCCCGTCTGAATCGTCATGTGCAGGCTGCCCATGATGCGGGCGCCGGCGAGCGGCTTCTGACCTTCGTAGCGCTTGCGGATGGCCATCAAGCCGGGCATCTCGCCTTCGGCGAGGCGCAGCTCTTTCCGACCGAACTCCGCCAGATTGAGGTCAGCCACCTTGTAAGGAAGACGGCCCGCCTGCTTGGCGAGCTCGTATGCGTGCGCTCCGACTACTGCTGTTGCCATTTCGTTCTCCTGTTTTGTTCGCGGAGGCTCAAGCCTCCGCTCTACGCGTCAATCTGAGCTCGTCGAGCGCACACTTTCGCGTGCGCGCGTCATTGCTTCACCGCCATTGCGGCAAATAGTGCCGGCCCTTTGGCATCCGGATCGGCCGGCAGCATCCGGACCCGCACCTCACCAAATCCTGCTCCGGTGAGGAAGCGCGAAATCTGTTTCTCCGAGAATCCGAGCCACACATGGCCCATCTGCTGCTGATATTCCTCGCGGTCGTGCGGCAGCATGTCCACGACCAGCACCCGTCCGCCCTTGCGGACGACTCGCCCGACTTCGGCCAAGGCGCGAGCCGGCGATGGTGAGTAATGCAGCACCAGCGACAACATCGCGACGTCGAGCTCACCGCTGTCGATCGGCAGGCTTTCGAGCTCGCCTTGTCTCAGCTCCACGTTCTTCGCACCGCCGAGCCGATGACGTGCCGCGTCGAGCATGTCGGTGGAACCGTCCACCGATATCACGCGGCGAACGTACGGCGCCACTGTTTCTGTCAGCTGTCCAGTTCCGCAGCCGAGGTCGCCGACGACGAGCGTCGGATCGATCAATCCGAGCACGGCCCACAGAAAAAACTCATCGCCGAAGAGCTCACCGCGCAGATGATCCCATCCGCCGGCTGCGTTTGCGAAAAACTCCTGCGACTTTGCGCGGCGACGTGTGAGCACGCCGCGAAGGCGACGATCATCTTGAGCCGCGCCGGTCGTCGAGGCGACCTGCTCACGGATGATGGGCCACAGCCGCTTCGCGCCGGAGTCGAGGTCATCCACCGGCATGCTGTAGAACCGGCTCGTGCCGTCGCGTCGTGACGTGACCCAGTCATCGTCGGAAAGCGTCTTGAGATGGCGGCTCACTGTGGACTGCGGCATCTGCAGGACAGCGCACAATTCCGAGACCGTCAGCTCCTGCTTCTCGAGCAACATGAGCATGCGACAGCGCGTCGGATCCGCAAGCGCCGTCATGTGGTCGAGGATTGGAGCAACCATCTATCCGTAAATCCGGATATAAGGTTACATCAAGATTCTTGTCAGGTCAAAGGGCAAAAGGCAAAGGGCAAAAGCGAGCACAGAGTCCCGGATTTAGGCCCAAATTCGGCCTCTACCGCTTCCCCGCTGCCTCCTCTGCCCTGGCGGCAGAGAGCATCCCGCGCAGACTGTAGTTGCCCTCGTGGCACGCGTATTCGAGCAGCTCGCCGCGCGAACGCTTCCAGTTGATCGTCGCCGTCCACGGCTTCGTCCACATCGTGGGGTTGTCTACCGTAAACGTGTATTCGACTGTGTCATCGGCGGTGCGGCGAAAGCGTTCGACGAGACGAAGATTTTCGTCGGAGAGCACGTTGTATCCACCCATCGGATTGCCCTTTGGATGGAAGTTCGTCGTCTCGACGACGAGCGTGTCGCCCTCCCACTTCCCTCGCGAATCACCCAGATAGTTGTGGATCACAGACGAGAGATGCGGACGGCCATCGAGCGGGATGATGCGCGTGTCGTGGATCTTCTCCAGTGAGATGGCCACGTACTGCGGCGTCTGCACGATGCGGTAGACCGCCATGTACGCGGCAAACAGATCGGGGAAACCGTAGTGAATGCACCGGTCTTGCAGGGACATGTCCTGCGCCGATGCGCCCACCAGGCCAAACCGGCCTGCCGCTGCGGCCCGCAGTCGTGCGCCCGCCGGTGTCGGTGGCGGCAGCTTCCCGTCCGCAGGATCGTCGATCAAGGAGGTCCGCTTCTCGAAGTAGCGATCGGGCAGCCAGTTCTGGCTGTACGAGCCAGTGTTGCCAAGCCCTCGTGGAGTCGTGTTGGCAAGCAGCGTCTGATACAACGCGTCGCCGAAGGTCGCCTCCGCATCGGGCCCGAACAGCGTCGCCGCGCGGCGCTTCATCGACTCGAGTTCCTCGTCTGAGAGTCGTGGCTTGTCAGCCAGCTGACGCGGACGCTCGAGCGGCGTCGCGCTGTTGTTTTCCCAGACGCCCTCGAGATCAGGCCGCCCATCGGCCGTCCGCGGCACGACCCACTTCTGCGCGTCGATCTGAATGCTCAACGAGGCAAGGGCAACCGCCAACGCGAGTGCAGCCGTGCGAGCGACACGAGCCATAGCTCCTCCCGGATGGAGCGTATTGTGACTCATTCCGGTCCGGCTAAAGCCGGACACTACAACTCCGCTTCGAGCTTCGACACCAACGCATCCAGCTCGGTCGCAACGGCCATCACAGTGTCGGCCTGGCTCAGATCGACGCCTGCACGCGCGAGCAACTCCATGGGATAGGCGCTGCCGCCAGCTGACAGCAGGGCCAGATAGCGTTCGACGGCCTGCTGCCGGGCGGCCGGATCGCTGCCGCGAATCCCCTGCATCAGTCGTGCGGTGGAGGCGAAGCACGTCGCGTATTGGTAGACGTAATACGGCGTGCTGAAGAAGTGAGGAATGCGCGCCCACGTCATGCGCGAGATCGGCTCCTCGTCGATGACGTCGCCGTAATACTCACGCAGGAGCGTCGAATAGATGTTGGCCAGCGTCTCGGCGGTGATCGGTTGATCGTTTTCGACGAGCCGATGAGCTTGCAGTTCGAAGTCCGCGAACATCACCTGCGTGTAGAACGTGCCGGCGATGCTGTCGATCGCGTGCTGCAGCAGCATCGCGCGCTGCTCGTGACTCGTGGCGCGCTCGAGCATCAGGTCGAGGAACAGTGCTTCACTCAACGTGGACGGCACTTCGGCGACGAAGATCGTGTAGCCGGCGTAGACGAACGGCTGCGCTCGATGCGACAGCATCGTGTGCATCGAGTGGCCCATCTCGTGCGCGAGCGTGAACACCGCGTCGAGCGTCTCGTTGTAGTTGAGAAGCATGAACGGATGCGCGCCATACACGGGAGCTGAATACGCGCCACTGCGCTTCCCGACGTTTTCGAAGACGTCGATCCATCGACCGTCGAACGCCCGGCGCACATTCCCTTGATACTCCCCACCGAGCGGACGCACTGAGTCAACGATCCAGTCTCCGACCTCATCGTAGGGGTAACGGATGTCGTGCTGGACCAGCGGTACGAAGATGTCGTACAGGCGATAGGTTTCGAGGCCGAGCACCTTGCGCCGGAGTCGGTGGTAACGCCGCAGGGGCTCGACACCTGCCTTCGTCACCGCAATCAGATTCTCGACGACGGAAGTCGGGATGTTGTTGCCGTGGAGCGCAGCGTGGAGCGTGGACTCATAGCCACGAGCACGGGCATGGAACCAGTCGCGCTGTAGCACGCCGTTGTAAAGGGACGCGTAGGTGTTCTGGTTGTTCGCGTACGTCTGATGGAACGCGCGATACGCAACCGCGCGATCCTCTTGCCGCCGATTGGTCTCGAGCAGCGCCCGGTACTGACCGTAGGTCAGCGTGACTTCGTCGCCGCTGGCCAGCGTGATCGTCGGGAACTTCATATCCGCCGTCGTCAGCGCCGCATAGCTGTCATGCGGCACGCTGCCGAAACGGCCGGCAAACGAGAGCAGCCGCTCGCCTTTTTCGTCGAGCACGTGCTCCTGCTCGTGAAACAGGCTTTCGATCGCAAAACGATAGACGGCCAGGTCGGCGTTGCCATCCATCCAGCCGCGAATCGTGTCGAGCGGGACGTCCAACAGCTCAGGGTTGAACCATGAGCTCGCCTGCTGTTGCCGTGCGAACAGGATCTGCACCTGCTGCCGGCGCCCATTGATCTCGTTGTTCCGCTGATCCTGGTCGTAGTGCAGTGCCGCGAAATACCAGACCTGATACGCCAGGGCTCCCATTTCATCCATCGCCTTGAACGCCTCGAGCAGCGACGACGGTCCCTGGGACAAGGTGCCTTGACGTGTCTTGAATGCGCCGATGGCGGTGTCGAGCTTGGCGTAACTCGTCGTCCACTCGTCCCAACTCGAACAGATGGACTGCAAGTCCCATCGGTATTTCACGGGGATCGCGTCGCGCTCCGGAACTGAACCCGAGCCTGGTCGAAACGTGGTGGCAGTGGTCATGACCGAAGGAAGCGCTCCAACGCGGAATATTCAGCCGGCATCGAAATGGAATGTCGAGGACGACGAAGCGCGTCGGCAAGCTCGGGCGGCAATGGCACTGGCTGATCGATCGCCGGCTCGACGATCTCCCTGAACTTCGCCGGATGAGCGGTGGCGAGAAAGACGCCGCGAGCGTTGGGATCCTGGGCCAAGGCATCCTGAAGGGCCAGCCATGCGATCGCGCTGTGCGGATCGAGCACGTAGCCGTGCCGCCGGTGCACATTGGCAATCTCGGCAACGACCCTCGCGTCGCCATACGCGTAGCCTTCGACGTCCTTGCGGAGCAGCGAAAGGTCCGAGTTGTACAACGATTGGACGCGCTCGAAGTTGCTCGGTGCGCCGACGTCCATCGCGTTGGCGACCGTTTCAATGGATGGGCGCGGTTCGTAGTGACCAGACTTGAGGTAGACCGGGACCGAGTCGTTGACGTTTGTGGCGGCCACAAAATGCCGGATAGGCAGGCCAAGCCGCCTGGCAATCAATCCCGCGGTCAGGTTTCCGAAATTTCCGCTCGGCACCGAGACGACGTCGCACGCCGGGCTGCCAGCCAGGGTGAAGTAGTAGAACGTCTGTGGCAAAAGCCGGCCGAGATTGATCGAGTTGGCTGGCGTCAGCCACACATGACGACGGAGGTCGTCGTCAGCGAACGCCCGCTTCACCAGCGCCTGACAGTCGTCGAAGGTCCCCTGGACCGCAAGTGCCGTGATGTTGTCGCCGAGCGACGCCATCTGCGCTTCCTGCACGTCGCTGACTTTCCCCTCCGGATACAGGACCACGACGCGTGCGTCGGGAACACGGTGGAAGGCTTGCGCCACCGCGCTGCCCGTGTCGCCGGAGGTCGCGACCAGAATCGTCAACGGAGTGCCGTCGGTGAAATGGTGAAGCAGCCGTGCCTGCACGCGAGCCCCGACGTCCTTGAAGGCCAGGGTCGGTCCGTGGAACAGCTCCAGCGCCCAGACCCGATCGGTGATCTGGACCAGGGGAATGGGGAATCCCAGCGCGTCTTTGACCAGCGCGCGCATCACCGGTTCGGAGATCTCGTCCTTGAGCAGGTGCCACCCGATCGTCGTGCCAATGGTCACGATGTCGGCGCCAGCGAGACGCTCGGACGTGCCCGGCGGCAGCGGATCGAGCCGCTCCGGCATGTAGAGGCCGCCGTCCGGCGCGGTGCCGGCAAACAGCGCATCGATAAACGAAATCGGCGGCGAGGCGCCGCGCGTGCTCACCCACTTCATGCGGTCGGATTCTCCGGACGGATGGGAATCGGGCGCCCGAGCTCGTTGACGGCGACCAGGACGACCTCGGCCTCGGTCACCTTGACCCGCTCGCCGCGACGGATGGGTCCGTGCTCTGAGGCTGCGCTTCCCCACCGCTCGGCCTCGACCGAAACCTTCACTGTCACTGACGTCCGGCCAATTCGCACGGTTTCCGTATAGAAATCGACGAGATCGCCGACGAACACCGGCTCATGGAACTCGACCTCGTGCATCGCCTTTGTAACGTACCTGTGGGGCGCGAGCTTCCGCGCTTCAACGGCGGAGGCCAAATCGATGTTCGAGAGAATCACACCGCCGAAGATCGTGCCGTACGCATTCGTGTCCTTCGGCAGCAGCAGCACTCGGATCGCGGGGACGCGCTCGGACATCAACTCTTCATTCTCTACTAAATTTCAAAGCGTCTTCGACCGAAACGCGTTTATCATGATTCGAAGGATGGTTACGGACCACTAGATGAGCACCGCGACGAACGGGAGACCCGTTCCGATCACACCTGCGACTTCCACGTCGGCGACGCGATCCTGGAGCGTGCACGACGCCAGCGAGCTCTACGAAGTCGCACGCTGGGGCAATGGTTACTTCTCGGTCAACGACAGCGGGCACGTGCAGGTCCACCCGACCAAGGAGCCGGCCCGCGCAATCGATCTGAAAGAGTTGGTCGATCGTCTCCAGCTTCGCGGCATCAGCCTTCCGGTCCTCATCCGATTCACCGACATCCTGAAGCACCGCCTGGGCGACATTCACGCGGCGTTTCACAACGCCATCACCCAGCATCAGTACCAGGGCGGCTACAGCTGCGTGTACCCGATCAAGGTGAATCAGCAGCGGCAGGTCGTCGAAGAGGTCCACAACTTCGGCAAGCCGTATCACTTCGGCCTCGAGGCCGGCTCGAAACCCGAACTCCTCGCGGTGGTGGCCATCGCCGACAACACGACGCCGATCATCTGCAACGGCTTCAAGGACGCTGAGTTCATCGAGACGGCGATGCTCGGCCACAAGATCGGTCGCAACATCATCCCGGTCGTCGAAAAATACACCGAGCTCGGATTGATCCTCGAGGCGGCTGAGAAGCTCGGCGTGCGGCCGCAGATCGGGATGCGCGTCAAGCTGGCGGCGCGCGGCAGCGGACGCTGGCAGTCCTCTGGTGGATTCCGATCGAAATTCGGTCTGACGGTCACCGAAATCATGCGCGGGCTGGAAGAGCTGAAGGCCCGCGGCATGCAGGACTGCCTCAAGCTTCTGCACTTCCATCTGGGCAGCCAGATCACCAATATCCGCATCGTCAAGGGCGCGTTGAACGAGGGCGCACGCGTCTACACCGAGCTGGCCAAGCTGGGCGCGGGCCTGAAGTACATCGACGTCGGCGGCGGGCTGGGCGTGGACTACGACGGCTCGCAGACCAACTTCGAGTCGAGCATGAACTACACGCTCGACGAGTACGCCAACGACGTCGTCTACCACATCCAGAGCGTGTGCGACGAGGAGAAGGTGCCCCATCCGACCATCGTGTCGGAAAGCGGCCGTGCCGTCGTGGCCTATCACAGCGTGCTCGTCTTCAACGTGTTGGGTGTATCAGGCTTCGGCGACGAGAAGGTGCCGGGCACGGCGAACGCCGAGTGGGAGCAACCGCTCCACGATCTGATCGAGACCTATAACAACGTCACTGCCCGGAATGCGCTCGAGGCGTTCCACGATGCGCAGCAGGCGCTGGACATGGCGCTCAGCCTGTTCAACACCGGCTACCTGCCGCTCGATCAGCGGAGCCTGGCTGAGAATCTCTTCTGGGCGATCTGCATCAAGCTTCAGCGCATCGTCCAGACGATGGCGGAAGTGCCGGAGGACTTGCAGAACCTGGACGAACAGTTGTCGGACACCTACTTCTGCAACTTCTCGCTGTTCCAATCGATTCCCGACAGCTGGGCGATCAAGCAGCTGTTCCCCGTCATGCCGATTCATCGGCTCAACGAAAAGCCGGCCAAGCACGCGGTGCTCGGCGACATCACCTGCGACTCCGACGGCAAGCTCGATCGCTTCGTCGATCGTCGCGATGTGAAGAAGACATTGCCGCTGCACACGGTCAACGGCGACTCGTACTATCTTGGCGTGTTCCTCGTCGGCGCGTATCAGGAGATCCTCGGCGACCTCCACAACCTGTTCGGCGACACGCACGCTGTCCACGTCAGCCTGGATGAGAACGGCGGCGCCCGCCTCGATGCGCTGATCAAGGGCGACACCGTTCGCGAGGTCCTCGACTACGTCGAGTTCGATCCGGAGATGCTGCTCGGCAAGCTGCGCACGGACGTCGAGACCGCCGTGCGGGAAGGCCGTGTGGACTACGAAGGCGCCGGCCGTCTCCTCCGCTTCTACGAAGACGGCCTCCACGGCTACACGTACCTCGAAGGCTAGACCGCAGGGCCCGCCCTTTTGGACGGGCCGCTCAACGTCGCTTCCAAAAAATCCACGACGCGCTCAAACGGATCGAACCCGGATGCAGCGGCGACCGATGGCCGCAGATTGGAATTGGCGTTGACGTCGTAGAACACGCGTCTTCCGTCCGGCGTCTCGAGATACTCGATTCCACCGACATCGAGTCCCGCGGCCTTCACGATCCTCGTCGCCGTGTCGACCGCCTCGCGCGGCACCTCGCGATACGGATAGAACTCAACCGGCGGCGCGGGCTGTGCGGCTGGTACCTCGCACACGCCGTCACCGTCATCGGGGTTACACACCGGCGAGGGGCACAGGTTGAAGCGGCCATGCGTAATCACGCGCATGGCGTAAAGCAGTTCGCCACCGAGGAACTCGAGGCGGATGATGCCTTGCGCGGGATCGTGCGGCAGGTACTCCTGGAGCAGCAGTAGATTCTCGGGCAGCCACAAGCCTGGATCGGCCTCGAGGATCGACTCCACGTGCGGCAACGACTCGACCATATGAATGCGCGCACCGCTGCCGCCCTGATCAGGTTTGAGGATCGCAGGCCAGGTGATGCGGTCTTCGTAGGCGCGCAGCGCGCTCACGTCGTTGAAGGTGATCGACCACGGCGTATCGATCTTCAGCGTGTGCAGCAGCGTCGCCTGCGCGCTCTTGCTTAACTCGAGCGCGAAGACATCGGCGCCATTGAGGACGCGTGCCCCGAGCCGCTCGAGCGTCCGCATGTAGGCCAAGGCCAGAGGCACGGCGCGCGTGTTCCCGCGAACATATGCGCTCGGGCTGGCCTGATTGAAGTAGAGGCGGGCGATCGGCGCGTCCACATTGTTGAACGCGGCACGTGTCAGATTGCAGGCGGCATAGGCAACGCCGCGCCGATCGAGCGCGGCAAACAGCGGCTTTTGCCACTCGGGGTGCTCGTGCAGAACGACGAGATCGACTGCGTCACTTGAGCGCATTCGTCAGATCGTAGGCAGCGACGCGGTTCTCGAACAGGAACGGGATCACCGCAATACGCTTCGCACCGATGTAGCCGAAGTCAGCGCCGCCGGCCGAGAACTTCGCGAGAACTTTCACCTGCCCCGACTTGGCGACGTGCAGCAGACGTTGACCGATCACGTCAGTGACGAGCAAACCACCACTGCCATCGGGCTCAATCCCGTCGATGCCGCCAACGTTCTCTTTGGTCAGCTGCGTGCGCTGCTTCGTCTTTAGGTCGAATGCGAAGAGATGTCCGCCTGGCCGTGGCGCACCCTGGCCGCGTCCTGGAGCAGGCGAACCCGGTGTCGGCGCTGGGCCGATCGTGCCGAGGATCAGCCGCGGCCCGTCCACGAGCAGACCGTTCGGCTGCTCCACGACGTCTGCGCCTTCGACGAACACCGACGACTTCCCGTCCTTCGTCGCATAGATCTTCGAGCCGTTTGAATCGGACGTATAGATCGTGCCATCCGGCGACGTCGCCAGATCGTTGAGGAACGTTGCGCCTTCAACCTTCACACGCGAGGTGATCTTGCCGCTCCCGACATCCATGCCGACCACTTCATCGATGTCGGCCACCCACAGCGTGTTGCCGACACTACGAAGCCCCTTCGGCCCATTGAGACCGGTCGCCCACTTCGCGCTGATCACCTTGCCGTCTGGCGATACGCGCGAGATGTAGCCGTTGCCATCCTTGTCGAGGATCTGCCCGTTGATCGAGGACACGAAGATCGAGTTCGACCCGGCGTGATAGTAGGCGCTCTCCGGTGCGGCGAAGTCGCCTTTGAGATCCCAGATGGGTGTGAGGGTCGGACCTTCTGATGCCGGTGCCTGCGCGAGAACGAGTGCGCCACAGAGAACGGCGATGCCGGCCGCGACGAGACGACGCATGGAGTCAGGTCCTCAGAACGTCGTGGTTTCCTCTTCCGCGACGAGAAAGTGCGGCGGCCCACCACTCGAGATGGCGATCGCATGCGCGACGGCGCGTTTCGCGGGCTCGGTCCCGGCCGCGGCTTGCAGCGCCTCCAGGGATGGAAAGTGTAGCTCCGCGACCCGTGCAAAGGGTGCTCGCCCCCCATCGGCGGTCCCGATGATGCGAGACGCCACGAAGCGCGTCAGCCCCGGGAAGGTGCTCGGCGTCACCATCGGCGCATGTTCATCGCGATACGCTCGCTCGAACACGTCCGGATCGCGGGGAGTCGGGTAAACAACCAGGATCTTCGCAGCTGGCATCACTCCTCCATGGCCGAGGTCATCACGTGGCGGAGACAGTCACGAGGCTCGAAGAATACGTCAGCGAATCGACGCGAGTGACGTCCGCGGCTACGACGCGCGCTTGCGTGAATCGAAGAACTTGCGGCACGCGCGCTGGAAGCGCTCGTTGAGCGGGCCGGCAATGTTCGGCGGCACCGGTCCGAGGCGCATCCACTGCGCTTGCGCGCTGCGCACTTCCTGTTCGGACGCGCGCCAGCGTGATTCCTCGTTGTCAGACGCGCGACTGCCACCGGACATCGTGTTGGCCGCGAGACGTTCGCGCAACTGCTGCGCGAGCATTTCGGTCGGCGAGAGATTTGCCGGCTTCGCAGGCTGCGCGGACACAATCTCCTCGACACGCGCCAGCAGCTTCTCCATCCGCTTGCGCGTCGTTTCGGGATCGAGATCGGTTCCGGCAAAGGCACCCGGCCACACCGCGACCAGTCTCCCGACCGCCTGGTGATAGCGCGCCGCGAGATCCTGCTGCAACGCGCGCGGAAGCTCGGGCGCGTGCTGCCACTTGCTCCTCGCCTGCTGCACCGTCGTGTAGAGGTTCTCGGGCGCGGGAGCCTCGGGGGCTCCTTCGGCCGGCACGAGCGCTTCAAGCTCACGAATCACCGTGTCGCGAACCGCCGCCTTCTCCTGCAATTCGAGCTGATCGCGATGCTTGAATCGATCGAAGAATCGATCGCACGCGGTGCGGAACCGCTGCCAGATCGCTTCCGAGCGTGACTTCCGGACGGGTCCGATCGTCTTCCACTCCGCCTGCAACTGTTTGAATTGCGCAGCGGCGCTGTCCCACTCAGTGGAATCTGCCAGTGCCTCGGCCTTCGCGCACAGCGCTTCCTTGCGCGTCAGGTTTGTCGACCACTCTTCCTTCCGTCGCTTGAGATCTTCCTGACGACGGGTGAAGAAATGATCGCAGGCGGCGCGGAACCGCTCCCAGATCGATTTCTCGTGACCGCGCGCGACGGGACCAATGCTCTTCCACTCGGCCTGGAGCGCCTGAATCTCCGTTGCCGTCTTCACCCAGTCGGTCGAATCGGCGAGCGCTTCGGCTCTCGCGCACAGGGCCTGCTTGCGCACCAAGTTCGCAGCGCGCTCTTCGTTCTGCGCGGCGAAGTGCGCGGAGGTTCGCGCGAACACTTCGTCTTGCGCCGTCTTGAACCGCCGCCACATGACCTCGCCCTGCGCTCGCGGAGCGAGCGCCACCGGCTTCCATCGCGCCTGCAGTTCGCGCATGCGACGCCCGGCGACATCGAGGTTCTCTTCCGACTTGAGCGCCTCCATCTCCTTGCAGATCTCTTCCTGCACCTGGAGGTTGGCCCACCGCTGCCACTCGTCGGCATCGCGCAGTTCCTGCACACGCGGTGCGAGAGCTGCACGCGCAGCCTCGAGCCGCGTGAGGATGTCCTGACGATCCTTCTTCGACGGCAGCGGGACGCGCTCTTCCATCGCGGTTCGGATCTCACGCAACGCGCGATCGCCGGCCTTGAGCGTGATCTGTTCCGTGGCCGCAAGGGTCTCGACCTGACGACACAGTTGCTGCAAACGCCGCAGGTGATCCTGCTCGACCTTCGCGCGCGCCTGCTGATACTGGAGCTCTTTCTCTTCGAGTGCGGTGACCGCGTGCTCGAGGCGCTCGGCGGCCGAGACATTGGCCGGCGCATGTTCACGCAGCACGTCGGCATCACGGCGCAGACCACGCCACCGCGCGACCACTTCTTCGACCGGCTGATCGGACGCGAGCAGTTGCTCGAGTTCCGTCGCCAGTGTCTCGAGCCTGCCGGCTGCCGCCTCGGCGAGCACACGACGCCGTTCGCGGTCCTCGAACGTGCGCGAGGCATCCTGGAATCGGCGCGTCAGTGATGCGGCGTATTCCGACGGCATCGGCGGGAGGCCGTCCCATCGCACGCGCAGCTCCGCAATCCGGTCGAGCGCTTCCGGTCCTGACAGTTGTTCGATCTCGGAAACGATCGCGACACGGTCGGCCTGCTCGCGAGCAATCGCGGCCGCGCGCTCCTGTTCAGCGGTGCGCTCCTGACGACGAACGTCGATCGCTTCGCGCACGGCCTCGCTGGCCGCGTCGAATCGCTGCACCAGCGACGCATCGACCTCGACGTCGGCCTGCAGTTCGGCCCACGCCAGACGCACGTCAGCCAGTGCCGAGGTCGCCTCCTCGGGATCGGCCGTCGTCACCAGCGCTTCTCCGCGTTGCAGGAGACCGACCGCGCGCTCGCGGTCCTCGGCGCTCATCGGCGCTGCGGCTTCCTGATGCGGCTGCGCGGGCTCTTCGAGCTGTCGAAGCTTCATGCGCGCACGGCGCGCCGCGACTTTGTTGCGGGCACGCTGGGCGATCGCCGACAGCGCCTCGGCGCCGTCGACGCGATCGAGCGCCGATACGGCCACGTCGGTGTGCTCAGACTTGATCGCGACGTTGAGAATCTCCTCGCCATCGGTCAGACGGGCAAGCGCGCGCAAGCGCGTGGCACCGTCCTGCGCGTGACGGCTGATCGCGCCCAGCGACTTCTGGTCGTCCAGCAGGTCGACGACAGCGGCGCGAATCTGCGAGGCCGGATTCTCGCGAGCGGCGATCACGACTTCCTTGAAGCGACCAAGCGCGATTAACTGCCGCACCGCTTCGGACGCGCGATCAACCTCGTCAGCCTCCGCCGCCAGGCCGGCGAGACCTCGGATGGCTTCGGCGCGCACATCTTCGTCAGGGTCCGTCCGCCCGATGTCACCGAGCACCGCGACATCGCTCAAGCGGGTGACCGCCGCCCTCCGCACGCGGGCTTCGGTATCTTCGCGCGCAAGTAGACGCAGCGCCTCGCCTTCCTCGGGCCCGAGCTCGTAGACGGCGGCAGCGCGAACGCCGGGGTCGGCGTGTTTCCAACGTGGCTGTGGACGGAGTTTTTCGAGAATACCCATGACAATCGGATCGCCTGCAAGAGCCAGGCGAGTCCTTAAGTCTACAACGGGCTCCGCACAACGCTGCATCGACAACACGTCATTTCGTGTGCCGAAAGCAGTTAGCGGACTTCGTAACCTGCTGGGGGGAGCCGGATCGAGGACGTTTCGCACGTCCTCGATCCATTTTTCTGAAGAGCTACTTCACAAACAGCATTTCGCGGTAGGTTGGAAGCGGCCAGATCTCGTGCGGCGTCAGCACTTCGATCTCGTCACCAACCTCACGCAGCTTGGCCATCGCGGGGACGATCTTGTCCCGCATGTACTTGGCGTGCTTCTCCGCGGATCCCCCACTATGCTCGAGCAGCCCGGCGAGCGCATCGGTCTGCGTCTTGAACTTGTCAACGAGCTTGGTGTAGGCCGTGAGCAGCTTCTTGCCCTGCACACTGGTCCCACCACCCGCCTTCACTGCCGCCACGCTCTGACCGATCTGTTTCTGGTACTCGAACGCCGCCGGCAGGATGTAGCGGTTGGCCATCAGCACCATCAACTGCCCTTCGATGTTGATGGTCTTGTTGTAGTTCTCGAGGAAGATCTCGTAGCGAGCGTGGGTTTCGCGCTCGTTGAGGATCTTGAACCGCTCGAGCAGCTTGACGGATTCCTTCGTCACGAGCTGCGGCAGCGCGTCGACCGTGTTCTTCAGGTTCAGCAGCTTGCGCTTCCCGGCTTCCTTCTCCCACTCGGCCGAGTAGTTGTTGCCGTTGAAGATGATGCGCTTGTGCTCCTTGACGATCTTTGTCAGCAGCTTGCCGACTGCCTTGTTCAGCTCCTCGCCCTTCGCCACCGCGGTCTCCAGTTCGGCGGCGATCGAATCGAGCGAGTCGGCCATCGCCGCGTTCAGCACCATGTTCGGGAACGCGATGCTCTGCCCCGCGGACACGGCGCGGAACTCGAACTTGTTGCCGGTGAACGCGAACGGGCTGGTGCGGTTGCGGTCGCCCGCATCGCGCGGCAGCTTCGGCAGCACGCTCACGCCGAGATCCTGCACACCGCCCTGCTTGGTCGACTTCGCCCCGCCGTTCTTCTCGATCTGCTCGAAGATGTCGGTGAGCATGTCGCCGAGGAAGACCGACAGGATCGCCGGCGGCGCTTCGTTCGCGCCAAGACGATGATCGTTGCCGGCGCTCGCAATGCTCGCACGGAGCAGGCCCTGCCACCGATCCACCGCGCGCAACACCGCGGCGCAGAACACCAGGAACTGCATGTTGTCGTGCGGCGTGTCGCCGGGACCGAGGAGGTTGTTGCCGAACTCGTCGGACAGCGACCAGTTGTTGTGCTTACCGGATCCGTTGACACCGGCAAACGGCTTCTCGTGCAGCAGCGCGGCGAGGCCATACTTCGGCGCGATCTTCCTCAACATCTCCATCGTCATCATCTGGTGATCGACGGCGAGGTTGGCGTTCTCGAAGACCGGCGCAATCTCGTACTGGCTCGGCGCGACCTCGTTATGGCGCGTCTTCACCGGCACACCAAGCTTGAAGAGCTCGAGTTCGGCTTCCGCCATGCACGCGAGGACGCGTGCGGGGATGGCGCCGAAGTACTGGTCTTCCATCTCCTGGCCCTTGGGCGGCTTGGCGCCGAAGAGCGTGCGGCCGGCGTTGATCAGATCCGGACGCGCGAAATAGAAGTTGCTGTCGATCAGGAAATACTCCTGCTCGGGACCGCACGTGGCGAAGACGCGTTCAGCAGTCGATCCGAACAACTTCAACACGCGGACGGCCTGCTTCGAGACCGCTTCCATCGATCGCAGGAGCGGCGTCTTCTTGTCGAGGGCCTCGCCGGTCCAGCTCACGAATGCGGTCGGAATCACCAGCGTGGCGCTGTTGCCGTTGAGGAGCAGCCACGGCGGGCTCGTCGGATCCCATGCCGTGTAGCCGCGCGCCTCGAACGTAGACCGCATGCCGCCGGACGGGAAACTCGACGCGTCGGGTTCGCCCTTGATCAACTCTTTGCCTCTGAACTCGGCGATCGCTCCACCGTCCGAGGTGGGCGACAGAAACGAGTCGTGCTTCTCGGCCGTGATGCCCGTCATCGGCTGGAACCAGTGCGTGTAGTGCGTCGCGCCGTGCTCGAGCGCCCAGTCCTTGAGGGCCGCGGCCACGGCGTCAGCGGTGGCGATGTCGAGCGGCTCTCCACGCGTGATCGTCGCCCGCAGCGCACGATAGGCAGTCTTCGACAGCCGCTCCTGCTGCAGCTTGTCGTTGAAGCAAAGACTGCCGAAGACGTCGGTGGCTTTGATGGCGGGTGATGTATGCGTTCCGTTGGCTAACGACCAATCACGGATGCTTTTTGCGGCTTCGGCAAGTGCTGCAGATCCCATTGACGATCAGTCCTTTCTCGAGACGACAGTCGGCGGTAGATTGTGTCGGGTGTTCGCTTGAAATCGCTACCGCTCGGGCGACGGGGGCCGAGCGCGGAATAGCCAGATTATGTCTCGCGCGCGGCGCGTGCGCAAGACGAGATCGACACCAGCTTTGTCTGATCTGACAAATTTGGCGCCTCCGCGTTAATAATCGACAAAATCCGTTATCCTTGCCTCCCTCCCGGAGGTGTTTCCATGACACCCGACGATTTCTTCGCGCTCGCCAAGAAGCACGACGCCGAGATGGTGGACCTCAAGTTCGTCGACATGCTCGGCAGCTGGCAGCATTGCTCGTTCCCCATCGAACATCTGAACACGGACACGTTCACTGAAGGGCTCGGCTTCGACGGCTCGTCGATCCGCGGCTGGATGGGCATTCACGAATCCGACATGCTCGCTATTCCCGAGGCCGATACGGCGCGCCTCGATCCGTTCTTCGCCAGGCCCACCATCAGCGTCATCGCCAACATCGTCGATCCGGTGAGCGGCGAGCCGTTCTCGCGCGATCCGCGGCTCATCGCGACGAAGGCGGAGCGGTACTTGAAAGACTCGGGCGTCGCCGACACGTGCTACATCGGTCCCGAGCCGGAGTTCTTCATCTTCGATGAAGTCCGATACGAACAGAATCAGCACCGCGGCTACTACCAGATCGATTCGGTCGAAGGCGCGTGGAACACGGCGCGGATCGAGGAGCCCAATCTCGGATACAAGCCGAGCTTCAAAGGTGGGTACTTTCCGGTCAGTCCCACCGACACCTATCACGACCTGCGCGGAGAGATGGTCTACGAGATGCGCAAGGTCGGCATCATCGTCGAAGCGCATCACCACGAGGTCGCGACGGCCGGTCAGAGCGAGATCGACATGCAGTTTCAGCCACTGCTGAAGATGGCCGATCAGTTCATGTGGTACAAGTACATCTGCAAGAACGTCGCGAAGCGCCACGGCAAGACAGTGACGTTCATGCCCAAGCCGATCTTCGAAGACAACGGCAGCGGCATGCACACCCATACGTCGCTGTGGAAGGGCGGCACTCCTCTCTTCGCCGGCACGGGCTACGCCGGTCTCAGCGATTTGGGTCTGCACGCAGCCGGCGGGCTGTTGAAACACGCGCCGGCAATCCTCGCGTTCGCCGCACCAACCACCAACTCGTATCGCAGACTTGTGCCGGGGTTCGAAGCACCAGTCAATCTGGCGCTCTCGGCACGCAACCGATCCGCGTCGATCCGGATCCCGATGTATTCGAAGAGCCCGAAGTCGAAGCGACTCGAGTTCCGCTGTCCCGATCCCAGCTGCAATGGCTATCTCGCCTGGTCGGCGATGTTGATGGCGATGATGGACGGCATCCAGAACAGGATCGATCCGGGCAACCCGCTCGATCGCGACATCTACGAGATGACGCCGCACGAGATGCGCGAGCAAGGCATCCGCCAGACGCCCGGCTCACTGCAGGAAGCCATCAACGCACTCGATGGCGATCGTGAATTCCTGACCCGGGGCAGCGTCTTCACGGATGACCTGATCCAGACATGGATCGATTACAAGACCGAGAAGGAGCTCGATCCGATCCGGCTGCGCCCGCATCCGTACGAGTTCTATCTGTATTATGACAATTGATGACGACGCGCGCGCGGCTTGACGCGCTCCTCGCCACTCGCATCCTCATCCTCGACGGCGCGATGGGGACGATGGTCCAGCAGCAGAAACTGGATGAGCGTGCGGTCCGCGGCGAACGGTTTCGCGATCATCCGGTCGCGCTGCAGAACAACATCGACCTGTTAGTGCTCACGCGGCCGGAGATCATCTCCGGCATCCACCACGGCTACCTCGAGGCCGGCGCCGACATCATCGAGACCAACACCTTTGCCGCGACCGCGATCGCGCAGGCCGACTTCACGCTCGAGTCGCTCGCCTACGACCTGAACGTCGCGGGAGCGCGTCTGGCTCGCGCGGCCGCCGACGAATGGTCCAATCGGACGCCGGATCGCCCTCGGTTCGTTGCCGGCGCGATCGGTCCCACCAACCGCACGCTATCGATCTCGCCTGACGTGAACAACCCGGCGTTTCGCCCCGACACGTTCGCGCGCGTGCGCGACGCGTACCGCGAGCAGGTCCGCGGGCTCATCGATGGCGGCGCCGACCTGCTGCTGCTCGAAACGATCTTCGACACGCTCAACGCCAAAGCCGCAATCGCCGCCATGCTCGACGAGTTCGAGGCGCGAGGCGTCGAGCTTCCGGTGATGATCTCGGCGACCATCACCGATCGTAGCGGACGCACGCTGTCGGGCCAGACGCTCGACGCGTTCTACGTCTCGATTGGCCATGTGCGGCCATTCAGCGTCGGCATCAACTGCGCGTTCGGCGCCAGTCAGATGCGGCCGTACGTCGCCGAACTGTCGCGGCTCGCGAGCGAGTACGTCACCTGTCATCCCAATGCCGGCCTGCCCAACGCCTTCGGTGAATACGACGAGGTGCCCGCCGAAACGGCGCGCCTGCTCGGAGAGTTCGCCGACGCCGGTGTCCTCAACATCGTCGGCGGATGCTGTGGCACGACACCTGAGCACATCCGCGCGATCGCACAGGCGGTCAAGGATCTGCCGCCACGCGAACGGCCCGACCGATCTGAACGGTTCGCCCAGTACTCTGGCCTCGAGACGCTGACCGTTCGCCCGGACTCGAACTTCATCCTGATTGGCGAGCGAACGAATGTGACGGGGTCGAAGCGATTCGCCCGGATGGTGTCCGACGCCAAGTACACCGACGCCGCTGCCGTCGCGCTCGAACAGGTCCGCGGCGGGGCCAACATCCTCGACGTCAACATGGACGAGGGCATGCTCGACTCAGAGGCCGCGATGACGTCGTTCCTCAACGTCATCGCCACCGAGCCCGAGATCGCGCGGTTGCCGATCATGGTGGACAGCTCGAAGTGGTCGGTGATTGAAGCCGGCCTGGCGTGCGTTCAGGGCAAAGCGATCGCCAACTCGATCAGCCTCAAGGAAGGCGAAGACGAGTTTCTGCGCAAGGCCCGCACTGTCCGCCGCTACGGTGCCGCCGTCGTGGTGATGGCCTTCGACGAGCGTGGGCAGGCAGATACGGCCGGGCGGAAGATCGAAGTCTGCGAGCGCGCCTACGGGCTCCTCATGCGGGAAGGCTTCGATCCCCTCGACATCATCTTCGACCTGAACATTCTCGCCATCGCGACCGGACTCGAGGAACACAACTTCTACGCGATGGACTTCATCGAAGCCATCCGCGTGCTGAAAGTCACCTGCCCGGGCGTACGCATCTGCGGCGGCATCAGCAACCTGTCATTCGCATTTCGCGGCAACGACGTGGTGCGCGAGGCGATCCACTCGGCGTTTCTGTTTCACGCGATCAAGACCGGCCTCGACATGGGCATCGTCAATGCCGGTCAGCTCGCCGTCTACGAGGAGATCCCGTCCGACCTGCTGACGCATGTCGAAGACGTGATCTTCAATCGCCGACCCGACGCGACCGAGCGCCTCGTGGAGTTCGCAGGGCGGGTCAAAGGCAGCGGCACCGCCCGAATCGTCGATCTTTCGTGGCGCCAGAGCAGCGTAGAAGAGCGGCTCGCACATGCGCTTGTCCACGGTGTGGTGGAGTTCATCGAGCAGGACGTCGAGGAAGCGCGCCTCGCCTCGTCACGTTCGCTCGATGTGATCGAAGGCCCGCTGATGAATGGCATGCGCATCGTCGGCCAGCTGTTCGGCGCCGGCAAGATGTTCCTGCCGCAGGTGGTCAAGAGCGCCCGCGCGATGAAACTTGCCGTCGCGTACCTCCTGCCTTACATGGAGGAGGAATCGGCAACGTCACAGGTCAAAGGTCACAGGTCAAAGGTCGTGCTCGCCACCGTGAAAGGCGACGTCCACGACATCGGCAAGAACATCGTCGGTGTCGTGCTCGGCTGCAACAACTACGAGGTCATCGATCTGGGCGTGATGGTGCCCGCCGATCGCATCTTGCAGACGGCCATGGACGCCGATGCCGACATGATCGGGCTGAGCGGTCTCATTACGCCGTCGCTCGACGAGATGGTGTTCGTCGCGCGCGAAATGGAACGCCGGAAGATGGCGATCCCGCTGCTCATCGGCGGCGCCACGACGAGCCGTCCGCATACGGCGGTGAAGATCGCGCCCGAGTACGCGTCGCAGCCGGTCGTTCACGTCGTTGATGCATCACGTGCCGTGGACGTTGTCTCACGATTGCTCAGCACGACCGCGCGTGCCACCTTCGACCAGGAGGTCAAGGCTGACCAGGCGCGCGTGCGTCAGCAGCATGCCGCGCTCAAGCGCCCGCCGTTGCTCTCGTGGCCCGATGCCACGAAGAATCGGCTCGACCTGCGATCGACCGCCGACGATCTGGCGGTGCCGTCGTTCACCGGTACACGGATCGTGGATGTGTCGCTCGAGACGATCGTCCCCTACATCGACTGGACGTTCTTTTTTGCGGCATGGGAACTCAAGGGACGCTTCCCCGCCATCCTCGATCACCCGCGCTACGGATCGTCTGCGCGCGAGCTCTACGATCACGGACGACGGCTGCTCGATCGCATCGTCGCTGAGCGACTCCTTGCCGTTCGAGGGGTCTATGGCTTCTGGCCCGCTCACTCACTCGACAACGACATCGTGGTCTACGACCCGAGTAGTGTCCGGCCGGACCGTGATGCGCGTGAAGTGCTTCGCTTCAACATGCTGCGTCAACAGGAGCAGCAGTCCGACAGGAATCCGAACCTGTCGCTCGCCGACTTCGTCGCGCCGAACCATGGCGGACTGCCCGACTACCTCGGTGCGTTTGCCATGACCGCAGGCATCGGCGCCGAGGAACTAGCCGCGGCGTACGAGCGCCGCATGGACGACTATCACGCGATCATGGTGAAGGCCTTGGCCGACCGACTCGCTGAGGCCAGCGCTGAATGGCTGCACGCCCGTGCACGCCAGGACTGGGGCTATGGCGCGGACGAGCACCTGTCCAATGAGGATCTGATCGGCGAACGGTACCGTGGGATCCGCCCCGCCTTCGGCTATCCGGCCTGCCCGGATCACAGCGAAAAATACAAACTGTTCGACCTGCTCCAGGCGGATCGGGCCGGACTCTCACTGACCGAGAGCGCCGCGATGGCTCCTGCCGCGTCGGTCAGCGGCCTGTATTTCGCGCACCCGCATGCGCGCTATTTCACCGTCGGCCGCATCGGCCGCGACCAGGTGGAGGACTACGCCGCTCGAAAAGGTGTACGCCTCGGGGAGGCGGAGCGCTGGCTGCGCCCCAACCTGGGGTACGATTGATCGAATCTTGATGGAATATCTGATCAAGCAATACCCGCTCGAATCTGGCGCGCTCGAAATCCAATACATCGAGGAATACTTCGGCGAGTTCCCCCGCAAGAAAACCGCGGCGGAAATCACGGCCCGTCTGCGCGACCGCGAATACCTGATCCTGATCGCCGAGGCGCCACTGCCCGACGATCCCGGTATGGTCGCACCCGTCGCCTTCAAGATCGTGCACGAGATTCGCGCACAGGAGATCGAACCCAAGCTCGCCGATCTGGTGACGCGCCTCCACGACTCCGTCGAGTTCGACGGCCGCAAAGTGCTCTATAGCTGGATCGGCGGCACGCGCCGGGACTGGCGGGGACAGGGCCATTTCCGCGCGCTAACCGAGGAGTCGGAGGCGTGGGCCCACGCTGCCGGCTTTCACGAGGTCGTCGTCAAGACCAAGAACTGCTTCTACGACATGCGTGGGACGCTCGACCAGCTCGAATTCAACGTGATCAAGTACGAGGCAAATCGCCACGACAACACCCAGTCAAAGGTGTATCTGAGCAAGCGACTGACGTCGGACGTTCTGCGTTCGCACACCAGTACCCGCACAGTGGTGTACGCGGACTGACCGACGCGTTCGTCATCTGACTACCGAGTCGACCAGACGCTGGAGCGCGCGCGATACCGCCATGCGCGCCGCATCCGGCGTTGGGATCGAGAAGTGGCGGGCGATCTCATCGTGCGTCCATTGCGCTTCGATTCTGGCGACGACCAACTGGCGATCGCGCGTACTGAGCGCGGTCAATGCCTCGCAATATTTCGACACCGCTTCTGCCTTCACTGCGTGTTCCTCCGGCGAGGGTTCTTCCGACGGCATGTCGTCGGGCAGGTCAATTGACATGGGGTGACGTGCGATACGCCGCACCTCATCGCGGATTCGATTGAGCACCGACCGTCGCAGGTACGCCTGCATGGCCCCGACATGGCGAGGCTGAAACGTGTCGAGGCGCCGCAGCACGTGCAGCACCGTGTCTTGAACGAGATCGCTGGTATCGAGAGTGTTTCTCGCCGCAGGCGGGAGCTTGCCATGCGCCCACCGTTTCAGCTGCGGAACGCTGCGCTGCAGGAGCGCTTCCACGGCTTGGCGGTCGCCGCTCTGGGCGCGAACCACCAGTTCGATCGTCGGCTCGTCGCTGAGCAGATCGGACTCGCGTTCGTCCTCGGGCGGCAGAGAACTCATGACATGCAAGACGTTGCGCAATGATAGCGACGAACCTCGTCCGTTCTTCGCACTGTCAGCGGCTATGACTGAACAAACTGTGCAAGGGCCCCCTCAGGCTCAAGGTATTCTGCCGGAACACGGAACATGCTTGGCAGCACGATTAGCCATTATCGGATCACCGGCAAGCTCGGCACCGGCGGCATGGGCGTCGTCTACGAAGCCGAGGATACCCGGTTGGCGAGGAAAGTCGCGCTCAAGTTTCTTCCCGAGGAACTCGCCGACGATCCCGACGCCGTGCGTCGCTTCCGTCGCGAGGCCGAAACGATCGCGACGCTCACGCACAGCCATATCTGCACGATCTACGACATCGATGAACACGACGGCCGTATCTTCATCGCCATGGAGTGCCTGGATGGTGTGAACCTCAAGACTTACATGTCGCGGAACACACTGACGACCGAGCGGATCGCCGAGCTCGCGCTGCAGATCGCCGGCGCACTCGTCGCCGCACACGACAAGGGCATCGTCCACCGCGACATCAAACCAGGCAATCTCATCGTGTCGGATGCAGGGACGGTGAAAGTGCTGGACTTCGGGTTAGCGCGGCGCTTCAAGGCCTCCGACACTGGCGAACTCGGTCCGGATGGCTCGACCATCCCCGGACGGCCCATGGGCACGGCGAACTACATGGCGCCGGAACGGATCCTTCAACTCCCACTCGATCCGCGCAGCGATCTGTTCTCTCTGGGTGTGGTGATGTACGAGATGACGACGGGAAGGCTCCCCTTTGCCGGAGCCTCCCCGTCAGAAACCGTCTCGAACGTGCTGGACAAGGATCCCGATCCGCTTTCCTCGCTTGCGCCGCAGCACAAGCCGCTCGAGCCTGTGGTCCATCGGCTGCTGGCGAAACGCGCGAACGACCGCTATCGCTCGGCTGCCGATCTGATCACCGCCCTGACCCCGCTCGTGACACCTAGCGAATCATTTACCGATCGTCTTCGCCGGTTGCTGCTCGGCTCGTAATCGATAGACGTCGGCGGCTACTCCCAATTCACTTTAATCGTGGTGTTTTTCACCGGCACCCTCACCGCCACATTCCCGTTGACGGTGACCGTGAACATCCCGTCATCTCGCTTCGGATCTTTGTCCTTTCCATGGGACCTGTTCTTGTCGCCGCCGCCTGACTCTCCGTCCGAGTTGGTTATCGTCCACGTGACGCTGCCGCCGCCAACGAACTCGCCATCACCCATCGCTATCGTCTCCTATCACGCGAGCCCTCGTGCTTATGAGGTCCCGCATAAAGTGATAACGAAGATCTGGAGCGAACCGAACAGTCGGGTTACGGTTGATACCGCCTGATGGCGGCGCGCGCAAAGAAACGCACGCGATCGGCGTCAGGAAGTGTCTGGCCGATCGCGTCAATCACGGCGCGCGTGGCC
>JBKPRH010000402.1:0-9355 GCA_046765795.1 Acidobacteriota bacterium | reverse complement strand
GGTCATCATTACCGCGACCAAAGTCGCGATCGCGGTGACCAACGCGTTTTTCGATGCGGTGGAGCGCGGCACGATCGCGTCCGCGTGGACCTCCGCAGACACAGCACGCGCGAGCCGCCGCCTCACCGCTGCCGCGCTGTGGCTGTTCGCGGCGGTCATCGCCTATCCGTACGTGCCGGGGAGCGGCACCGACGCGTTCAAGGGTGTCAGCGTGTTCGTCGGCATCATCGTGTCGCTTGGTTCGGCCGGACTCGTCAATCAGCTGATGAGCGGGTTCACGCTGACCTACTCCAGAGGAGTCAAGGTGGGAGACGTCGTGCGCACCGGCGAGGTCGCCGGCCTCGTGACGCGTATGGGGATGTTCTCGATGCAACTGCGCACGGTCTGTGGCGAACTCATCACCGTGCCCAACGCGGTCGTCGTCAGCCAGAGCATGTCCAACTACACCCGCACGGAAGGGACGCCGCATCTCAGCCTCGATACTCAGGTCACGATCGGCTACTCGACCCCGTGGCGTCAGGTGCAGGCGCTGCTGACTGTGGCAGCGGAACGGACTGACATGGTCCTCCGCGACCCGCGGCCACGAGTGTTGCAGCGCGCGCTCGAGGACTTCTATGTGCGCTACCAGTTGATCGTCGCGGTGGATTGCCGCGCGAACTACGCCGATGTGCTCAATAACCTTCTGGCGAACATTCAGGATGCGTTCAACGAACACGGCGTCCAGATCATGTCGCCAAACTATGAAGCCGATCCCGAGCAGCCGGCCATCGTTCCACGCGATCAGTGGTACGCGGCTCCGGCCACTCCTCCTGCTCCTCCTCCTCGGCATATGGCGGCGGTTCGCGAACGGACGTGACGGATCCATGACAGTGAGCAGCACCGCCGAACGCATCGCCGCACAGTGGCGCACGGCCATCCCGACGGCGCTCCTGCTCGCTGTTGCGATCACCCAGGTCGTGCTCGCCAGGGTCGCAGACCTCAGTCCGTGGAAGGGCGGTGGCTTCGGGATGTTCGCCACGACAGACGGCACCGCCTTTCGCTATGTTCGGTTGTTCGTTGACGCACCAGGACGATCCGAGGAGCTGAATGTTACCGACTCGCTCGAGTTCGACGCCGTTCGCGCACAGCTCTTTCCTTCTCAGCGCTTCCTCACACGACTCGGCGAAGCTGCCGGCGCGCGCGAACTGCGCAACGGCCGTGAGGCGGCCACGGTTCGTGTGGAGGTGTGGAAGGTCGAATTCTCCGATCAGCCACTCCGAGCGAACGAGCGTCGTCTCCGCAGCCTGACCATCCCCATCGATCGGCAGCCGACGGCGAAGTGATGTGGGCATCGAACTGATCTTGCGGCTGACGGCGGTGGAGCTGCTGTTGCGGCCAATGGGTCCGTGGGGCGTGCGTCCGCTGATCCTCGCCGCGGCAGGACTGGCGCTCCTGTCACCTCGAACGCTGTTGTCCTCACTGACGTGGTACGTGCTGACGGCGCTCTTGACCGCGCGCATCATCGCGGATTGGCCACTGCCAGACAATCACATCTATCTCTTGACGTACTGGTGCCTGGCGCTCGCGCTGTCGATTGGTGCGACCGACCCGGCCGGTACGCTCGCCACCAATGCGCGCTTGCTGGTCGGAGCCGCTTTTCTGATGGCCGTTATCTGGAAGGCCTTACTGTCGCCCGACTATCTCGACGGCCGCTTTTTTCGTGTGACCTGGTTGACGGATGCTCGCTTCACCGACGCCGTGCAGTTGCTTGGCCGAATGAGCCCGGCGCAACTCACCGATAACCGTCAGCATCTTGCGCCATACCCCGAAGGGGCTGAACCGCTCGATCACAACCCGCCACCAGATCCGGCGGCGTTCCGATATCTGGTGCTGATGTCCACCTGGGGCGTACTGGCACTCGAGACGCTCGTCGCGTTCGCATTTCTCTTGCCGCGCGGTGCGCGCGCAGGCCCGCTCCATCATCTGAGTCTGTTGTTGTTCTGCGGTGTGACGTATGCGATTGCGCCGGTGGCAGGCTTTGGATGGCTCCTCCTGACGATGGGCGTGGCACTCTGTCGCGCCGACCAGCGACTGCTCCGCGCGACCTACGTCGTCACATGGTTTCTCGTGCTGTTCTATTCAGAGATTCCCTGGGCGAATGTCGCGGTCAGCTGGCTCTCGACGCGCTCAGGCGCATAGACGCCTCACCCTCACGCACAGCGGCTTCGAGATCTTTCTCCAGGAAGTAATTCAGGAACGTGCGAATGACCGCGATCGCGCCAAGCTGCGCGATGTCCATCCATTCAGGTGAGATGACTGTCTCGATGATGTCGGCGGCCAGCTCGAACTCGAGGCCCAGCAACAGCCAGACACCGTAGCGTCGCCACACGGCCTTGCGTGCGCCGTGACCCGTTTGCCGCCGGACGACAAGAGCGATGCATCCGATCGCGGCTTCAATCGATCCCCACGCCACGATCAAGACCGCCACGCCCCCGATCGCCAGAGACGCGTTTTCCGCGGCGGCCCGCAGCGCACTTTCGATCATGACGCGGGCGCCGTCGCCCGGACGATGCAGCGGAAGCCGACGTGACACGTCGATGTATCGATCGGTTCTGGAAACCGGGCGGCCGGACGATAACGCCGGCAATAGTTGGGCGCGCAGAGATGCGATCCGCCTTTCAGCACCTTGCGCGGGATTCGGACGTCAGGCTGGCGTGGATCGAAGCTCGCGTCCTCGCGGCCACCGCGTGGATTGCGCGGGATGCAGCAGGCCTTCTGCGCTTCTTCTGGATGGTTGGGTTCATACCAGTCCGTCGTCCATTCCCAGACGTTGCCAATCATGTCGTAGAGGCCGTAGCCGTTCGGATCGTAGACACCGACAGGCGACGTGCCTTCGTAGCCATCGCTCGCCGAATTGCGCCACGGGAATTCACCTTGCCAGGTGTTGGCCATGTGCCGATCGTTCGGGAGAAATTCGTCGCCCCACGCGTAGTCCACGCCGTCAAGGCCGCCACGCGCGGCAAATTCCCACTCGGCTTCTGTTGGCAGCGCCTTCCCTTCCCACTTCGCAAAGGCCTCGGCATCAGAGAACGCGACGTGCACGACGGGATGGTCCTGTCTTGTGTCGATCGAACTGCCCGGACCCTGCGGGTGGCGCCAATGCGCGCCGCGCATGAACTGCCACCAGTTGCCGATGTTGTTGCGATCGACCGGCCCCTGCGGCTTCACGAACACGAGTGACCCGGCGTAGAGCATGTGGGGCAACGCGCCTGGATAATCCCGAGGATCGGGGGGAAGCTCGGCAAACGTCACGTAGCTGGTGGCTGCGATGAACTCCTCGAACCGCGCGTTGGTCACCGGATAACGGTCCATCCAGAAACCGTCCACTGACACGCGATGCACGGGTCGCTCTTCCGGGTAGTGCTTGTTCGACCCCATCCGGAACGTGCCACCCGGAATCCACACCATGCCCGGAAAGGGCGCCTGCTTTGGTGGAACGGTCGCATCGGTCGCAATCGCCTCGTCCTGATCGAAGCGCACGTGATCTGTGCATGCCATCGGGAGCTCTCCCAGCTGCGCGGTTCGCAAGAGTCGCGCCGCCATCGCACACGTCGTGTCAGTCGCCAGTGTTGGTCATTCGTTTCCGCGATACCTCGCGGAATCGCCGCGAAGCTGCGCGGTGGGCCGGAAGGGCTCAGGCTGAGTCGCTGCATCGCTGAATCGCCTGCGTGCCCGATCGCGGGCACCACCCTGGTACCTGGCTTGCGAGCCTTCGCGACGGAGAGCCATGTCTCGCACGCAACGGCATCTGGTCATCGGCGCACTGATCGCCTCCGTCGGGATCGCGACGTTCTACGACGCCGCTCCTGTGCTGCTGGCTCAAGCGGCTGGCTCGCAAGACAAAGCAGCTGGGGCGCCTGTCTTCCGCGGCGCCGTCGACCTCGTGTCGCTCAACGTGACGTTGACCAACGAGCACAACCAACCCGTCGGTGGGTTGACGGCAACCGATTTTGCGATCTTCGAGGACGGCGTGCCCCAGGACGTGTCGTTCTTCTCATCGTCGCGTCTCCCCATGGATGTCGCCATTCTTCTCGACACGTCGTCGAGCATGTCGCCGGTGCTGTCTGTGGCGCAGGACGCGGCGATCGGACTCGTCGAGTCAGCGCAGCCTGCGGATCGCGTGTCCGTGACAGAGTTCAACGACAGGGCCAACATCCTTCATCCGCTCGGCAGCGACATGAATGGAGCCATCCGCGCCATCAAGGCAACATCGGCGCGCGGCTCGACCGCGCTCTACAACGGTCTCTACATGGCGATGACCGAAATGATTCGCAGCCGGCGTGGCGCTGCGGCTCAAGACATCCGCAAACAAGCCGTCGTCGTCCTTTCTGACGGCCAGGACACATCGAGCCTGGTGCAGTACGAAGATGTGATGGACTTGGCGAACCAGTCCGGTATCGTGCTCTATACGATTCTGCTGCTGTCGCCGTTGGACGCGCGTCAGCTGAGCGATCTCAAGACGAGCAAGTTTTCGCAGGCGTTGTTCGTGATGCGATCGTTCGCCGAGGCAACAGGCGGCGTGACGTTCATGACCTCGAATGTCCGCGAATTGCACGGGATCTACACCAAGATCGCCACCGAACTGGCGCAACAGTACACGCTCGGCTACATCTCGACGAATGGGCTGCGCGACGGGAAGTTTCGTCGCGTCGTGGTGAGGGTCGTCGGTCGTCCAGACGTTCGGGCACGAACTCGCAGCGGCTATCAGGCGCCGAAACCAACGGCGTCGATCAGCCCATCACGCCAGCGCTGACGTCACTGGCGCAAGAACACCAGGACAAATCCGAGCACGCCGAGTCCGGCGATCATCGTCGCCACGGCCAGCGCAATCGACACGTGCACAGCACCGTAGGCCTGATAGTCACGACGCAGCACGGCGATCTGTCGGCGGTAATCAATCGTCGCGAGCACCAGGCCGCTGACGCCGATCAGAATCATGACCAGCGCGACACCGCGCGGTCCGAGCACCCTGTGGACGTTTTCTGTCGCTTTATCACCCTGGAGGAACTGAAAGAACTTGTAGATCGTGAATCCGAACGAGATCATCGAGGTGCTCGTTCGTATCCACGCCATCAAGGTCCTGTCGTGAGCCAGCAACGTTCGCGACAGCGCAAGCCGCGTGGCATCGTTGGTCTTCTGAGCCGGACCAGCGAGCACGGCGCCCTGCGGAACCTTTGCGGAAGACATGGCCCGCGCCCGGCGGGAGCAAGGAGCTTGCCGCGGTGTGTCAGGGCGTGATCAGCCCAATTGATGCGGCATATCGGACCAGATCCGCGGTTTTTCGCAGTCCCAGCGCCCGCATGATCTCGTACTTGTGCGTCTCTACCGTGCGTGGGGACAAGTTCAGGGCCGCGGCGATCTCTCTCGCACTGTGACCCTGAGCGATGAACTGCAGGATCTCGCGTTGTCTCGGAGTCAAGGTGGCGAGGGGCGGTTCGCTGGCAGGGACGCTCGCCATGCGCTCGGCTATATGTGGACTGATATACGTGCCACCCTCCAGCACGATACGAATCGCCGTGAGCAACTCCTCACCGGCGCCCTGCTTGGCCACGAACGCCGACGCTCCCGCTGTGATGGCCTGCTTCGCGACCCGCGGATCGCCGTACATCGAGACGATGATGATCTTGGCGGTCACGCCGGCGCGCCGAAGCTGACCGACCGCTTCGACGCCGCTCAGCCCAGGCATCGAGAGATCCGCGATGATCAAGTCAGGGCGTCGCTCGAGCGCAACCGAGAGGAGACTGGACCCGTCGAGCACAGTTCCAACCATTTCGCAATGGTCGGCAAGCAGCTCGTTCAACGCGTCCGCGACGAGCCGATGGTCATCCGCGATGAGCGTCCGAGGCACTGGACCCATGCTGACTGTGCCTGACGGCACTCTTTCTCCCGTGCTCCTGAACTTACGCCAGAAGTGGCGGTCCCGTTGCACGATTTTTGTGATCGCGGATGAGGCAGTGCGACTCTGCGTGGTGGGATCGCGCCACGATGATACGTGGCTCGCACCCAGCGCGAGTGGCACGACCGTGGGGGGCCACGAACGTGGGACGCGCGCGATGAGTGCTCAGCGACGAAGTTCTGCTGGCTAACGGACCTTTGCGCCGAGAGACATCCTTGAACGCAGGAGAATCTCGTCAAGGATGACCTGCGGGTCGTCGCGAAGAACCATCCTCATACCTTGCAGGATGAGAAACTCGCGCGACGAGATAAATCCGTCCAGTCCTTCGCGGCTGTCCCACTCGGAGACGAGGGTCAACATCTCACCATCGCTGGCATCAGCGAGGAGTCGGCAGGTCAGACAGCCGGGCCACGATCGCATCCGGCGAATGAACCCGTCGATCGCACTGAGCGCCTCGGATCGCTTGTCATCGCGGACCCGCAAGTTCATGGTTGCTATGTGCATCGCAGGACGTGTCCCAGCCGCGAAGCGCGACGCGCTGGCCGCGGTATACCGCGGTATGTCGCCCGACAACCAGCGATCGTGTGAATCCTTCACGGGCTACTGATTTACACAGCACATTACGGGCCGTACCGGGTGAGCCTTTTGGTGGCTCACCCGGTCTCAGGTGGGACCGCTCGCGCACGGAACGCGCGAGCGGGTAGGCATGCGGAGAGGGTGTGGGTAGGGTGCGAGAGGTTAAGCGCCGCGCCGGATTCCGAGCTTTCGCAGCCGGCTGCGCAACGTGCTTGGCTTCATGCCAAGCAGCTCGGCAGCGCCGCGGCGGCCCTCAATCCGCCACAGCGTCGTGCTGAGCATGCGTTGAATGTGATTGCGTTCGATTTCTTCGAGCGTCGTCCCGACGGATGCCGTGACCCGAACCGCCGACAGCGCGATGTCACTCAGAGAAATCACGCCGTCAGCCGAGAGGATGATGGCCCGATGCACGACGTTTTCAAGCTCGCGGACATTGCCCGGCCAGTCGTATTGCTGCAATGCACGCGCAACGGTATCCGAGAGCGGCTTAATCGGTTTGTGCATCGTACGCGCAAAGCGATTGGCCAGGTGCTGCGCCAGAAGCGGGATGTCCTCACGACGCTCACGCAGTGACGGCAGCGTGATCGGAAACACGTTCAGCCGGTAGTACAGGTCGTCACGAAAACGGTTCTGCCGTACTTCCTCGGCCAGGTCGCGGTTCGTGGCGGCGACGACGCGCACATCGACATCGACGGTGCGGGCACTACCGAGACGCTCGAGTTGCCCTTCCTGAAGCACGCGCAGAAGTTTTGGCTGCAACTCGCTCGGCAGATCGCCGACCTCGTCGAGAAACAGCGTCCCTCGATGCGCGTGTTCGAATCGACCGACCTGACTCGAATGTGCACCCGTGAACGCGCCACGCTCTCGACCGAACAGCTCGCTTTCCACCAGCGTCGGGGGGAGAGCGGCGCAGTTGAGCGCGACGAACTTGGCGTTCGCCCGCGAACTGCGACGATGAATCGCGCGCGCGACGAGCTCTTTGCCGGTGCCCGTTTCACCGAGGAGCAGGACGCTCGCCGTCGTCGCGGCGACCTGCTCGAGACGAAACACCACGTAGCGCCAGGCTGCGCTTTCGCCGATCAGCGCGTCTTCCGGGGCCCCCTGCTGATCCGCGTCGTCGGCCGCGGTAGACCCGCGCCGGGATGTGGCCTCAGCCGCATGAGGACCCGACGCGTCACCGGTGCGAGTGCCGTGCACAGCCTCGATGGCGGTGCGCACCGCCTCGGCAACGGCGGCCAATGGGGCCAGTGCCGGGTCGGCCAGTTGTGATTGCGCGCGTTGCGAATACAACGCGATCGCTCCTCGGCTGAAGTCCTGCCGATGCAGCGGGACCACAATCAGCGTGCGAATGCCGAGCGCCCACAAATGCAGGTGGTCGTCCGCAGCGATGGCAGTCGCGCGGCCCTGATGTGGTGGGTCGGACACCACCAGCACCTCAGGGCTACCGGGGACGTTCTTCAGACGGCCCCCGGCGAGGCACTCAGCGATGGCCCGGCCTGAGGCCGGCAGGCTGCCGATCGCGATGTTCGCGATCTGCGGTTCGAACGGCACAAAAAAGAGACCGCCCTCCAGCACGAGCTCTTCAACCAGTCGCGACAGCACATCGCGCAGGCGGTCGTTTATCGATTCTCTTGTGGCTTGGGTTAGTCGAGAGCACGCGTCCCGAGCTACCCGTTCGACGTTCGGGACGAGATTCTCACGTCCAGGAAACACGGACACTCCCATGGCCCCTCCCTCCGATGCTCGCTCCGGCAAAAACAAGGCTCACCACTGTCGCGTCGCGCAGGTGGCGAGCAAACCTTGTGGGGAGGCCGTAACCGTATCTAGTCAGCGGCGATGGGGCAATAGGCCGATGGATCTACGTAGATCTTCTGAGCTGGGTCAAGAACTCAGCGTTTGGATGCGGTACGCGCCGGAAAATGCAGGTGAATGCTGGTCCCGGTCCTGTCACTCTCGACGTCAACCTGCCCGCCAAGGCGTCGAACAATCAGTGCAACGACTCGTCAGGCCGAAGCCGGCGCGGCCGTCCCGCGTGCTCACAAACGGCTCGACCGGGCGTTCGCGTACGTCCTCGGGCACGCTCCGCGACTGTGCCTCCGCACCGACGAGGAGGCACAGTTCGGGCAACCCCTGCTTCGTGAGCGTGCGCGATGAAGCCTAGATTGCCTTCGAGAGGCGATCGAACTGCGGACGATCGAGGATGCGTGCGAGATGACGATTGGGAAAGGCCACGATACCGCGGCGTTGCAGCTTGGCGGTCGCGCGGCTGATGGACTCGAGCGACAGACCCAGGTAGCTCGCGATGTCGGACCGGCTCATTGGCAGTTCGATGTCGCGAGCATTGTGACGGTCGCACACGGTGCATTCGAGCTGCTGGATGAACATCGCCACCCGTCCGACGGCGTCTCGCCGGCCAACCACGATGGTCTGGCGCTGCGCCTCGCGAAGTTCGTGCGTCACCTTGCTCAGAAACTGAAACTGGAGTTCGGCGTCGCGTCGCAGCAGTGCGATCAGCGCGTGAGACTCAATCCGATACAGCGTGGCCGGAGTGATCGCCTGGGCGGTGCGGACATACAAGCCATTCTTCGCCAGACCGAACACATCCTTTGGAAAGAGAAACGCCGTCACCCAGCGCCGCCCGCTTCGCAGGTCCTTGAAGGTCTTCAGCACGCCTTCGGTGTTGATGAAGATCCACGTCGCTGCGGTTTGCTCTCGATACACCACCGAACGCGCCGGAACCCGCACGCGTGTCGCGATCTCCAGCAACTGCTGGCGTTGGCGTTCCGTCAGCACGGGCGCTGCGCCGATGCTGCCGGCCTCGAGAAATGGCGCAGCGCGCAGGCC
>JBKPRH010000401.1:0-6635 GCA_046765795.1 Acidobacteriota bacterium | reverse complement strand
GTGATCAAGTTGTGAAGTCCCGGCACCATCAGTCGCGAGGCGAGCGGGCCAGTGCCGGCGACGATCGGTAACGACGGGAGCAAGCTGTCGCCCACGCGATTGATGCTTGGCTTGATCGAGGCTTCACCCCAGAGCAGCACGAACACCACGAGCAAGAGGTAGGGCGACCATGCCATGAAGACCTCCGCCGGCGTGTGGGTGTGCCCCACTGCCGCCACAGGCGTATCACCCTCCAGGCGCATGATCGTCTTCGGTGTCCACAACTTCAGCACCACCACCATGACGACGATGCAGGTCAACGAGCTCAAGATGTCGGTCAGCTCGGGCCCCATGAAGTTCGACACGTAGAACTGCATACCCGCGAACGACAGACCACACGCAAGAATCGCCGGCCACACTTCAAGTGCGCGCCGACCGCCCGCCATCACTACGATGAGATAGGCGGGAATGATCACCGAGATCATCGCGCACAGACGGCCGACCATGGCGCTGAGTGGCAGCACCGGCAAGCCGGTGACGTTGGCCAGCGTCGTCACAGGAATGCCAATCGATCCAAAGGCGACCGGCGCCGTGTTCGCGAGCAGACAGATGCCAGCGGCGTAAAACGGATTGAAGCCGAGACCGGCGAGCATCGCGCCCGATACGGCAACCGGTGCGCCGAACCCGGCGGCGCCCTCGATGAACGCGCCGAACGAGAACGCGATAAACATCGCCTGCAGCCGGCGGTCCGTCGTCAGACCGCCGATCGAATCTTTGATGATCTCGAACTTGCCAGTGTCCACCGCGAGGCGGTACAGCATGATCGACGTGAAGACGATCCACGCGATCGGGAACAGACCGAATGCGGCTCCGTAGATGGCGGAGATGAACGCCAGCTGTGCCGGCATCCCGTAGACCAGAAGCGAGACGAGGACCGCCGAGCCGAGCGCCGTCAACGCCGACATCCAGGCCGGCTTCCTGAACACGCCGAGCATCAGGAACAGCACGACGATCGGAATCGCTGCGAACAGTGCGGAGATCCCGAGACTCCCGGCAATCGGCTCATAGTTGTGCTGCCACATCTGCGCCTCATCTCGCTGGCAGGTTGTAGCTGGTAGCTCGTAGCAAGAACGAGGAACCGCTACGAGCTATCGGCTACTGCCTACCGGCTGCGTGGATCGACGCCATGAATGGAGGCGTCGATCAGTTCAATGGGATGGAAAATCGGCCAGTCGTGCCCGAGACCTCGGGCGGCTGCGGCGATCTGCAGCGTGCACCCGGGGTTGGCCGTGGCAATCATATCCGGCGAGAGCGCCGCGATGTGACGGACTTTGCGCGCTCCGAGTTGGGCGGCCGGATCGGGCTGCACCAGGTTATAGATCCCGGCGCTGCCGCAGCAAATCTCGGATTCTGCCGGTGTGAGAAGCTCGATACCGGGAATTCCCTGCAATAACGCGCGCGGCTGGGTGCGCACGTTCTGACCGTGCGCCAGATGGCAGGCGTCGTGATAAACGACGCGCGCGGTGACGGGACGACGGACGGCTCGCTGTTCTCCGAGTTCGGCAAGCAGTTCGGTCACGTCGCGAACCTTCGCCGCGATTGCCTTCGCCCGGGAAGCCCACGCCGGGTCGTCGGCAAACAGCTCACCGTATTCCTTCATCGCTGAACCGCAGCCCGCGGCGTTGATGACGATCTGATCAACGCCAGCCTTCTCGAACACTCCGATGTTGTGTCGGGCGAGCGCTCGCGCCTGCTCGATGCGACCAGCATGAAGCGGCAGGGCACCGCAGCAGCCCTGGCTCGCAGGTGCACTGACACTGCATCCTTCTGCGGCCAGCACACGCACCGTCGCCTGATTCACGTTCGCGAATGAGAGCCGCTGCACGCATCCTTCGAGCAGCGCCACCTTGAGCCGTTCGGATCCAACGGCAGGCGTCACCTCAGGCAGTCGCTCGAACAGCGCGCCCCACGTGACCGGCGGCGCCAACTTGATGGCCGCTGCGATACGGCGCCACAGGCTTCCCTCGGTCGCCTCCGGACGCGTACTAACCGGCGCCGTCGTCTTGGATCCACCCGTGAGCGCGCGTAGGAGCGGACCGAACACGAGGAGCGGCAGCATCGCGACGCGCATCCGCGCCGGATACGGCACGATGGCCATCAGCAGCGATCGAAACAGTCCGTCGCCGCCATCACGCGTGTAGCGATGCTCGATCTGCGCGCGCTGCTTCTCGATGAGCGGTGCGTATTGCACCCCCGATGGACATGCCGTCACGCACGCGAGGCACCCGAGACAGCGATCGAAATGCTCCACGAACGACGAGGTGGTTTCGACGCGTCCCTCGATACCGGCCTTCATCAGGTAAATGCGTCCGCGCGGCGAGTCCATCTCCTCGCCCCAGAGAAGGTAAGTCGGGCACGTCGGCAAGCAGAAGCCGCAGTGCACGCACTTGTCGATCAATGCGGACGATGGCGTGTCGTTGGTCATTGGGCCTTGGGCATTGGGCATAGCGCCGGCTCAGATCGGTCCTCGGCCTGCGTTGAGGATCCCAGATGGGTCGAACATACCTTTCAGTGCACGAGCGGCATCCGCGGCGCTCGCGGCCGGCCCCCACACATCGACGTGCTGCTTCAAGTCGTGCGAGGCACGCAGCGCCACCACGTTGCCCACCCAGACACTGGACCGCAGCCGCTCGACGACGGCGGCTTGCGTGCGCACATCGCCATCGACGCGTATGAGGCCAGCGCCGGCGCCCACGCGGCCGCACATGACGATGGATCCCGCCATCTGCTGCACGTCATGCATGAGTGTTGTGATGTCAGCGAGCTTCGCCGGCAGCCAGCCAAAGCGAATCACGGCGCCCGTACCGGCCCATGGCGAGCGCACCTGATCGACCCAGACGTCCATTTCCGGATCGCCGGTCACCACAGTGGACGGTCTCGACAGCAGTCGCTGCGCAGATTCGACTTGCGCGCTCACCGCTTCGGGACTCGAGGCAAACAGCAATCGCAGCCGATACTGCCCGCCGTCGAGCATCACGTCGAATGCCATTGGTTCGAGCTGCGACGTGGACACCTTCATCACATCCTGCGCCAGCACGTCCCCATCGACATACGACGCATCGACCGTGGCCGAGGCCTGTGGGATCGGCAGCAGCTTGAACGTGGCATCGACGATGGCGCCAAACGTGCCAAACGATCCGCTGGCGAGCTTGCCGAGATCGTACCCAGCGACGTTCTTCACGACATGGCCGCCGGCCTTGACGATTCGTCCGTCAGTGAGTGCCAGCGTGACGCCGATCAGCAGATCACGTGGTGTGCCGTAGCGATGGCGCACCGGCCCGGAGTCATTCGTGGCGACGATCCCACCGATCGTCGCCCCGTCAAAAGCGCTGTCGATCGGCAGCCACTGCCCATGCCGCGCCAGCTCACGATTGAATTGCGCAAGCGTGACGCCCGCGTGCGCGGTCGCCGTCATGTCGCCGTGTCGATGGACCAGCAGCGTGCTCAGCTTGGCCGTACTGACGATCAGATCGATCACTGCGGGAGTTCGGCCCCAACCCAGCTTCGTGCCGCCGCCGCGAAGCACGGTGATCTGCTTGTCCCGTGAGGCGGCTTGAAGCGTTGCCGCAAGCTCGTTCGGGTCGGCCGGCTCGACGACCTGTCGAGGCACCACTCCATCGACGGCATCCGCCGCGCTTCCCTGTCTCATCGAAGCTGCAATCATCAGAACCGATCGGCGAGGCCAGCCGCTTCGACGGGATGCTGACGATACGGGCCCGGGACCTCGCCGCACAGACGTGGCGTCGGTAGCACCTTGCCAGGATTACACAGGCGACGCGGGTCGATCGCGTCGCGCAGCTTCTGCATCACGTCGAGGTCATCGTCCGAGAACATGCGCGGCATGTAGTCCTTTTTGTCCGCGCCGACGCCGTGCTCACCAGTGATCGAGCCGCCGGCCTCGACGCAGTACGTCAGGATCTCGCCCGCCACTTCTTCCGCAAGCGTCGCCTGCCCGGGGATCCGTTCGTCGTAGCAAATCAGCGGATGAAGATTGCCGTCGCCGGCGTGAAACACGTTGCCGATAGGCAGACCCGATCGCTGACTGAGCGCCGCGATGCGGCCAAGTACTTCAGGCAGCTTCGTGCGCGGCACGACGCCGTCCTGCACGTAGTAGTTCGGCGACACGCGGCCCATCGCGGCAAACGCCGCCTTGCGTCCCTTCCAAATGCGCATGCGTTGCGTGTCGTCCGGAGCCACTTCGATCGTCGTCGCGCCCGCGCGGCGGCAGGTGTCTTCGACGACAGCAAACAACTCGCGCACCTCGGACGAGGGCCCATCGAGCTCGACGATCAGGATCGTGTCGGCTGGCGGAAAGTTCGGGTGCACGGCGGCTTCCGCGGCGCGAATCGCCACCGCATCCATCATCTCGACGGCGGCGGGAATGATGCCCGCACCAATGATGGCGGACACCGCCGCTCCCGCGTCGCTGATGGTGTTGAACGCCGCCAGCAACGTCTGCACGCTCTCGGGCTTGCGCAGGATGCGAACGATCACCTTCGTCACGACGGCGAGTGTGCCCTCGCTCCCGACGATCAGACCGAGCAGATCGGGGCCGGGCGCATCGGGCAGTGGGCTGCCGATCTGAACCAGTTCACCATTCGGCAGCACCGCTTCGACCGCAAGCACGTGATGGACGGTGAAACCGTACTTCAGACAATGCGCACCGCCCGAGTTCTCGGCGACGTTGCCGCCGATCGAGCACACCTGCTGACTGGATGGGTCTGGCGCGTAGTAGTAGCCGTATGGCGCGACCTGCTTCGTGATCTCGAGATTCGTGACGCCGGGCTCCACTGTCACGCGGCGATTGGGAATGTCTACATCGAGCACCCGGTTGAGCCGGGCGAGGCTGATGACGACACCACCTGGAACGGGGAGCGCTCCGCCGGAGAGTCCCGTGCCGTGTCCGCGCGCGACGAACGGCACACCTTCTCGAGCGCACAATCGCACGACTGCCTGGACCTCTGCCGCCGATCCTGGCAGCACGACGAGCGCCGGCATTTGGCGCAAGTGCGGCAGCGCATCACATTCGTACGTCAACAGCTTGATCGGTTCGCGCAGGACGTTTTCCGTCCCGGCGATGCGGCGGAACTCCTCGACCAGACGTTCATCCATTGATGAGGGCAATGGTACACTCGGTTGGTGGTTGGTGGTTCGTGGTTGGTGGTTGAGCACATTAACCACTAACCACGAACTACCAACCACTAACTCATGAGAGTACGACTCGATTACGGGAACGATGGCCTCGAGGTGGATCTTCCCGATGAACGGATCACCGTCATCGAGCCGATCGCACGGCCAGCGGTGGCCGACCCACATGCGACGCTGCTGAGCGCCATCCGCGCGCCGCTCGATCGTCCGCCACTCGGCGAGCTCGTGCGCGCGGGCCAGCGCGTAGCCATTTCAGTGTGCGACATCACCCGGGCGCAGCCGCGCCGCGACACGCTGCGCGCGCTCTTCGAGGAGATGCCTCAGGTCCGACCCGAAGACGTCACGATTCTCATCGCCACGGGCACGCATCGGATCAACACGCCGCCCGAGCTCGAGAGAATGCTCGGCCGCGACATCCTGAATCGATATCGCGTTATCAACCACGATTCGCGGGATCCGTCATCGCTCGGACGCGTGGGCGTGACGTCGACGGGCGTCGAGGTGTTCCTCAACACGGCGTGGCTCGACGCCGACGTGCGCATCACGACCGGCTTCGTTGAACCGCACTTCTTTGCGGGGTTCAGCGGCGGGCCGAAGATGATGGCTCCCGGGCTGGCAGGCTTGAAGACGGTGATGACGCTCCACGACGTCCATCACATTGGCCATCCGCTCGCGACGTGGGGTGTGACCGAAGGTAATCCAGTCCACGACGATGTGCGCGAAATCGCGCGGATGGTGCCCGTGCATTTCGCAGTGGACGTGACGCTGAATCGTGAGCAGCAGATCACCGCGGCGTTTGCCGGCGACATCCTGACCGAGCATCGCGCAGCCTGCGCACATGCGAAGGCGACAGCGATGCGTCAAGTTCCCGCGCCCTTCGACGTCGTGCTGACGACAAACTCCGGATATCCGCTCGATCAGAATCTCTATCAGGCAGTCAAGGGGATGTCGGCGGCAGCGAAGATCGTCAAGACCGGCGGCACGATCATTTGCGCGGCTGAATGCCGCGACGGTCTTCCGTCGCATGGCTCGTACGGCACGGTGCTCGCGTCGGCGCCATCTCCCGCGGCACTGCTCGAGATGATTTCCTCACCCGGCTACTCCGTGCCCGATCAGTGGCAGGTGCAAGTCCAGGCACAGATTCAGACCAAAGCCCAGGTGATGGTGAAGACCGACGGGCTCGGGCCCGACGAGATTCGCGCCGCCCACTTCACTCCGATCGACGACATCGCAGCATCCGTGCGCGACAGGCTGCGACGCGCTGGACATGGCTCGACCCTCTGCGTGCTGCCGCAAGGGCCACAGACGATCCCGTACCTGCCCGACTAGTCGTTCAGTTCTACTCTCGTCGCCTTGATGCGAACCGCCTCGCTGGTCGCTTCGACGCGCCCGCTCAGACTGACATGCTGGCCGCCTTTGAGCGCCGGCGTTCCTGCCGGACCAACAAC
>JBKPRH010000400.1:0-4914 GCA_046765795.1 Acidobacteriota bacterium | reverse complement strand
GGTTGGTGGAGGGCTCATATGTTCTCGAGGCCGACCTGCCAGGCTTCGAGACGTTTCATGAAACTCTCGCGCTCAACGGACAGGACCTGAGCCGCGACATCACACTGCAGATTGGATCGCTCGAGGAGATTGTCACCGTCGTCAACGATCCGAACGCGGCGCCCGCGGCTCCGAGCGAGCGCTATGCGCCACTGCCGGCCAGCTGCGGGCCATCAACGAGCGATGCCGGTGGGGTACGGGTCGGTGGTCAGATTCGTGTGCCGCGCAAAATCCGCCACGTTCCACCAATCTATCCACAGGGTTCGCCGGCAGGAGTCGTGACGATCGATGCCGTGATTGGCACCGACGGATTCGTCAAAGAGGCCAAGGTCACCAACGACGCGCCCGACGCGCTTTCGCTTTCGGCAATCAACGCCGTTCGCCAGTGGGAGTTCGATCCGACGCTCCTCAATTGTGAGGCCGTGGATGTGCGAATGTCCGTCACGGTCGACTTTCGATAGAGCGATCACGAGGTGCTGTCGATGACTCTGCTGCTCGAGCTCACCATCAAGATCTCATTGGTCGTCGCACTGGGCCTGCTCGCCGCATCCGTTCTTCATCGGCGGTCGGCGGCACTGCGCCACTGGATGCTTGCGGCCTCGATAGCCGCTGCATTGGCGACACCCGTGTTGATGCAGCTTGCGCCGGCGTGGACGTTACCGATCCCGGCGCAGGTCGCGCCCGTCGCTCATCCCGGGCAACAGTCGCCGACTGGCCGCACGTCGAGAATCGGCATCACGGCGAGCGTCGAGGCGGAGTCAGCGCGAACGAACTCCCCCTCCGCACGGTTTGATCCGAGCGCAATCCTGCTCGCGATGTGGCTCGTCGGCGTCATCGTGAACCTCACCGGACTGCTGATTGGCTTGTGGCGTCTGCGACGGATCGGCGCGCAGGCGACGATCGTCCGCGAGGGACCATGGGTCGAAGCCGCTCGCGCGCTGAGTGGCCATCTCGGAGTGCGCACTCCTGTCTCCCTCTTGCAGAGCAATCGACCGGCATTACTCGTGACCTGGGGCTTCGTCGCACCGAAGGTGATGCTGCCTATCGATGCGCCGTCGTGGGATGCAGATCGCATTCGCGTGGTGCTCGCCCACGAGCTCGCTCACGTCCAGCGGCGTGACTGGATCATCCAGATTGGCAGCGAGCTGCTGCGTATCGCCTGCTGGTTCAACCCGCTGGTATGGCTCGCCGCGTCGCGGCTGCGGCTCGAGAGCGAGCGCGCGTGTGACGATGCGGTCGTCAATCTCGGTGTGAATGGCCACGACTACGCGCTGCACCTGCTGGATCTCGCCCGTCAGTTCGGACGAGCCCGCGACGTCTACCCTGCGGTCGCGATCCTTCCGCGCCCGTCGAGCCTCGAACGGAGAGTCACCGCCATGCTGAATCCCCGTCTTAGCCGTCGTCCGTTGTCAGTGACCACGCGGTTCGGAACCATCGCCGCCCTGCTCGCCGTCGCGCTGCCGATTGCGTTGTTTGCGCAAAACCGCTTCTCGACGGTCACTGGCTCGGTCAGCGATCCCTCGGGCGGCCTTCTGCCTGGGGTAACGGTCGTTGCCATTGACACGACCCGTGATGCACGCCACGAGGTGAAGACGAACAGCGCCGGCCAGTTCGAGATCATCGGCCTTCCCGACGGCCCGCTGGTGCTAGAGGCGAGGCTGCCTGGTTTCCAGACGTTCCAGCAGAAGCTGACGCTGGACGGCGAGGATGTGAACCGCAACATCACACTGCGAGTCGGAACCCTTCAGGAGACGATTTCGGTGACACGAGGCGGAACGCCTCGGTCATTCGAGGGTCAGCGGTTCTCACCGAAACCCGCGCAGTGCGATGCATCAGTCGCTGGCCGAAGCGGGCAGGCACCAAGCCCGCTGCGAATCGGAGGCCAGATCCGCCAGCCTGCGAAAACCCGTCACGTATCTCCCGTTTACCCGGACGGCTCCGCGCCCGGCGTGGTGATCCTGGAAGCCGTCATTGGACCGGACGGCCTCGTGAACGAAGCCAAGGTGCTGCGCAGCCCTGCCCCTGCGCTCGCGCAGTCTGCGGAGACCGCGGTCCGTCAGTGGGAGTTCACGCCGACGCTGCTGAACTGTGTCCCCGTCCCAGTGATCATGACGGTCACGGTGGACTTCAACTAGACCTGAATTCGCGAGAACGCGCGCGCGCCCAGCGCTAAGAAGAGCGTCGCCACGATTGCCAGCACGAGGACGTCAGTGGCGACGCCGATCTGAGACAGCCCGATAAAGGACGCGCGCAAGCCATCCACGCCATAGGCCATCGGATCGAGCCGCGTGGCCACCGTCAACGCCGTTGGCAGATTCGAGAGCGGAAACAACGCACCCGACAGGAAGAAGATCGGCATCACCATGAAGTTCATGATGAGCTGAAAGCCCTGCATGTCTTTCAGGCTCGAGCCGATCGCGGTGCCGAGCGCGGCAAACACGACCGCCGTCAACGCCATGAACATCAGCGCCATCGGGATCGCCGCCACACCCTGCGGCCGGAACCCGGCGATCATGCACACCACGAGCACCAGCGTGCCCTGAATCATCGCGATGGTGGCGCCGCCCAGCGTGCGGCCGGCCATGATCTGCAGACGCGGCACCGGTGCGACCAGCGTCTCCTTGAGAAAGCCGAACTGTCGATCCCACAGCAGACCAATCCCGGAAAAAATCGACGTGAACAGAATGCCCATGCCGATCACGCCGGGACCGATGAACTGGATGTAGCTGCCCTGCCCCGCGCTCTGGAACACCGACCCGAGGCCGAATCCCAGCACCAGCAGATACAGCAACGGCTGCGCCAGCGACGCAATGATCTGCGGTCGCGAGCGCAGATAGCGCTTCACCTCACGCAGCCAGAGGATGTAGATCGTGCTCACGGCTCATCTCCTCCACATGCGGACCATCTGCCGCATTTGATCGGCGGAATCCGCGCGTTCATCACGAATCGTCGATCCGGTCAATTTGAGGAACGCGCCTTCGAGCGAGTCGGCACCGGTGCGCTCCTTCAACTGCTGCGCGGTACCCACCGACACGATCTTCCCGTGGTCGATGATGGCGATGCGGTGCGCCACACGCTCGGCTTCATCCATGTAGTGCGTCGTCAAAAAGACGGTCACCCCTTCGGTCTCGTTCAGATGCTTGACGTGCGTCCAGAGCTGATTGCGGCTCTGCGGATCGAGTCCGAGCGTCGGTTCATCAAGAAACAGGATCTTCGGCGTGTGCAGGAAGCCGCGGGCGATCTCGAGCCGTCGCTTCATGCCGCCTGAGAACGTCTTGACGTAAGAGTCCTTACGCTCCCACAGCTCGAACAGTTTGAGCAGCACCTCGATGCGTTCAACGCGCACCTTGCGCGGGACGTGATAGAGCACGCCATGCAGGTCCATGTTCTCGTAGGCGGTCAGCTCGCTATCGAGACTGGGGTCCTGAAACACGATGCCGAACGTGCGGCGCGCCTCGAGCTGGTTGGTGACGGGGTCCAGCCCGTCAAGCTTCATGGAGCCGGCGGTCGGACGCTGCAGTGTGGTCAGCATCTGGATCGTCGTCGTCTTGCCGGCGCCGTTCGGGCCGAGGAACGCGAAGATCTCGCCTTTGGCGACGTCGAACGACACGCCGTCGACCGCTTTGACTTCCCCGAATGTCTTGACCAGGTTCTCGACGTGAATCATGTCTTTTTTCCCGCAGTAACGAACAACAGGGCCCCGACGATGGCCAGCTCGATCTTCCACATCGCGATGCCGAAGATCGCGATGTCGGAGAATGCGAGCGCAAGTGCGGCTGCGCAGATCAGTCCGAGGGCTGCGTTGCGCATGGAGTCTGGAGAGGGCCTGCCGTGGTAGGCTCCGCGATGGTACCTCACCTTGACGACAGCGCCAACGTCTGAATCACGCCGGGTCGCGCTGGCCAGCGCCGTCGGCACCACGATTGAGTGGTACGACTTCTTCATCTACGGCACGGCTGCGGCCGTCGTGTTCGGGCCGCAGTTCTTTCCGCAGGTATCGGAGTTGGCCCGCACACTGGCCGCGTTCGCGACGTTTGCCATCGGCTTCATCGCCCGGCCGATTGGCGGCGTGGTGATGGGCCATTATGGCGACCGCTTCGGACGCAAGTTCATGCTCGTGTGGGCACTGATGCTGATGGGCCTCGCCACGCTTGGCATCGGCCTCCTGCCAACCTACGCGCAGATTGGCGCATGGGCACCCGCGTTGCTGACCACACTCCGTTTCATTCAGGGATTTGCCCTCGGCGGCGAATGGGGCGGCGCGGTGCTCATGTCGGTCGAACACGCACCGCAGGGCCGGCGTGGCCTCTTCGGCAGTGTCGTGGCGCTTGGCCTGCCCGCTGGCATCGTGCTCTCGAACCTCGTGTTCATCATCGTCACGACGATCCTTTCTCCGGAGCAATTCGCATCCTGGGGATGGCGGATTCCGTTCATTGCCAGCTCAGTGCTTGTCGCGGTTGGCCTCTTCGTTCGACTGCGCATCGCCGAGAGCCCGATCTTTGCCGACGTGCTTCGCTCGGGTGCGGCGCGGCGAATGCCAGTCGTTGACGTCCTGCGGACCGACGCACGCACGGTGCTTCTCGCAGCTGGCAGCTACGTTGGTATCAGCGGACTCGGGTACATCCTGCTCGTGTACTTCGTCACCTACGCGACGCGCCAGCTTGGCCTCACATTGCCGACGGCATTGATGCTCATCGTGCTCGCCTCGCTTGTTGGCGCGCCCGGGACGATGTATTTCGCACACTTGTCTGATCGGATCGGCCGCCGCCGCATCATGCAGTGGGGGCTTGGCGCGCTGGTGCTGTGGTCGGCAATCTACTTCCCGCTCGTGGACACCGGATCGATCCCGCTCATCGCGTTGTCGCTGTGCGGAAT
>JBKPRH010000399.1:0-23705 GCA_046765795.1 Acidobacteriota bacterium | reverse complement strand
GGACACCCAGTACCCAGTGAGATCGATCGGTGCGAGGCCGCGAGCTGACGATGACGGGACACCGCGCTGGGCCGAGACGCCACCAACGGCGAACACGAGGACCACGAGTCCACCGATCGCAACGAGCGATCGCCTCACGATTTCTCCTTCACGAGACTGCGATACACCGCTTCCACAAACTTCTCCGTCGTCCAGTCACCGCCCGCGTTGCCGTATCGCCCCTCGTAGCCCAGTGCCGGGCGCGCAGCCTTGACCTGCTCGAGCGATCGTCCCGCGTTCACCAACTCACGAACGCGGTCACGGATGATGGTGATCATGTCGCGGTATTCGATGACGTCGAACTGATCGTAGAGCCTGCCGTGACCAGGAATCACGACGGTGCCCGCCTCGCGCGACACGATGGGCACCGAGGCCACGGCGATCTCACTCAAACGATTCAGAGACGCGATCTCGCCGTCGATGCTGCCGCCGCGATCGACGTCGATGACCGGAAAACGGCGAGTATCAAGCACATCACCAGCAACGACGACATCCGATCGCCGGAAGAACACGAAAACATCGCTGTCGGTGTGTGCTGCGGGCTGGTGCAGCACCTCGATCGCTTCGCCGTTCAAATACAGAAACTTCTTTGGGAAGTGGAACGATTCAGTGGGAAGGCCGACGAGCGGGCGCGAGGGCGTTGACTCCCCCGCCTTCGTCATGTGGCGGAGCACACCTTCAGCCGCGAGAATCGATGCCACCGAGCGCAACGCGTCCGGCCGAGACGCGGCGCTGCGTGTGCCTGGGTAGAACTGATTCCCAGCCTTCGAGAGCACGTCGTTGCCACCAACATGGTCGGCATCGGGTCCGCTGTCGATGACGTAGCGAATGGGTTGCGGCGTGATCTTCTTGATCGCGGTGACAAGGGCCGCAGCGTTATTGGCCGAGCCTGCGTCCACTAGGACGACACCATCCTCGCCGATCTGCACGGCGACGTTCCCTCCGGCGCCAGAGATCATGAAGACGTTGGGCCGGACCTGCAACACATCGAGACCGTCTGCCGACGACGCGCGCGACGCCTGCGCTTCCAGTGGCGCGACAGACGCGCCACGATGGATCAGGACGAGCGCGCACACAGCGACGGCTATGCCGAGCAGACGATGGCGGAAGCGATCTCGTTGGGCGAGCGTCACGGCTCTGTGGCCGGGAAGCGTAACACAAGCAGATAGTGCGCACTTCTCCTTGCTCCCACGCCGCGTCAGGCATAGATTACGCGCGGCATCCAACCCATTCGTTATCCGGTCGCTTCGTAAAACCGACATCAACTCGTGCGCTTGATCGGGGGGCATCATGAGGACGATCTTCACAGTCGGATTCGCGTTGTGTCTCGTGCTGGTCGCCTGTACGACCAGTTGGGCTCAGGATGGCGTCATCACAGGACGCATCACCGATACATCTGGTGCCACGCTGCCTGGAGTTGATGTATCACTCACGAGCCCGGGCTTGCTCGGGGGACGATCAGTCGTCAGCGACGAGCAGGGCACCTACCGTTTTGCGTTGCTGCCGCCGGGTGTCTACAGCGTACGTTTCCAGCTTCAGGGCTTCGCCACGGTCATTCGCGAAGGCATCACGCTGACGCCAGGCTTTACGTCGAGCCTCAACATCGCGCTGGAGGTGGCCTCGGTCGCCGAAACAGTCACCGTGGTCGGCGAGTCGCCCATTATCGACGTCACCAACGCGGTGGTCGCCAGCAACTTCAATAAGGAGCTGACGGCGGTGCTGCCGACAGGCCACGACGTGTTCTCGGTACTGGCGGTGACACCGGGCGTTCAGCTCACCGCGCCTGACGTTGGCGGCAGCCGCGCCGGCCTGCGCGCACAGTTCCGCGTGTTCGGCAGTACCTCTCAGTGGAATGTGATCGAGGGCGCGATCATGGCGTCTCTCCAGTACGAGGACCCGGACGTCTACGAAGAAGTGCAGGTCGCCGGCGCCAGCAAAGGTGCGGACGCACCGGTCGGCGGCTCGGTCAATAACTTCATCGTGAAGAGCGGCGGCAACAACGTTCATGGTTTGTTCTTCTACGACCGAGAGCCCCTCGACCTTCAGAGCTCGAATCTCTCGCCTGAGCTCGAGGCGCAAGGTGTCAGCAACACCAGCTCCGTGGCGCGTTACCAATCGGTCCACGGCGACGTCGGCGGCCCGATCATGCGGGACCGATTCTGGTGGTTCTACGCCTTTCGCAATCTCAACTCCGACAATTGGACGCCTGGCTACTACAACACGCAAACCGGGCTGCCCGAGCCAGTGTTCACGACGCTCCGGAATCACGCCACGAAGCTGAACTACCGCCTCAACTCGAGTCACACGCTTTCCTATTCCGCGCAGTACAACAGCAAGTCCCTCCCGAACTCGGGAGCCTCGGCATTCGTGGATTCGGCCTCCACGTCATTGACTGACTTCCCGTACTGGATTCAGGGTGCGGGCCTGACCTCGATTCTTTCCAACCGATCGACACTCGAAGTGAAGTGGGGTGAGTTCGGCTGGCGATGGTGGACGCGACCTGGCGCCGACGAGATCTCGCGCATGGATCTCGATACGCAGCTCGTGCGCGGCGGACGCAATGCTCCGTTCATCGACCGCAGCCATCACATGAACATCTCTGGCGTCTACTCGCTGACGACGGCGGGCGACAGGGCCGGAGACCACAACCTGCGCCTCGGCTACGGCTACTTGTTTGAAGGCGCCCCGTACTTTTTCCTGGCGCCCAAAGACAGCATCCGAACGTTCTGGCGCGGAGGCTTCGTCACTCCGGCCGAGATCGAGACCTACGATACGCCCTTCTCGTTCGAGAACGATGTCACGCATCAGTGGGTCTTCATCAACGATACGTGGAGTCTCGGACGCTTCTCGATCAACGGCGGCGTGCGGCTCGATTCATTCAAGCCGTATTACGACGAGCAAGGCAAGGCCGGCACGGGCCCCTATCAGGATGCAGTGACGTATCCGGGGTTCGAGTTCCACCGGTTGAACGGGTTCGTCCCTCGCGTCTCCACTGTCTACGACGTCTTCGGCAGTGGACGAACCGCACTGAAGCTCGCCTACGGCCGTTATTCCTACAACGCCGGTACGATGACCAACGCGAACTCGATGATGGCGGGCTTCGTGAATCCGATGGCGCGCACGGTCAGGCGCTATCGCTGGGACGGCACGCTGCCATTCGTACCGAATCCCGCCAACCTGCTCTCGACACAAGGCGGCGCGAATCGCACGCTGGATCCGAACCTCGAGCTGCCGTACACCGACGAGTTCGTGGCGGGCCTCGATCAACAGCTGATGTCTGGCACCGCTGTGCGTTTCAACTACGTGCGCAAGCTCGAACGCAATCGCATGAAGTTACAGAACACGGCGATCCCGTTCGAGGCGTACAACATCCCGGTCGCCTTCACCGATCGAGGCCGTGACGTTGCGTCTACCGCCGACGACCGGGTGATCACTCTCTACAGTCTCGACCGGGCGTACGTCGGCCGACGGGCCGACGTACTGATGAACGATCCACTGTTCACCGCCGACTACGCCACGTACAACGTCGAAGTCGTCAAACGTCTGTCCGGCAAATCACAGCTGCTCACTGGATTCGATGTCAGCCACTACGACACCTGGGGTTTTGCCTCGGCGATCTCGCAAGACATCGCGACGGACACCGGCGCGATTGGCGTGCCGCAGGATCCCAATCGGCTCACGTACAACAACCGGCAGGATTATTGGCACTGGCAGTACAAGTTCCTCGGGAGCTACGAGCTGCCGTGGCAGATCGCCTCGTCCGCATCGATCAGGATCACGAAGGGCGAGCCGTACGGCCGCACGCTCAACACGACCGGGCTGACGCAGGGCACGGTAAACCTGACCGTGGAACCGATCGGCACCTTCTTCTATCCAACAGTGCGGCTGCTCGACCTGCGTTTCTCCAAGAGTCTCCGAGTGGGCAACAGCAAGCTCGAAGGGCTGTTCGATATCTTCAACGTCACCAATTCTCCGGCGATCCTCGGTGTCAACACGCAGACAGGCGCTGCCTTCGGAAACGTGCTGACCACAGTCAATCCGAGGATCGCCAGGCTCGGGGTGCGCTGGAGTTTCTAAACCGAGCGCGACGGTTATCGTTGGACGCCCACGGACCTGAGTAGACGTGGTCCGTGGGCACGTCCGCGTTAGACCGGCTCGCCGATCAGCAGCCGGTTCTTCGGAGTGATCTCCCTGGCAATCACCTGCGTCCGAATGCGGTAGCCCTGCGCTTTCAATCGCAACGCCCGCACCACGTCGACGGCCAGCGGTCCATCTACCCAGCCCGTAAGATCGCCCTGATCGTTCACGTCGAGGTCATGGCAACAGGGCAGCACGGCGACGCGAGCACGCGCGGTCGCCGCACGATCCAGGACGACATCGCTAAGCCCGCCGCAGGCATGCACGGAAACCACGACGTCATCGGCGCCGAGCGCGACGTCCTCAAGGCGCGCAGACACGAACGTCACACGTCCGGACAAGCGAGGCCACGCGTCCACGAGCGCCTCGTGCAGCCGTGCGCTCGACGCTGGAATGGTGGTGTCGACAACGATTGCCTCAGGGGACGAATCATCCAGCAGCAGCATCGCGTGTGCGAGCAGACCGTGCCCACCCCCGAGATCGACGACGCGCCCGCCGCGGCACACACGCCGCACGCGTCTCGCCGTTTCCCAGGCTTCGAAGAGCTCCTTGCGCGGCAGGCAACCCGCGTGACAGACGGCTCGGGCCAGGCGATGGAAGAGGGTGTCGTCGGGAAAACGCCCCAGATCGTGATCGGTCAGCCGGTCCTTCGAGGACGGATCGAACTGCATACCTTAGTATCTGAGTAGACTTGGATCCTTGGACACCTCATCACAGATCATCGTCTTCACCGACGGCGCAGCGAAAGGCAATCCCGGTCCTGGTGGCTGGGGCGCGATCGTCGTCACACCAGATCGGCGCGTCACAGAGCTCGGCGGAGGATCGCCGCACACGACCAACAATCGGATGGAGTTGGGCGGGGCGATCGCGGCGCTCCAACACATCGCGAGTCTGCCTGGGCCGGTCGCGATCTATACAGACTCCACGTATCTGATCCAGGGCATCACCCAGTGGGTGTGGGGCTGGCGGAAGCGCGGATGGAAAACGGCTCAGGGCAGTGACGTGTTGAACCGCGAGCTCTGGGAGCAGTTGTCGAGTCTCATCGGTGCACGCGCGCGCGGCGACGTGAACTGGCACTGGGTGCGAGGCCATGTCGGAACACCTGGCAACGAACGCGCCGATCAGATCTCAGTGGCGTTCGCGATGCAGGAAGCCGCCGATCTGTATGTCGGGTCGTTGGATGGTTACGCCTTGCCCATCCTCCAACTGCCAGACGATACGAGCCTGCCGAAGCGGACAGCAGGGTCAGCGGCGACGAAAACCAAGATCGCCGCCTATTCGTACCTCAGCGTGATCAATGGCGTCCCCATGCGACATGTCACATGGGCCGACTGCGAACGGCGCGTGAAGGGACAATCGGGCGCGCGCTTCAAGAAGGCCACCAGCGCCGCCGACGAGGCCGCAATCCTGAACGGCTGGGGCATCGATCCAACCGCATTTAGTTCGTGAACTGGAAAACAGGCGACTACCTCACTCACCGCTTCAACCCCGAGCTGGGCATCGGACGCGTCACCGGTCTCGAGGCTCGGGCGCTCATCGTCGAGTTTCCACGGTCGGGTAAAACACTGCGGCTCGCCGCCGGCGCAGACGCGTTGGTACCCGTCGATCTGAGTCCCGGGCGTCCCGTTCGCATCATCGAAACCCGAGAGGAGACGACGGTCGACGCGCGACTCGCTGATGGAACCGTGCGTTTGGCGAATGGGCGCACGGCCTCGTCTCACGCACTCTGGCCACTCGAACTCGAAGGCGCGCTCCTCGATCGGCTCGCGTTGGGCGATGTCGATGATCTCGAAGACTTCAGAATCCGTCTGGACATCCTCCACCTCCTGTCGCTGCGCGAAGCCGACGGCCTGGGCTCGTTTCTGGGCGGACGCGTTCGCCTGTTTCCGCACCAGTTGTATGTCGCCGAACGCGCGAGCACCAGCGATCCGGTGCGCTGGCTGCTCGCCGACGAAGTCGGCCTCGGCAAAACCATCGAGGCCGCGCTGATCCTGAATCGACTGGTGCACGCCGGGAAGATCGAACGCTCTCTTGTCGTCGTACCAGAAGCTCTGACGGTGCAGTGGCTTGGCGAGCTCTGGCGAAAGTACCACCAGGTCTTCACGCTGCTCGATGCCGCGCGTCTCGCCGACGTCGCGCGCGACTTCGGTCCCGACTTCAACCCCTTCGACGTGCATCGCCGTGTCGTGATCGCGATCGACATGCTGGTCGAGCGTCCGCAGCTGACCGATCAGGCGGTGCGAGCGGGCATCGATCTGCTCGTCGTGGACGAAGCGCAGCGACTCCGCCGTCCGCCCGGCCACCCCGGCGATCCGGCCTGGCGCGCGATCGCACCGATCGCCGCGCTCGGACGACATGTCCTGCTCTTGAGCGCCACGCCACTCGAAGATGATGCGCATGGATTTTTTCGGATGCTGCAGCTGCTTCGTCCCGAGGAGTTTCCCGAGGACGTGAGCTTCGAATCGCGCCTTGCGAGTGCCACCCCGCTGCCGCCTTGCACGAGCTCCACGCGTCGCACTGACATCGGCGGTCTGCCGCCACGGATCGGGACGCCGACCGCGATCGATCAACCCTCGAAGTGGCAGATGCGAGCGGCCGTCGAGGCCACTGTGCGAGGCATGCCTGCCCCGAATGCGGTCGTGCGCAGGCAGAAGATCGATCGCCTGCGTCGCGCGCTCGCGTCTGGCGCTGCACTAGCCGCAGTCCTCGGCCCTGACGAGCGCGAGCTTCGGCAGCAGGCGCAGGCGATGGACGCCGGCGATCCGCGTCTCGAGTGGTTGCTCTCGCAGGCGCCACGTTGGCGAAACGCCGGAGACAAGACGCTGGTGTTCGTCGCGCACCGCGAGACGCTCGAGATGCTGCGCACCGCGCTCAGCCACCGCGCGCAGGTGGCGACCGGCGTCTTCCACGAGGATCTGTCAGCGGCACAGCGCGACCTGGAGGTCGCCCGATTCAGAGAGCCCGCAGGCCCGAGCCTGCTGGTATCCACGGAAGCCGGCGGTGAGGGACGCAACTTTGAGTTCTGTCACCGACTGGTGCTCTTCGACCTGCCGTGGAAACCGTCGGTCGTTGAACAGCGGATCGGAAGGCTGGACCGGATCGGCCGGCGTATTCCTGTGGACATCGCGTACTTCCGTCCACCAACCGGGATCGGCTCTGATGTCGTGCGGTTGTTCGAGACTCTGGGTCTCTTTCGCGAACCACTCGCCGGACTCGAACCCCAGCTCGTTCATGTCGAAAACGCCATCGACGAGATCGCACTCGATCCTGCGGCATCGCTGACTGCGCAGCGATTGGACGAACTGATCGCCGACGCGCACGCGGCGCGTACTCGCATCCGCGAGGCCGCCTATCAGCAGTTGCATCGCGACCCATATCGAGCGGACATGGCCGCAGGGATCCTCGCCCGCGTTCCTGCGGAACTCGACACGCTCAATGAAGACGTCGTGCTCAGGGCATGCGCCAGGCTCGGGTTCACCATCGAGCGCCCGCGAGGCCGGCGTGTGTTTGCGATCGAGATCGGCCGCGAGGCACTGGTCGATGGCCTTCCGGGCGTCTCAGGCGGCACCAGCTATCTCGGCACATTCGACCGCGAAGAGGCCGTCGAGAAAGAAACCATCGACTTCTTCGCCTCCGGGCACCCACTCGTCGAAGGCGTCTTTGCCCACTACGACGAGAGCACGCTGGGCCGCGTCGCACACTTCGAGATCGAAATCGGCCGCGAACGTGGCGAAGCGCTGCTGGCCATCTACAAGGATGGCCCGGTGTTCGAGGTCGTGGCGATCGATTCCACAGGCCAGAGTCGCCGAGACTGGGCGGCCGCCATTCGTCAACGTCCCCTACGCGCGCGCCGGCTTGCTGAGGACGCGAATCAGAACGTCGACTGGACGAGTCTGGTGCGACGACTTGGCCAACGACTGGACACGGCGCGTCGTCCACACGCGCTCGCCGCTATCGCGGTGCGACCCCGCGGTGGTTCTTGAAGAACTGCCACATGACACCGGTCGTGTCGACTTCAGTCTTCGTCCAGGTGTGCCCAAGGCCATCGATGCGGATCATGCGAACCTCGGTTCCACTGGCACAACCTTCGTAGCGCATCGTCGACAGTGGACCTGGGGGATCTTCGAGGATCGCGTCGCCCTTGCAGGTGTCGTGTTTCGCCCAGCTCGCAAGCGCATCGGGCACGCTTTCCAGCCACTCGGCGCCACGGCCTTCGGCGTGTCCGTCATACGGGTTCTGCGGATCGGCGAGCCCGTGAAAGGTGAGCACCGGAATCGGACGGCCGCTGCACGGACCAGGAAACCTCAGTCCGGATACAGGCGCGACTGCAGCGAGGCGAGACCCGAGCTGACACGCGAGCAGCGACGTCATTCGACCGCCACCAGAGAACCCGGTCGCATACACGCGAGTCTCGTCAGTGCACACGCGTTTCGCGACATCCGAGATCACATCGGACACGTACGCGACGTCGTCAGCCCGGTTGCTCTGAACGGGAACGTTCCAACGTCCACCTTCCGCTTCTAGCGTCGCGACGATGAATCGTTCGCTGGAGCTGAGCGTCTCGAGACCGCTGTTCCGAGCCTGCCCGGCGGCGTTTCCTCCACTGCCGTGTAGATCGAGAACGAGTGGTAAACGCTGATGGCCGTCGTATCCGGGCGGGACGAACAATCGGTATGTCCGCGGGCGCTGCCCCGACATCAGTTGCTGCGACGAAACACCTGACGCATGAGGGACGTCACAGGACGCAGCGGTCTGCGCATGTGCGGCCGTCGCGCCGAGCACAATCGAAAGAGCCGTCACAATCCGCAAACGCATCGCGATCTCCTCTCCTATAATCACAGCGCTTCCCCGTGGCGCTCACCCCTGGTACTCGGCTCGGTGGGTATGAGATTGTCGCCCCAATCGGCAAGGGCGGGATGGGCGAAGTCTATCGCGCTCGTGACCTGAAGCTCGGTCGCGACGTCGCGATCAAGGTACTCCCGGATGCCGTCGCCCGTGAGCAGGAACGACTCGCACGGTTCGAGCGCGAGGGGCGCATGCTCGCTGCCCTGAATCATTCCAACATCGCGAACATTTACGGGCTCGAAGACACCGGCGACGTGAGAGCGCTGGTGATGGAGCTGGTCGAAGGACCGACGCTCGCTGATCGAATCGTACGAGGGCCAGTGCCACCAGCCGAGGCCTTGTCGATCGCGCGGCAGATTGTCGATGCGCTCGACGCCGCTCACGAGCGTGGCATCGTCCATCGCGATCTGAAGCCGGCCAACATCAAGATCACGCCGGAAGGGGTCGTCAAAGTTCTCGACTTCGGTCTCGCCAAGGCCGCCGACGACATGGCGCGCCCCGATCTGACGCAGTCACCCACCGTCACTGGAATGCATACGCGAGACGGCGTGATTCTCGGTACTGCGGCCTACATGAGCCCCGAGCAAGCGCGCGGATCGATGGTCGACAAACGGACGGACATCTGGGCGTTCGGCTGCGTGCTCTACGAGATGCTCGTCGGGCGTTCGCTATTCGGCCGCAATACGTTGTCCGACACGATCGTCGCCATTCTGGACCGCGATCCTGATTGGACCGCGCTCCCGCCAGACACTCCAGCCAGCGTGCGTACGCTGATCCGACGCTGTCTCGAGAAGGATCAAAAGCGGAGGCTGCGCGACATTGGCGATGCGCGGCACGATCTCGACGCACCCAAAGCCGTCGAGACCGAATCGTCCGGAGCACTCGCGCCTCGCCCTCTCCCACTGCTGCCGTGGTCGGTGGCGGCAGCGGCGCTGGTAGCACTTGCTGCAATGTCGTGGGCGTGGTGGTCGGGACGGGAACCGGACACGCCTGGTGCGCCGACGTTCGCTCGCATCGTGCCGATCACGAGTGGCCCCGCACGCGAATTCGGCCCCGCGATCTCACCGGACGGCAAGTGGGTGGCGTATATCTCGAACGCGGGCGGATCTCAGAACGTCTGGGTAAAGTTCCTCGCCGGAGGCGAAGCCCAAAACCTCACGGCGAACGCCGGTCTCGACATCTCCGGCTCGCCCACGATCAGTGGTTTGGAAGTGTCGCCTGACGGTAACCGCATTGCCGTGTCAGCGAGGCTTCATGGCACGGGCCCGTTCTCGACCTATGAGATCCCCGCGCCCCTTCCCGGCCCACCGCGGCCACTACTCGAGGCGGGCTTCCAGGGGATGCGTTGGTCCCCCGACGGCAAGCGCATGACGTTCATCCGTGCGGGTGGCACCGCTGGCGACGCGATCTGGGTGGCAGACGGCGACGGCACAAACCGACGTGAGATCGTGCAAGCCAGCGGCGGGGTTCACCGGCACTGGGTGTCATGGTCCCAGGACGGGTTCGTCTATTACATGCAGCCAGCAACGACAGGGTTCAACCTTGACCAGACCGAGATCTACCGTGTGGCTGCGAGCGGCGGCAGCCCGGAACGCGTCGTCACGACGCTGACGCGCGCGATGTTTCCCGTCCCTCGTCCGGGCGGGCTCATCTACTCAGCGGATTCGACCAATGTCGAGCTCGGTATCTGGTGGCGGCCCTTCCGCGGCATCGCGCAACGGCTCACGTTCGGTCTCGGCGAATACGCAGAACCGCGCGTGTCCGACGATGGCCGTGTGCTGGTCGCTACGCGCTACGAGAACCGTCGAGCGCTGGTGCGTATCGACACGAGCGGACCACAGGCTGGCCGGAGCACGCCATTGACCGATGGGTTCGGTGGCGACCTGGACCCAACTTGGGTGCCAACGTCGAATCGCGTCGCGTTCAGCTCGACGCGCGATGGCGTTCGCCATCTGTGGACTGCGAATATCGACGGCTCTGATCTGCGTCCGTTGACCTCGGGTTCTTCTCAGGATGAGCGCGCCGCGCTGTCCCCAGATGGGCAGACGGTGGCGTTCGTGTCCAACCGAGGAGGACAGCGCGGCATCTGGCTCATCGCGGCCGCGGGCGGTCCACCACGCAAACTCGTGAACGTGTCGCCAGTCAGCAGTCTCAGTTGGTCGCGTGACGGGACTGCCGTTGTTTATGCAGCTGGTGCCGGAACGTGGCCGGGCCTGTGGAGCGTCTCGGTAGCCGATGGGCAGACACGGCAGATCGCCGCTCCGGGAGCGGTCGGAGAACCGGTATGGTCGCCGACCAGCGATCGAATCGCCTATCTCGAGGCGTCAACATCAACCACTGGTCAGGCGTTCGTGGGCCTCTCCTTCATCGCGCCGGACGGGGATCCTCAATCCGCGAAGTCACTCAAAGCGCCCGCGATCACCGGTGGTTTCACCAACGGGATGATGACGTGGTCGCCTGACGGCAAGCGTCTCGCCGTGGCAGCTCAGAACGCCGCTTCGCCGACGTCCATCTGGCTGGTCGACCCCGATGCCGCTGTCCCGTTCCAAAAGCTGGTGGAGCTGCCGCTCGGACCGCGCATTCGCGGCTTGACGTGGACCACCGACGGCGCGCTGATCGTCGGCCAGTACGACAGCACGAGTGACATCGTCCTCATCGACCAGGGCGCCGCTGGTAGCCCGTAGGTGGTTCGTAGTTCGTGGTTCGTAGTTCGTGGTTCGTGGTTCGTGGTTCGTGGTTCGTGGTTCGTGGTTCGTGGTTGCTACCAACTACGAGCTACCAGCTAGCAGCTCCGGCGCGTGCGTCTCCCACCATTCCCGCGCCCGTTCGTTCGTCCAGGCGGCCTCGCATCGTACCTGCGCCAGCTGCTGATCGAGTTGCAGTGCCGACGCCGGACGCTTCGCCGGTTCCTTCTCGAGGCACATCATCAGAATCGTCTCGAGCTGTTTGGGAATGGACAGCTCCGATCGCTTCGACGGTGGGATCGGTCGTGCCTGCACGTGTTGCAGGAGCATCTGCGCGGGAGTGGTGGCGTCGAAAATGGTGTGCGCGGTCAGCGCCCAGTAGGCGGCACACGCGAGTGAATACAGATCCGCCCGGCCATCGATCCGCGCCTCGCCCATGACAATTTCCGGCGGCATGAAGGCCGGAGTGCCCTGCACCATCCCCTGATTGGAGAGCATCGTCGCGTCCTGTGACGACTGCTGCTCCTTGACGACCCCGAAATCCAGGACCTTGAGGTAATCGAACTCCGTGCCCAGCCGTGTCACGAACAGATTGGCAGGCTTGATGTCTCGATGCACCAGCCCACGCTCGTGCGCCTCGGCGAGCGACCGGCAGGCCTGTCGCATGAGCGTGACCACTCGCTCGGCAACTTGCGGTCCGAAGCGTGTCACGAGGCGATGGAGGTCGAGGCCGTCGAGATACTCCATCACGTAGTAAAAGCTTCCGGTGTCGTTGACGCCGAAGTCGTACAACTGCACGGTGTGCGGTGAGCGCAAACCGGCAGTCACGTGTGCTTCGCGCTCGAAACGACGAACCAGTTGCTCGCGGGCCGCACCGGGCGCTACATCGTGACGAATGAGCTTCACCGCCGCCGGGCGAACGAGAAAGCGATGTGTGGCGAGCCAGATTTCGCCCATGCCACCCGACCCGAGCGGGCTGACCAGGCGGTAGCTGCCGACCGCCAGCGCTTCGTTCAACTGCTCTCCCTCGACCTCGAGCACCGTGCTCTTGCAGACGAGCACCGCTCGCTCGAGCACCGTTTTCAGTTCGCGGATGTTTCCGGGCCACGTGTACGCCTCGAGCCTGCGCATCGAGTCAGGCGACACGTGATCGATCACCTTTCCAAGCCGACGTGCGTGCTGACGCACGAAATGATCGACGAGCGCGGGGATATCCTCCCGCCGATCGATGAGCGGAGCCACCATCACGCGGTTCGCCGCGAGCAATTGAAAGAGTGGCAGGAATCCGCCGGGCGGGGGCTCCCGCAGATCATGCGTCGTCGAGGCAATGACTCGCACGTCCGGCACGCTCGATTCCCCGCGAAGGAACCGGCGTTGACCTTCTTCCAATGTGACGTGCAGGGCGCGCTGCACGTCAGGTGGCAGATCATGGACGCCATCCAGAAACACGGTGCCACCGGATGCGAGCTCGAATCTGTTCGCGAACAGAGACTCGTGCGTATTGAGTTCGGCGCAGCTCACGAAGATGAATGCACCCGAACGTCCGGACGCGTCGTGCACAGCGCGCGCGACCGCTTCCTTACCGGAGCCCGCAGGTCCAGTCAGGAGTAACGGCGCGACGGCTCTGGCTTGACGCGCGACAGCGTCGCGGAGGCCGCTGGCACCAGCGCTGTCGCCGAGTAATGGCCCTTCCACGCGACTGCGTGCTTCCTTCAGGAGCGCCTGCGCGACGCGCAATTCACGCTCGAGCGCGGCGGTGCGCTCGGCGACTCGGGCCTCCAGCGATGCGTTGGCTTCCTGGAGCGCGGCCGCAGCCACTCGTCGCTCCTCGTACAGCCGGGCATTGTGGATCGCACTCGCAATCTGGTTGGCAACGATTGTCACGAGGTCTCGATCGTGGTCCCCGAAGGACCGCGGCACAGGACTCTCGATCGAGAACACGCCGATCAAATCGTCACGAATGACCAGCGGAATGGCGATCTGGCTCTCGGCGTTGGGAAGACCCGGCACCGGGATCGTGTCGCCCAACTGCGCCTGTCTGCCCGACTTCTCCATCTCACGCCGCTGTGCCGCGGCGTAGGCGCGCTGTTGCCCGAGGTTGCTGACGTGCATCATCCGGCGCTTCTGCGCCACCACGCCGATCACGCCGGTGCCAATCGCCACGCGACCGCCTACCGCCTGATTCTCGTAGCCGCGGCTGGCGATGACTCTCAACGTCGTGTTGTCGGGTTCGAGAATGAGGATGTTCGCGTGGTGAAACGCAAACAACTCGTCCATCGTCCGCAGGGCGATGTCGCAGATCTCACCGAGGTCGAGCGTGGAGTTGATGTCAGCCGACACGCGCTGGAGGATGCGGACCTCGGCGATCTTCCGCTCCAGCTCTGTGATGTTTGGACTCACGTCCATGGCGGGTGCTGAACTCTCTCGACTGAGAGCACGCGATAGATGTCGGCAGCGCGGAGCTTGAAGATGCCCGACATGCCGGTCATCGACGCGATCGCCTCGATCTGCATATCCATGGCGTCGAACACAGGTCCGGTCGTTTCGGAACGCTCGAATTGGAGTTGCAGCGCCCAGTGCGCCTGGCCGGCGATATCGAAGACGCAGACGAATGCGCGGGGGTTCTCGCGAACATTCCGAATCGTCTTGCTGAAGAACTGAAACGAGAGCGCCACGTGCGTCTCGTCGACGTAGTAGACCTGCGAGATGACGGTGGTATTGGGCTTCCCGTCGGCCGAGCACGTCACCATCACGCTCGGCGTTCCATTTTCGAGCACTGGACGAATTTCCGATGGGAGTCGAGTCAACGGCATTTCAGGACTCGATCGGTGGCACAAGGCGCGTTCCCGCACCGGGGCCGGGTGTCTGCAAAAAGATCTCGAGCACCTCGAATTCGATGGCGACTGCTGGCGGAGATACAAACGCGTTCAGCACGTCAACAGGAGCCTCCGGGTACAAGGGCCTGAGGCTCTTGACGAAACGACGTCTAACGCGCTCGACGATCTCGCTGTCCTCGCTCTGCGCGACGCGGTGCTGCAGATACTGACCTTTGAATTGATAGGTCTCGTGTGACGGGAACTCCTCGACGGTGACGGCGAGCTCTCGGTTGTGCAGGAGCGCGTCCACAAGGCGCTCGCGAAACTCTTCAGGCACAAGGATGGTCATCGTGCGTTGGTCCGCGCCAACGTGCCAACCGCAGACGCGATGACCGAACGGCACGAGGTCGCGATCACGGATGCCTGCATACGCCACGTTGGCGTATTGCTCCAAGAAACGAACGAGCTTCCCCGGGATCACGATGCTGACAGGCTATGCAATCCAATCCTTGAGGGTCAAGCGAACGGCATCGTGCTCACGGCCAGGGCGCAGCGGCTCCGTAGTCCGTTTTCTCCGAACGTTGCGCTCGTTCAGCTCACCAGTTGCAGCAATTGCTCGCGGCTCGGGCCGGGGATTGGCGGGCGCGGCTTATCCTTCAACGCGTCGCGCGCGGCGGCGATCCGCTGCACGACGTCTGGACGCGCGAGAATCTGCTGCACCGGCGTAATCGTCCCGATGTATTCGAGCCCAGCGCGAAACAGGTCCGGATCCGCGATGAGTACCGACATCAGCGACACGATGTCTCGCGCCAGATCGTTGTCCGGCGGGGGCACCTCGCGGTTCTCGCGAATCGCCTGCATCTCGGAGAATCGCGCACGGTCGAGCGCGATCTGTGCGCGGTACCACGGCGTAATCTCGGCCTCCGTGCGTCGATCGAATTCCTCGACAAAGGCTCGCGGATCATCGCCGGACGCGCGCAATGCATCTCGCAGCTGACGCGCCTGAAGAAACCCAACCGTCAGGCCGCGGCCAGCCGATGGATTCGTACACGCCCAGGCATCTGCGACCGCTGCGAACCCCGTAACGATCGGGACATCGTCAACCACGAAGCGGCGATACCGATCCGCGATGCCGCTCATCGCAAGCACTGGAGTGTCCGGACGTCCGTCGAGCCAGTGCGCGTGAAGAGGACACGCACCAACCACGCGCGTCCACCGATCTTCGTGTCGAAGAGTCTTGAGCGGCTGATCCCCGGTCGCAACGAAGATGGTGACCGACCAGGTGTCGTTGTCGCCCGGCAAGGTCAGCAGCGTGATCGAGCCGATCGCCATGAGCGTTGACGCGCGACGCTGCGGGATGGTCCCGCTGAAATAGCGCGTGTAGTACGTGAACCCGCAGTCTTCCTGCTCCTCGTACGGCGGACGCGCACCAACCGCCGCGAGCCACTGCGGGCTGCGCGACTGGCGTCCCATGGCATCGATCACGAGATCGGCGCGAAGCTCCTCGCCAGCCGATGTACGGACGCCAACGATGTGAGGAATGCCGTCGGCCGCTGACGGTCCGGTGAGAAACCCGGCGACAGCCACTCCGCGGCGGATCGTGACACGAGGCTCCCGCTGTGCGATATCCGCGAAGACCCACTCACCGACGGGCCGGCGCGCAGTGAGCGTCCAGAGCTTTTCGTCGATCGGACGAGGGGACCGATCGGTAAACACCGGCGGCAATGGATTGAGGAGATCGAATTTATGAGCCCCGGCGCGGCCGAGCGCATCCTGGACGTCAGGCAGTTCCGACTCGAGTACCAGGCGCAATCCCGGCATGAAGTTGTGCGGCTGCCGGAACTGGACCACTCCCTTGCGCTCCCAACGTTCCCAGGCAGCGTGTAGCGATGCGGGTGTTGGGTCGGCGTCGTGTTCGAGCACGGTGACGTCGTGACCGTCGCGTGCAAGCAACAGAGCGGTGCCGAGACCGCAGATTCCACCGCCAATGATCACAATGGCCATGGAACGCCATCTTAATCGGGCTGTTGCAAATCGAGGCACGGTCCGCCGTGGTTGAAATCCCGTAGTGACGAGTTGGAGATTAACGAGCGCCGCGAGCGCGAGGGGGCTACACTACTCGGTCACCGAAGGCTGATCGTCATTTGTGTAACATCGCCAACCGCAGGGGTTGAGCCATGAGCGAGTCCACCCAAATCATCCAGGGTGAAGCCGACACCAGAGAAGCCTACAAGTCGGTGACGCTCCGCCTGTCGCGGGAGCGAGTGACTGACGACCGGCCGCTCCGCGATGTGCTCAGGGAGGTGACGGCGACCGCCGCGAGCGCGCTGCAAGTCAAGCGGGTCAGCGTCTGGTTCTTCGTTGACCAGCCTCGTTCGATACGCTGCGACTATCTCCATCAAGTCGATCGCGCCGAGATTTACGAAGGCGCCATCCTGCACGCCTGTGATTTCCCCGTCTACTTCACGATGCTGGAGAGCTCGCGCGTCGTCCGATTCGTTGATCGTGCCGGCGATCCGATGTCAGAGGAATTCCGTGCGTCGTATCTGGCGCCCCTCGGGATCACGGCGATGCTCGACGCTCCGATTCTTCAAGGCGGCGAGATCATCGGCATCGTCTGCCACGAGCATGTCGGCACCGCGCGCGAGTGGACCGATCCTGAATGCGAGTTTGCGGCATCGGTCGGCGACATCGTCGCGCGTCTGTACGCGGAGGCCGAACGGGTGCGTGCCGAGACCGCGCTCGAAGTGCATCGCGCGCATCTCGTCGAGCTGCAACAACTCGGTGAAATGGGTCGCCTGGCGGCGGGCGTGGCCCACGACTTCAACAACGTGCTGAACGCGGTCTTTGGCTACGCCGAGTTACTCAACGACGCGGCCGGCGATGTGCCGCAAGTGAACCGGCTGACGACCGAGCTGGCCAGCATCGCCGATCGAGGTCGTGGGCTGGCTCAGAACCTGATGATGTTGGGCCGCGTCAACGCCAACCGCGCGCGCGTGTTCAACCCCGCCGAGATCGTCAACGTGTCGATGCCGCTGCTCCGGGCAGCAGCCGGCGTCAACGTACGCCTGGAGACCATCGTCCCGAAGAGTGCCAGCCGCATCCTCATGGACCCGATTCAACTCGAGCGTGCGATCCTCAACCTGGTGATCAACGCTCGCGACGCCATGCCGGCCGGCGGCGTGGTCACGGTGGAGCTCCGGGAAGAGATCGTGGGCCGCAGCGCTGAGTGCCAGGCCACGTTTGTTGTGGTCGAAGTGAGCGACACCGGTATCGGTATGGACCGGGCCACCCGCGAGCGCATGTGCGAGACGTTTTTCAGCACAAAGGGCACGCAGGGACGTGGGCTCGGCATGTCGATCGTCAATCAGATCATCACGATGGCTGGTGGCTTTCTCCAGGTGGACAGCTCACCGGGAGAGGGAACGCGCATCCGGCTCTACCTGCCACTCATTGGCGGAGACGACTAGGATGCGAAGCCGGGCTCCGCTCCGCCGATACCCGCACTAACATTCACGTGATGGCGCGGGAGCGTTATCAGATCCTCGAAATCATCGGAAGCGGAGGCATGGGCGAGGTGTGCCTCGCCGACGACGTGATGCTCGACCGCAAAGTCGCGCTCAAGTTCATCACTGCGCCAGGCGAGACAGATGACCTCGACCAGTTGCTCGTCGAAGCGCGCGCTGCCGCCGCACTCGACCATCCGTTCATCTGTTCGATCTACGAAGTCACGACGCTCAACGGTCGCGCCTGCATCGCCATGGAATACGTGCGTGGCGAGTCGCTCGAACGGCGGCTGCGGGGCGGGGCACTGCCGCTGGCCGATGCACTCCGCGTCGCGGAAGAGATCGCCGAGGCGCTCGACGCGGCACACAAACGGCGCGTCGTGCACCGCGACCTCAAGCCGGCGAACGTCATGCTGACCGAGGACGGACACGTCAAGGTCATGGACTTCGGGTTGGCCGCGCGTCTGCCGCACAGCGACGCGATTGATCAGGCCGTGACCGTCGCAATTGCCCCGAGCGAGAACCTCGTGACCGGCACGCCAGCGTATATGGCGCCCGAGCAGATCCGCGGCGAGCCCGCAGATCGTCGCTCCGACATCTTTGCGTTCGGCATTCTGCTCTGTGAGATGGTCTCGGGCAACAACCCGTTCAAACGTACAAGTATCGACGCCACGTTTGCGGCCATTCTCCATGACCCGGTCGCGACGCTCCACAATCATCGGCCGCCGATTCCGGCCGCGCTCGATCCACTCGCGACACGACTGCTCGCAAAAGATCCGGCAGCACGTTTTCAATCCTTCGGCGACGTGCGCAGCGCGATCCGAAAGATCTCGGCCGATCTCTCTTCGTCAACATCGCGCCTGCCGGCCGCGATCGATGGGACGGCCAACGACGCCAACAACAAACTCCTCGGGCGCGATCGCGAGCGCGCGCAGCTGCTTCAGATCTTCAAAGAGGCAACGTCCGGTTGTGGCGGGCTCATTCTGCTCTATGGCGATGTCGGGGTCGGCAAGACTCGGCTTGCCGACGAAGCGCTGGCCATGGCGCGCCGGCTTGGATACCACACTCTGGTCGGCCGATGTCATGAGCAGCAGGGGGCACCGGCGCTCATCGCGTACACGGAGGTGCTCGAAGAAGCGTCCCGGCTCATGCCGGCTGCGTCGTTTCAGCAAGCGATCAAGGCGAGCGCACCGGAGCTCGCGAAGCTGATGCCCGAGCTGCGTCGCCTCTTCCCCGATATGGCGCCGCCAATGGCGCTGCCACCGGAGCTGCGACAACGGTACCTGTTCACGAATGTCCGCGAGTTCCTGACGCGCAGCAGCCGGTTCATGCCCCTTGTCATCTTCATCGACGATCTGCAGTGGGCGGACGAGTCGACGCTGCAATTGACGCAGCACCTGTCGCAGCATCTCTCGAGCCTTCCGATCGTCATCATCGCGGCGTACCGCGAGATGGAGGCTCCGCCGGTTGCGCCAAGTAAAAGCACATTTCACAGCCTGCTCGATCGATTCCGCGGTCAGACGCGCGAGGTTCTCACGCCGCAGGCTATCAAGGCGGCGCTCGATCAACTCGTCACCAAACGACAGGCCCGCTCCATCGTCTTGCGTCCGTTCACGCACGCCGAGGTACAGAGTGCGCTCGCCTCGTTCGGCAAGCCGAACCCGCCAGCACGGCTCGTACAGAAGCTCGCCGATCGCACGGGCGGAAACCCATTCTTCGTCGTCGAGCTGTTCCGGCACCTGAAAGACGAAGGACGACTCTTCGATGCGCGGAACGAGTGGATACGCGACCTCGATCTGGATGACGTGGGGCTGCCGGACACGGTGCGCGTCGTTCTAGAGCGCAGGATCAAGCGCGTGTCATCCCCGACGCTCAACATCCTGAGCGCTGCCGCGCTGCTCGGACATCACTTCGAACCTGACTTGCTCGAAGAGGTCGCGGAGGTCGATAGCGAACGGTTGACGGCGGCACTTCATGAAGCGGAAGCGGCTCGGATCCTGACCGGCCCTTCTGGCCGCCGCGATATCACCTGGCGCTTCGCGCACCAATTGACCTGTCAGATGCTGACGGCGGCCATTCCTCAACAGCGTCGCCAGCGTCTTCACGTGCGAGTTGCCGATGCGATGACGCGTCGCGATCACGAGTCGCGCCTGCAGGTGGCCGGAATCGCTCATCACTTGTACTGGGCCGGCCGCCTGGCCGATCCGTCCCGAACCGGTCGTGCCCTGATCGCAGCTGGCGACGCTGCACATGCCATGTACGCGAGCGAAGAGGCGGTGCAGCACTATCGCCGCGCACTGGAGGTGTTGCAGGACGCGAACGGACACAACGACGAGCAACGGGCAGTGCAGGAGCGGCTCGCGGACTTGCTGGCGCTGCTGGGCAAACGCAGCGAGGCGATGGAACTTTACGAACAGGTGAACGGCGGATATCGCGCCGCGCGAGCGACCGCCGATCAGGCACGCATCGCCCGCAAGACCGGCACACTCCATTGGCACGCCGGTGATCGCGCGGAAGCGATGGCGTCGTACCGGCGCGCCCTCGAACAGATCACGGGCTCACCTGCCCACATCGAGGCCGCTCACCTCTATCAGGAATTGGGATTGGCCGCCTTTCGCAGCGGCGACAACACTCAGGCCGTCGAATGGTCGGAGCGCGCCCTGCAGACTGCGGAGCGCGCACTCACCGAGCCTGGCGCCGATGCGGCCAGCATCCGAACCGCGGCGACGACGGCGATCGCGCAGGCGACGAACACGATCGGCGTCGCGCTGGCGCGGTCGGGTCAGCTCGATGCGGCGCGCGAGCGAATCGAACGGAGTCTCGCAACTGCCCAGGACCTCGGACTCCTCGACGTCGCGTGCCGGGCTTACGCGAATCTCGGCGTGGTGTACAGCTCGGTCGAACCCAAGCGGGCGATCGACGTGTCGCTCAAGGGGCTCGACATCGCCTCGCAAATCGGTGCGGCTTCACTCCAGTCGTACATCTACGCGAACCTCGCTGCCGCCTACTGCGCCTTGACCGAGCGCTGCGACACCGAAGGCCTCGAAGCGGCGAATGCCGCGGCGGCGCTCGACCGCGAACTGGGCCAACTCGACCACCTCGCGGTACCGCTCGTCGTCATCGCGCAAATTCATCAATGCCGCGGCGAGCTGACAAAAGCGGAAGAGACGTATCGCGAAGCGCTGGCGTTGGCGGAAAGAATCGGTGAGCCGCAGTTGATCCTGCCGTGCTACGACGGGCTCGCCACGATCCATCTGGACCGCGGCGATCGCGCGCGGGCGGAGGAACTCATGGAACGCGCGCGACAGCTGTGTGAACGGACAGGTATCAATCCTGATACCCTTCTGCTCTTGCCCTTCTTGTGTTGATGAGGAGGCCGACACGTGACGACCCATAGCCAAATGCCGGTTCAATCCGGCGATCGTGCACCCGACTTCGTCGTGCCAGCGGTGCACGAGGAGCGGACGATTTCATTGGCCGACTACCGTGGCAAGACACCGGTGTTGCTCGGTCTGTTTAGAGGCCTGTATTGCCCGTTCTGCCGGCGCTCGATGGCGAAGATGGCGGCAACGGCGGACGAACTGAAATCGCTCGGCATCGATTCACTCGCCATCGTCGGCACTGAGTTGGACAACGCGCGCTTGTATTTCAAGTTCAGGCCCACGCGTCTGGCGCTCGGCGCCGATCCACAACTGACGACGCATCGCTCCTATGGCGTGCCGCGGCCTACTCCCACACCAGAGATGATGCAGGCGGTCCAGAACACCTACATCAATCCGACTGGTGAACTTCCGGCCCCCCTGCCCATACCAGCCGCCTCAGAGGCTTTGTCGGCGTTGGACGGCTATCAGATGACGGCGACCGATCGCCGCGAGGGTGAAGCGACCTTCACACAGTTGAAAGGCCAGTTCCTCATCGACCGCGACGGGATCGTCAGGTGGTCGCACATCGAGTGCGCCACAGAGGGCCTTGCCGGCCTCGGCAAATTTCCTTCACATGATGAACTGCTCAGCCTCGCCAACATCCTCCCCGGCAAGACTTCACGCGTTGGCACATAAGACACACGGCCTCGAAGGCCGTTAGCTGGTTTCCCGCGAAACGTCGCATGCAGAAGACCTTCGCCGTCGTCGCTCCAATTGCCGACGACGTGGCGGCACTCTCGGCGGCTCTTCGAGCTGCCGGACAACGATAGAATCGGTCTGTGTCGGCTGCATCGCACTCGGTCGCCTCGCACCTCGCGGTCTCTCCCGCGAAATATGACGCCCGGATTCGAACGCTGATCCCGCTGTACGACGAACTGATCGCCGAAGTCGCTCGTGCGCTCGGTCATGCCGCGCGCCCCCTAAAGACCATCGTCGATCTCGGGATCGGCACCGGTGCGCTCGCGCGTGCGTGCCTGGAGTCTGCACCGGGTGCGCGTGTCTGGGGCATCGATGCCGACGCAGACATGATGGCCGTCGCACGGGCGCGACTGGGTGGCCTTTCACGCCGCGCGACGATGACCACCGGCAGTTTCCTGGACACCGAGCTGCCACAATGCGATGCGATGGTTGCCAGCTACGCGCTGCATCACATCCGATCGCCCCGTGAGAAGTTGGCGTTCTATCGCCGCTGCTATCGCGCCTTGCGTACGGGCGGCGTCCTGATCAATGGCGACTGCGCACCATCTTCGACGTCGCGGGGATTCGCGCGCGACCTCGACGTCTGGTTCACACATCTCGCAAAGTCGTTTGGCAGCCGCGCGCGTGGGCGGCGCGTGTATGAATCGTGGGCCGACGAGGACGTCTACGTGCCGCTCGCTGACGAGATCGATCTGCTCGAGCGAGCCGGGTTCAGTGTCGATGTGCCGTGGCGCCGCTCCCCGTTCGCCGTCATCGTCGCCTCGCGCGAGGCGTAAGACAACCTCACGCTCCCGCGCGCACTGCCCTTCGGCTAGAAAGTTGCACTGCTGGATGGTGTGCAGACCACTGAGGCACGTCATCCACGGATGGCACGCCATCCGCGAATCGTTCTCTTACTGAAGATTGGGCTCATCGCTGCAATTGTCACGGCCACTGTGCTGGCGATTGCGCAGGACCAGCAGACGGTCGAGCTTCGCAGCGTGATCTCTGCAGAAGATCCTGCCGCTCCCGAATATCTCGCGACGCTCGTTGCTGCCGACCTTGTTGAGGGCGATACGTACAACGTCCTCGTCAACGGTGATCAGGTCTTCCCCGCCATGCTTCAGGCGATTGACGGGGCCCGAGAACGCATCAGCTTTGAAACCTACATCTACGACGAGGGACGCGTGGGTGATCAGTTCACCGACGCGCTCGAGCGAGCGGCGCGACGTGGCGTGACCGTGAACATCATTCTCGATGCACTCGGCACGGGCAGTATGGACACGCACCATTTCGAGCGGCTGCAAAAAGTTGGCTGCCACATCGTCAACTTCAATCCCACCGCGTGGTACACCCTCGAGGATTTGAACTACCGCACCCATCGAAAGATTCTGGTTGTGGACGGGTCAGTCGCCTTCACCGGCGGCGTCGGCGTCGCTGATCACTGGCTTGGCAACGCGCAGGACCGGGACCACTGGCGCGACACGCACGTGCGCATCGAAGGTCCGATCGCACGGATCCTCGAGGCGGCGTTCTACGAGAACTTCGTCGGCGGTGGGTTCACGGTGACACCGGTCT
>JBKPRH010000398.1:0-4623 GCA_046765795.1 Acidobacteriota bacterium | reverse complement strand
ACACTGGATCTCTCGTATTCCGGCGTTGTCTCAGCCAGCGAAATCAAGATGACCGCTGACTTCATGGGCATGCCCTTCGAGTTCACCGTCAAAAAAGCGTGAGACAACTTCTTCGCAGGGCCGGTTCTTTCGGACCGGCCGTCATTGCCGTCGCGTTCCTCTACGCGACACCCCTCGCGCAACAACCGGGCAAGCATCCGGTCAGCGGACGTGTCTACGCCCAGACGATGGGCGTGCAGGGCGCATCGTGGCTCGACCGACCCGAGCGCGACCGGGAGGAAGACCCGGATCTCGCGATTCGTCTGCTGCGAATCCAGAAGGGCGCGACGGTCGCCGACGTCGGCGCTGGCTCAGGCAACATCACCATTCGACTCGCGAAACAGGTCGGGCCGATGGGGAAGGTCTACGCCAACGACATCCAACCCGGGATGTTGGAGATCCTCCAGAAGAACGTCGCGAAGGCCAAGCTCACGAATGTTATGCCCGTGCTGGGCGCGAGCGACGATCCGAAACTGCCCGCGGAGTCCATCGATCTGGCGATCATGGTGGACGTCTATCACGAGTTCTCGGAGCCGCAGAAGATGCTGCAGCGGCTGCGTGAGGCGATCAAACCGGGCGGCCGTCTCGTGCTGCTCGAGTACCGCGCCGAGGACCCGGAGATTCCGATCCTGCGCGAGCACAAGATGAGCAAGGCGCAGGTGAAGCTCGAGGTCGAGAACGAGGGGTTCAAGCAGTCGCGAGTGTTCGACGACCTGCCCTGGCAGCACCTGTTCGTGTTCACGCGACCGTAGACCGCGGAGGCGAGTCTTCAGGCTCGCCGGCAACACCCACCGATATTCAACGACGAATCCTCGGGTACACGTGTCGCCGGTCCTCGTCAGGCAGATCTGACGGCGGCGGCGGCGACAGCATGATCACGGTCGGGAAAGACTGCGTCTGCGCGCCCTCAAAATCGCGCGCCCACTCCTTGTGGTTGTAGACACAGACCGGCAGACAGATGGAGCAGTAGGAGTACTTCGCGAAATACGGAAAGCAGCGACCCGTATCCACAACGTAGCGGTCGTAGCCGAGATGATCCTTGCCGGCTTCCGGACTACGGTCGTCTGGGATCGCGCCCGGAGGACAGTATTTTCGGCAGGCGCGACACGAATCGCAGAACTTCGCGATGCCGGCATCGATCGGGTGATCGGTCGCGAGCTCGATCGACGTAATCACGCTGCCCATGCGGAACAACGGACCGAGCGTCGGATGAATGATCGACCCGTGCCGGCCCAGTTCGCCGAATCCCGCCTTGAGGCCGATCGGAATGTGCAGCAGATCGCTGTCGCCGATCGGATGCTCCACCCTGCATGCATAGCCGATCGATCGAATGTAGGCGGCGAGCTGAATCACCGTCTCGCCGAGAGTGAAGTACACGCGCAAGCACTCGATGGCTGAAGCCCTCGACGGCACGACCTGAAACTCGCGCCAACGCATACGCTGTCCGACCGCGATGGCGTACTTCTCGGTGATGACGCGGCCGCGATAGACGTCGCTCGGCTCGATCTCGCAGATGCCGACGATGTCGGCGCCGAATTCGAGCGCCTTGGCCTTCAGATGCCGTGCGGCATCGGCAGGAGAGGAGAATGCCAGCCGCTTGGCGGCAACTTCACCATCGAAGCGCGGATATTGATGGTTGAAGATCTCCTGCAGCAGGTCCGTGACTTCGGGAATGCGGATCGATCGGCCGCCGACCGTCGCGTACCAGTCGTCCCAGGCAAAGGGTGGGGGAGACATCAATTCCCAACTCCCAACGACCAACTCCCAATCGCTAATGCTTAACGTGTCGAGACAGCTGCCTCGTAGCCGTGCTCGGCAACGTGTCGGGCGCGCTCGCGATAGCCAGCCGGATCGGTGGGGGTCGTTGCGCCGAGGCCGTCCACGTAGCGATTGAACATGCAGAAGGCTGCGGCAATCAGGACGGTATCGTGAATCTCGACGTCGGTCGCGCCTTCGGCGCGTGCCCGCTCGATGTCATCGTCGCGCACATGACGCCCGCTACGCTGTACGCGGGCAGCGATGGATAACAGCGCTTTCATCTTCGGCGAGACCGGCGCGCTGTACGCGTCGCGGACCACGGCGGTGACGATCTTGCCCTCGTCGCCGAGATGACAGGACGCCACGGCAGCGTGGCTGTTGTGACAGAAGTCGCACTCGTTGAGGGCCGACACATACGCGGCGATGAGCTCACGCTCACCTCGGCTCAACGAGCTCTCGGCGTGGAGGAGGACGTCGGCGAGCGCGCTCATGGGCGCCGCGACTTCGGGACGAAATGCGAAGAGCGAGCGGATGCCGGGAACGCCGTCGGGAACAGCAATATGAGGCACGACGGGACTGTACCGACCGCGTCGCCCTGTCGCAATAACAGGGAGATACTAAGGAGATACTAGGGTCATGCGCGGAGCGATGTTGGCAGGAATCGTTGTGATCGCTGCGGCGGGAGCGGCTGCGGCTCAGCCGCCGCTGGCCTTTGACGTGGCCTCGGTCAAAGAGAACACTGCGGTCAGCGATAGGGGCGGTCCAGCCTCAACGCCCGGTCGGTTTCGCGTCACCAACTCGCCCCTGCGGTTCATCCTGCTGGATGCGTTCGGCGTCATGGATCACCAGTTGATTGGTGCGCCGGAATGGACCGAGTCGGCGCGCTACGACATTACCGCAACCTATCGGGCTGATGCCGCTCGCAACGACGACGACACTCGAGCGATGCTGCGAAATTTGCTCGTCGATCGATTTGGACTGAAGACGCATCGGGAGATGCGGGAGCTGCCGATCTACTCGCTCGTGATGGCTCGCAAGGACGGCGCGCTTGGGCCGCAGCTCGTTCGATCAGCGGTGGATTGCGATCAGTGGATCGCCGAGAAGCGACCGCAGATGGCCGCGGGCAGCGCCAGTCCGGTTGCCCCGGGTGGGAAGAGGCCAGTCTGCATGATCCTCGCGACGAGGCGCTTTATCACCGCGGGCACGAGAACGATGAAAGACCTGCTCGGGCCGTTACAGGCGATGACCGGCCGACCTGTGATCGATCGCACCGGTTTGTCTGGTGCCTTCGACTTCGATCTCCAGTGGACCAGTGGCCCGGTCGCGCCGGGCGCCGGGGCGGGCGCGCCGGCCGACGATGGTCCGTCTATCTTCGTCGCATTGCAGGAGCAACTCGGCCTCAGGCTCGAGCCAGGGCGAGCGCCGTTTGACGTTGTCGTCGTGGATGCGGTGCAACGGCCGACGCCCGACTGACTCCCGCTGAGTCGATGAACGTTGACTCGAGAGATGTTATTTTTGTAACCTCTCAGACATGCACCGCCTCGGCCTCGTCCTTGCCGCTGTACTGGCGACCGCCGCGATAACTGGTTTTGCCCAGGATGGGGCTCGCCGGCCTGCGGTGCGTGTCGATCCCATCTCCACCATCATCGACGCGTTCGTGTCGCATCCCGTCGTCGCGCTCGGCGAGGGCGCTCACGGCAACGTGCAAGGGCACGCGTTCCGCCTCGCGCTGTTCCGCGATCCCCGTTTCACCACCGTGGTCAACGACATCGTCATCGAGAGCGGCAGTGCGCGATATCAGGACTTCATGGACCGCTACGTCCACGGCGAGGCGGTGCCGGAGGTAGAGCTGCTGCGAGCCGTGCGCGAAAACACCGTCACGCCGACACCTGTGTGGGACCGGCCAATGTATGACGAGATGTTTCGCGCCGTGCGCGACATCAATACATCGCTCCCGCGCGATCGTCAGCTGCGGATTCTGCTCGGCGATCCGCCGATCAATTGGAGTGAGGTGCGCACTTCGGACGACTACCGGACGTGGCTGTTGCGCCGCGACTCGCATCCTGCGGAGCTGATTCAGCGCGAGGTGCTCGCGAAGGGACGGCGAGCGCTCGTCGTGTACGGTGACGGTCACTTCCAGGCAAGAAGCGAGCGGCCGGGCCGATCGCTCGTCGGCATCCTCGAGACAGCGGGGACCAAGGTGTTCACGGTGACGAGCACCTTCGCGGACCTTTCGAAATTTCAGGGCGACGTCGCGGGTTGGCCCACTCCGTGGCTCTCGTTGTTGAAGAACACTCTCGTCGGTGCAGCACCCTACGAAATGTTCTTCGGTCCGCCGCCACCCGTGGACTTCTTCAAGGCCAACCCGCTCATCGAGGATCACTTCGACGCCGTGCTCGTGATGGGGACCGCCTCTGAGATGCGATTCGCTCCACTCGAGTACCCCCGCTGCAACCATCCTGACTACGCGCGAATGCGACGAGTCAGGATGGAACTGGCCGGCATTCCAGTGGCATCGGACCCAGACCGGCTCAGCAGGGAGTGCGCTGCGGCCGCGCCGACGTAGTCTCCTCTTTACATCCCACACGAAGCAGACATAGACTCCTGTCGGCATCACACAGGAGCGTCTCAGCTTTCGGCTCTGGGCTCTAGGCTCTGGGAGAGCCTCACATGGACAACCGCTCATCGATTCTCCAGGGCACTCTGGATCTGATGGTGCTCAAGACCCTCGACGCGATGGGGCCGATGCACGGCTACGGCCTGGCGCGTCGCATCGAGCAGATCAGCGAGGACGCGCTGCTGGTCAATCAGGGCACGACCTATCTC
>JBKPRH010000397.1:0-4521 GCA_046765795.1 Acidobacteriota bacterium | reverse complement strand
GTTATAGACATGGTGACCGGGATAGCCCTCGTGACAGGCAAGGTCGATCGCGCGGTCCACGTAGATCGGCAGATCGGTATTCACCTGAATCAGGCTTTTGTACTTCCCCTGATACCAGTTGTAGCCGCTCCAGCTCTTGTTCGTGACGTACTCGACAGTGAAGCTCTCATCCGGCGGCAGCGTCACGCGCTGCAACGTCCGGCTGCGACAGCCGTCAATCGCCGCTTTGAACGTGTTATCGAGGCGCTCGCGCGGAATGACAAACGCCTTGCGGAACGCGTCGTAGCGCTCGAGAACCGTTCCGGTGCCTGGCAGCCGCTTCCCGAGTTCTTCGACGATGCGTTCGAATCTCGACGGATCATTGGTCGGTGCCACCGCATCGTAGAGCGCACCCGACTCCTCATCGAAGGTGAGCCGCTGTCCGCTCAACATGGTTATACGCGTCCGAAGCGCGCCGAGCTGCTTGGTCAGATAGGTATGCCGCAGCCGAACGATCTCCTCGGCGGCTGCAGCCGGCGTCGCCGAGGCGAGCGACTTCTCCAGCGCGGCGGCGTCGGCATCGATGTCCTGGAGCGAACGAGGATTCACCTTGGCGTCCCTCCGCCACTCCGGAGGACCGTAGTAGGCATCCACGTAGTCGGCATCGTACTGGCCGAGTGCGAGTACGAGCTTCACATAGCGTTCGGCCCTCTGGTTCATCGGATCGCCCCCCGCTCCGCACGCGCTATGGGCCACAGTCATCGCAGCCAGACAGGCGGCCACGAGATGGAGACGTTTCATCGGTAGCGCTCCCGGATGCTCGGAATCAGATACTCGTCGAACGCGCGCCCGAAATCGTACACCGGAGCGAAGCCCCAGTCGCGACGCGCCGCCTGGTCGTCGACATCCTCGGGCCATGAGTCCACGATCGCCTGACGCTTGAGATCGGTCTCCCAGGCAATTGACGCCTTGGGAAACGCCGCGACGACCACATCATGAATCTCCTGCGCGCGCGGACTGAACGCTCTGACGTTATAGGCCGTGCGCGTCAGCCGCTCGCGCGGCGCATCCGCCAGCGTCAACAACGCGGTCACGGCGTCGGGCATCGTCATGAAGGGAATGCGCGTGTCGGGGCGCACGAAGCAGGCGTAGCGTTCGCCGCGGGCCGCGCAGTGCAACATCTCCGGCGCGTAATCGGAGGTCCCGCCCGACGGCAGCGTCATCGCCGAGATCAACCCGGGAAAACGCACGCAACGGAAGTCCACGCGGCCGCTGGCCTGCGCAGCCAATTGCTTGTAGAAGCGCGCATAGTAGCGGCCCAGATGTTCGCAGTACAGCTTGTTGCAGCCGTACATGGTCCGCGGGGTGTTCCACTCGTCCTCACGGATCGATCCGACGCGCGCCTTCGTCGCGAGATCCGGCAGGCCGTAGGCGGCCACAGACGAGGGATAGAGCAACCGCACGTCGCGACCGTGCGACTCGCCTTCGCGCTGCGCGAACTCGAGCAGCGTCAGCGTGCCCTCGACGTTGACGTGGTGTGCCGTAATCGGCGTGAACTCGGAGCGCGTGGACAGCAGTGCCGCGAGATGGAAGATGAGATCGACCTCGAATTCCGCCAGCACTCGCTCGAGCAGGTTGGTATCGGTGATCGATCCGGTGAACTCGCGATAGACCAGCTTGTGGAGTCCAGGATCGAGCGGCGCGAGATCGATCGTCACGATCGGCCGCCTGCTGCCGGCGAGCCGCGTGATCAGGCCATGGCCGATCTCTCCACCGGCCCCGGTGACGAGCGTGACAGGCGTGCGCACTAGCCGCGTCCCAGTGCCGCCATCAGGCGCTCGATCTCTTCTCGGACCCGAGCCAGATCAGCGAGCGTTCGCTCTGCCTCGCTGATCGTCGTCTTCAGATCGGCAGCGCGCGGCAGGCTACCGCGCGCGACCTCGGCCGCCAGATCGCGGGTCGTCGTCGCGCACGCCTCGCAGATCGCGACAGTCTGCGCGTGCGCTTCCAGCACCTTTCGAAACTCCTGTCGGTCCTGCGATGTCATGCGCGATCGCGACCGCTATCAGTTCGGATCGCCATCGAGCAAGTCGCCAAGACCGCCGAGAATCGAGCCGCCCTCACGTCGCGAGCCACCAGCCGCCGGCGCGGCCTTGTAGATGCGATCGGCCATTCGGCTGAACGGCAGCGATTGGAGCCACACTCGCCCGGGGCCCGTCAGCGCTGCGTAGAAGAGACCTTCACCGCCGAACAACGCGGTTTTGATCTTGCCGACGTACTGAATGTCGTAGCTGACACTCGGCTGCAACGCGACCAGACATCCCGTGTCCACGCGCAGCGTCTGCCCAGGGCCGAGCTCGAGGGGATGTACCGTGCCGCCGGCATGCACGAAGCACAGGCCGTCGCCTTCGAGCTTCTGCATGATGAACCCTTCACCACCGAACAGGCCAACACCAATCCGGCGTTGAAATGCGATGCCCACTGAGATGCCGCGTGCGGCGCACAGGAACGAGTCCTTCTGACAAATCAGCGTCCCGCCGAGTTGCTTGAGATCCATCGCGAGGATCTTGCCGGGATACGGCGCCGCAAACGAGACCTGCTGCTTGCCTCCGCCCTGGTTGGTGAACACCGTCATGAACAGGCTCTCACCGGTCAGCAGCCGTTTGCCCGCGCCGAGAATCGCGCTCATCACACCGCCACCTGATGGCTGGCCGCCGTCGCCGAAGAGCGTCTCCATCGTGATGCCGGGCGTCATGTACATCATCGAGCCCGCTTCCGCGACGGCACTCTCACCGGGATCGAGCTCCACTTCGACGAACTGCATCTCGCTGCCAAGGATGCGGAAGTCAATCTCGTGGGCCCGTCGTCCGGGAACAATCGGTGGCGGCGCGGCCGCAGGTTTGCTCGCCGCCGCGCCGGGAAGGTACGAGGCGAGCTGCGGCACATCCTTCAGAGGCGTCCAGTTTTTCAGCCCCTCGGTAAACACCAGTGTGTTCCCGTCGATCGTGCCGTTTCGCAAATTGGTGATGACGTCATCCTGAGAAACGGGTCCGACCTGATGCCCGCCGATGGCCATGTACCACTGTTGTTGTGACATTCGCGCTTCTTCCTCCGCGCGGGCTGAAGCCCCGCGCTCTACGTGGGTACCGCGTCGATTCGGCTTGCGGCCTTCTGTTCGAGCTCTTGAACCGTTGCGACGTCGAGGCCAAGCAGGTTGGCGAGCTGCGCCAGATAGATACGCTCCGCTCCAGTGGGCTGTTCATCGCCACGCACCATGCTGAACGCGAGGACGTACATCGTTGCGCGCTGTGCCGTGTCGCTGACGCCGGAGACGATCTCGGCAAGCGGCCGCGGCTGCTGCATCTCGCCCTCGACGATCTCGCCAACGCCGGCAGTCTTCGCCTGATCGAGGATCGCCGCCCGCTCAGTGTCACTGACGCTGCCATCCGCATAGGCCGCGGAAATCGCGAGCCGCACGATGCGCAATGCCTCGGGCGATACACCTTGCGAACCCACTGAACTCAAACCCGCTGAACCTGCGGAACCCACGGAACCCACGGAACCGATACCGCCAGACTGCTGCATGGTTTCGTAAATACCCCACGCCATTCCCGCGGCGGTCAACAACGTCGAGGGGCTGGTCCAGAAGGATCCTCTGTGGCCGCCAGTCAGGTAATTGAGCGCGCGACGCGAACGTCGACGATGGCCTCGACCACCAAGCACCGCGCTCAGCACGCCGTTGAGAAGCGCTGATTCGTCCACCCTACAGATTCCTCCCGACGGGAATTGCCGCAACCGGTTTCTCCGGCTCCGGTGTGAAGTCCTCTCCCGGGTTGATGAACCGATCGGTCTCGAAGTTGTATTGCTTGTCGTAGAGCTGTTTATAGCGGCCGCCCAGGGCGAGCAGTTCCGCATGCGTACCGCGCTCAACGATTTGACCCGCTTCCAGCACGAGGATCTGGTCCGCGCTGCGAATTGTGGACAGCCGGTGCGCAATCACAAACGATGTGCGGCCCGACCGCAGACGACGCAAGCCGTCCTGGATCATCTGCTCGCTCTCGCTGTCGAGGCTCGAGGTCGCTTCGTCGAGGATGAGGATGCGCGGGTTCGCCAGGATCGCTCGTGCAATCGACACGCGCTGCCGCTGTCCACCTGACAATTTGATTCCGCGTTCACCCACGATGGTGTCGTAGCCTTGCGGGAACTGACTGATGAACTCATCGCAGTGTGCGATGCGGCAGGCGTCTTTGATCTCGTCGAGCGTGGCGCCCGGTTTGGCGTAGCCGACGTTTGCCGCAATCGAGCCGTCGAACAGGAAATTCTCCTGCAGCACCGACGCCAATTGCTGGCGGTAGTCCATGAGCCGCAGATCAGCGAGGTCCATGCCGTCCACGAGCACTCGGCCCTTGGTCGGACGATTGAACGCCATGACGATGCTGATCAGCGTGCTCTTGCCCGAGCCGCTCGATCCGACGAGTGCGGTCGTCGTCCCCGCCGCGGCCTGAAACGACACGCCGCGCAGCACGGGTTGTCCTTCGTTGT
>JBKPRH010000396.1:0-22936 GCA_046765795.1 Acidobacteriota bacterium | reverse complement strand
GTGCACGCCTCGATGTCGATGTGCGGGTAAACGCTGCGCTGACTGATCAGCCGCAGCTTGTCGAGGCGTTCGATCAGCGGCCCTCGAATTTGTGTGCGCTCGCGGATGAGGACCAGGACTTCGGTATCTCGCAGACGGTCGGCCAGCGCGTCAGTGTCCTGGACGTGATCGTTCCAGATGTCCACGTGGTGGCCATCCAGCTTTCGAAAACACGGCAGGGTTCGCAGGGTATCGAAGTAGTCGTCGAGAATCGTGATGCGCATAGGTGCAGAGTGCGGCATTCCCGCACATGATCTCTAATCTAGTCGCACCTTCGAATATTCCTGATGCACTGACGTGCTTACGGCTTTCGAGAAAACGACGCCAGCCTGACCGCGACTGCATCGAGGGCGTCATTCGCATTCGCGCCGGTGCCTTCGAAGTTGTTGATCAGGACGACGAACGCCAGGTGCTCACCATCGCGGGTCGTGACATAGCCGGCCAGCGTGCGGATGTTCGACATCGTGCCGGTCTTCGCACGCGCGTTGTTCTCGGCGGGCGTTCCCTTCATACGCGTCGAAAGCGACCCATCGACGCCAGCAATCGGTAAGCCGGTGACGAACGGCGACTTCGCCGACGGATCCGCCATCCGCTCGAGCAGCGACACGACGGCGTCTGCCGAGATCGCATCGCGGCGCGACAGGCCGGAACCGTCCACCAGTTGGTAGCCCGCATTCGAGATTCCCCATGCATCGAGACGCTTGCGTAGACCCTCGAGCGCCGCGTCGTTGGTTGGAAACACACCAGGCGCGACGTTGAGTCGCATCAAGGCTTCGGCGTAGAGGTTGATGCTGTCCTTCAGCAGCGGTTGCGCGATTTCGCCGAGCGTGCGCGAACGATGCGAGTAGATAACCGTTGCCGTGTCTCGTGACGGCGCAGGCACGACATCGTCGATATCAACCGCGTCGCCGGTGATCTCGATGCCGTCGCGCACGAGACGACTTTTCAATGCGCTTGCGAACCATAACGTCGGATTGCCGACGGCAACCGCAATCGACACGGCAGGGGCAGCAGCAGGAATTGAGCCAGCGATCGTGAGCGAAGGGTCGCCAGGCCGTTGCTCGGGCCACAGCAGTTGAGGCGATCCTGCCGGTCCCGTCGCGACACGATTCGTCAGGACGCGAAACGCCAGCCGTGGATCGACGGTCACGACCGCCGGCGCGCCCGAAGAGGGCCCCGGTGCGATCGTGATCGTGCTGCGATTCTCCGCAAGGTTCAGCGCGCCAAACAGTGCGCCCGTCGTGTAGCCGAGATCATCCCAGGCCCACGCGAGCTGCGGCCGCGGCTCGTCGATCAAATCGTCGTCGCCGATCACCCGGCCTTCGATGCGCCGTATCCCCGCGCTCTTGATGGCCTGCACCCAGCTGGTGAAATCGTCACCAGCACGTCCACCAATTGAAGGGTCGCCGGACCCGACGACGATCAGATCGCCCTGCAGCACACCGTTCACGATCGGGCCAGTCGCGCGCACGGTCGTCATGTAGCGGTAATCCCACCCCACCGCATCGGCCGCGGTCGCGACACTCATCAGCTTCGCGACCGACGCCGGAACGAGCAGCGTGGCCGAGTTCAGCGTGAACAGCCGCTCGCGGCGATCGAGCGACTGGACAGCCACGCCCCACGCCGCATGGCTCACGCCAGGCATGCGTGTGACTGCGTCAAGGTCCGCTTGGAGGCGCGCGACGGGGTTAGCGGGAAGGGAAGCGGGCGTTACGGCTGGCGGGCTCTTCGCGCAACTCAGTAATGCAAAATGCAAAATGCAAAATGCAAACAACGCTGCGCGGTGTCCCGGTCCTGCCCCTTGCGAACCGTTTGCATTTTGCATTGTGAATTGTGCATTACAAGGTTACTTCACCCCGTCCAGCTCTTTCAGTGTTTCGTCGAGCGCCGCCGTGCCATCGATCTTGGCGGAGCCGGGCTCATCCGACCGCGCGGCATAGACGTCGCTCGCCGTGCGACCGAACGTAACTGTCTCGGTCTTGTTGTCGTTCGATCGGATCGTGACGACGAGCGCCGGCATTTTGAGGGACGCGTGCGCCTGGTTCTCGAACGAGCTGGCGCGCAGGCTGGTCACACGGTTGACCAGGTCCTCGGCCTTCTGAGAATCGACTTCTTTGCCAGCGCCGTTCTTCCAGACGTCCTTGTCGTCCTTGCCCTTGCTCTTGTCGAGCACGATCGTTTCGGCGCCGCGCGTGAACTCGATATGCGTGGTCGTGAGGGCGCGCGCATCGAACAGATCTTTACGACGGAATTCCGAGACCGGCTTGATGACGTCGGTCTTCAGCGTCGGCGCCACCGTGAAGACCATCGGCCGTGACGCATCCTTCGCAAAGACGACGGCGTTGTCGGTCTTGCCGAGCAGCAGGGTTGCGCGCGAGCTACCCATCAACACGTTGAATGTCGCGGTCGGTTTGTCGAGGCCGTATTTCGCGAGGTCGGTGGCGTTCTCCTCGGTGATGCCGACCATTTGCGCGGACCCGAGTCGTTCGAGCGAGCTCTCCACCACAGCAAAGTCGGCTCGAGCGGCGAGCGGTTTCACGATCATCCAGTCGCTGCCCTTCTTGCTCAGCTGAATGTTCGTTGTGCCCTCGGCCAGTTCAAGACCGTCGGCCTTCTGTCGATCGATCTTGAGGACGACCTTGTCGCGCAGCGCGAACGGCGCCTTGTTGAACGTCGAGTCGAGAAACGACGACACCAGGAAGACGCGCTTGTCTCCAGGGACGCGTGCGTACAGGTCTCCACCAGTTGGTGTCTTCTCACCGAGCTCGATTCGTCGCGGATCTTTCTGCCCTTTGCTGCGGAACGCGACGGAGATGCGCGCCGGATCGAGCCCGTATTTCTTGACGTCGCTGGCGTTGGCGTCGACCACGCGCTGGATCTCGAGACCCGCGAGACTGCTGGTGATCGATGTCATTTCCATCTCGTCGGCAGGAGCCTTGGAAGGCTCGACCAGCTGCCAGGTGCCGTCGGTCTTCTGCACCTTCGCCGTCTCGCCTTCAGCGAGCTTGATCTCGACCTCTTCGATGTCGGCGGACGTCGGCGCGCCGCTCCAGACCTTTTCCTTTGCCTCGGGCGCATTGGGCTCGGTCTTGGAATCGACGAAGTAGATGTATCCGACGAGCCCGCCAAGGACGACAAGGGATGCGAGCAGGGACCAGGCGCTGCGCACGGCTATCGCCTCCGCCACCACGAATAGACGCCCGCGCCGAGCACGACTCCCGGAATCACGAAGATCGACAGCAGCAGAATCGCCGTCGTCTTGTTCTCCGTCAGCGTCATTCTGCGATCGGCGGGCTCGCGCGGGCGGATAGCGATCAGGTTCTCCTGCTGCGCCAGCCAGTTCACGACATTCATGAAGAGGTCGCGATTGCCCTCGACGCCGAGATAGGCGTTAGAGACGAAGTCGGAGTCGCCAATTGCTGCGACACGCGTCTCGGGCTTCTTGGGTTCGTCTGTCGGTTTCTTCGTCGTGTTGGCCGCCGGCGTGGGCTCTGGTGTTGCCGCGGGTACCGCCGTCGCGACGCCGATCGAGACCGGTCCCGGAATGTCACCTTGGGCCGGGTCTGCTGACACCGGGTTCTTCTGATCCGTTAACGACGCGAGATTCTTTTCCGCCCAGCTTCGTGCTCCCGTCTGCACGAAGGTCTGACCCGATCGCTTCTGCGGAGAGGTCTCAGGCTGCAATGCGCGGACGAGAGGATACGCGGTAATGAATCCAAAGTTGTTGGTGATCGCGTGCGCTGGATAAGGCGGTACCGCGACAGGCGCAGTGGGATTGGATGTCAGTCCGGTGACATCGAGCACCACCGTGTCCGTTGACTTGATGCCCCACTCGTTGAGGAGTCCGGCGAGCCGAGTCATCGGTGGCGGGTTCTTCAGGTCATCCGGGGGATCGAACAGCACGAGCAGCTTGCCGCTGCGCATCGTCAGGTAGTTGGTAATCACTGGCACTTCCTGCTCGAGCAGGTCGGTGCGAGGACCGGCAATCACGAGGATCGTGGCGTCCATCGGAATCTCGCCGGTTTGTGCCAACGCAAGCGTCGCGAACTCGAAGTTGTCGCGCTTCAACGCGTCGGCGATGCTGCTGTAGCCAATCTTGCGATCCGAATTGCCCGGATCCTTCTCGCCGTGGCCGCTGAGGAAATAGACCTTCTTCGCGGTGGGATTCACCACCTTGATCAGTGCATTGGTGATGTCCTGCTCCGAGTCGGTCGTGACGCGCTCAGTACGGCCCATGTACTCGATGACGATCGTGCCGTAGGTGTCGACCTTGAATTCCTTGGTCTTCACCGGATCCTTGTCCACGTCGACGTAGTCAACCTGGACCTGGCTCGATCCGTACTTGTAGGCGTCGAGCCGCGCACGGAACCGATCGAGGTTCGTCGCCTGATCGAACACCATGAACCTCGCCGGTGCCGTCAGGCTGCCCAGCAGCTTGTTCGTCTGCTCAGAGAGACTGTACTGCTTGTTCTCCGTCAGGTCCCAACGCTTGTTGCGCCGCTCCGACAGGTAGTTGATCGCGACGAGGATGCCAAGCACGACGATGACGCTCGCCGCGGCGATCGTTCCGTAGCGCGCGTTCCGCCGTTGGAAGAACGCGACGATCTCGCGCCACTGTCCGAACGTGTAGAGCAGGACCAGCGCAAGCCCGGCATAGGCGCCGTAGGTCGCGTACTGATCCCATTCGGGTTTTGTGAAACGAACAACCAGCGCGCCGAAGACGAGGACGACGCCGACCCAACTGAGGATGCTGAGGATCCGCTGCACCATGGTCAGCCTCTCCACCGTTCGACGTCCACCGATCGGGCGGTGAGGAACAACCCGAAGGCGATGAAGCTGAGGTAATAGACGACGTGCTTGGTGTCAATCACGCCGCCCATGAAGTCCTCGAGGTGACTCGTGATCGAGAGGTAGTTCAGGACCGCCTGCGACGTCGGTCCCATGAACTGGGCGATCCAGTTGATCATCCAGAACATCATGAACACCGCAAACGTGGCGACGACGGCCACGATCTGGTTCTTCGTCAGGCTCGAGATGAGTAGTCCCACCGCCATGAAGCAGCCGCCCATGAGCAGCATCCCGAGGTAGGACGTCAGGATCGGCATCCACTCCGGTTGGCTGACCCAGAAGAGCAGCACCATGTGAATCAGCGTGACGCCAAGCATGGCCGCGTAGAGGCCCATCGCGCCGAGAAACTTGCCCATGATGATCTGGAAGTCGGTGACCGGCGACGTGAGCAGGAGCTCCATGGTGCCCGATCGTTTCTCTTCCGAATAGGTGCGCATCGTGATCATCGGGAGGACGATCAGGAACACCACCATCGAGTACTGAAACACCGGTCGAATGAGCTGTTCGTTGATGTTGACCGCGGGCGTTCCGGCGCCCAGGCCTGCCATCTGAATGCTCTGACGTTCGAAGAAGCGTACTGCCGCGTAGAAGTAGTAGCCGTAGACCAAGGCATACAAGCCAATCACGACATACGCGATTGGCGACGCGAAGTAGCTTTTGAGTTCCTTGTGGGTAATCGCAAGGATGTTGTTCATTGCACTGCCTCGGTGTTCTCAGTTTCCTCGGTCGTCAGACTGAGGAAGATTTCTTCCAGGCTCATGCGCATCGGGCGCATTTCGAGAAGTCCCCAGCCGCGGCTGACGACCGTTGATGCGAGCTCGCGCCGCACATCATGGTCCGCGGCCATGGCCACTTCGTATCCAGTTGCGGCTCCGTGCCTCTCGGAGACCGTGACGCCACTCACTCCCGCGATCGAGGCGAGCGCCGCTTGCGCGTCCGCCCCCATGCTGTCGATTTCAATGTAGAGCGAGCCAGACCCCTGCAGTCGTGACGTGAGGTTCTCTGGCGTGTCGACGGCGACCACGCGGCCTTTATTGATGATGACGACGCGCTGACACGTCTGGCTGACTTCGGGAAGGATGTGCGTGCTGAGAATCACCGTGTGCTCACCGCCCAGCTCCTTGATCAGGCGCCGCGTCTCGATGATTTGCTTTGGGTCAAGGCCTGCAGTCGGTTCGTCGAGGATCAGCACGTCCGGGTTGTGGAGCAACGCCTGGGCGAGGCCCACCCGCTGCCGATAGCCCTTCGAGAGCTTTGCGCACTGACGGTTGGCCACGTCCGCTATACGCGTCCGATCCATCGTCGTCTTTACCCGGGTCGCGCGATCGCCGCGCGGAACGCCTTTGATCCGGGCGCAGAACATCAGGTAATCGCGCACGGTCATGTCGGGATAGAGCGGCGGGGTCTCGGGCAGGTAGCCGGTCCGCAGCTTGGCCTCGATGGGTTGTTCGATGACGTCGTAGCCGGCGACGATCGCCTTGCCATCGGTGGGCGGCATATAGCCGGTGATGACCCGCATCGTCGTCGTCTTGCCGGCGCCGTTGGGGCCGAGGAAGCCCAGAATCTCCCCACGCTCGGCCTTGAAGCTGACGTCCTGTACGGCGGTGAAGGGGCCGTACTGCTTGGTGAGGTGTTGAACTTCGATCACCGCGTTTTCTCCAGTATTAAGCCGGGATTAATAGAGTTTGGCCGCTGTGCACCGGCACAACCGGCGATAGTACCCAATGGCCGAGGGGCGGGCAAGCCAATGTGCTAACATATGAACACTTGTTCATATGTCCACTCTTGACGCGCACACCGTTGACGGCCTGACCGAAATCTTTCGCGTGCTGGGCGATCCGACGCGTGTCCGAATCCTCGATGCGCTGTCGCGGTCGGAGCTCTGTGTCGGCGACCTGGCCAGTCAGCTCGGCGTTACTGAGTCGGCCGTCTCGCATCAGCTTCGCCTTCTGCGCAACACCCGCATCGTCCGGTCCCGGCGAGAGGGCCGGATGATTTTCTACGCGCTCGACGATAAGCACGTGCTCGCGCTGTTTCGTCAGGGACTGCGGCACGTACAGGAGGCCGGCCGCTAGGCCGGGCGCCATGTCTTCGACGTCGGTCAGGCCACAGCCCACGCCAACGAAGGTGACGTGCGCGGTCTGCGAGCTGCACGCGGAAGCGGTCTTCCGCGTCGAGGGCATGGACTGCCACGAAGAAGTCGTCATTCTGGAACGTCGGCTCAAGCCCCTGGCGGGTTTGGAGGCGATCACGGCCGACGTGATCGGCCAGCGCCTCCATGTTCAATATGACGCGGCGAAGCTGACGACGGCCGACATGGTCGATGCGGTCGGGCAGACCGGCATGCGCATGTGGCTGGAGCACGAGGAGCCTCGAGCATCCGGACCCGACGTTCGTGCGCGCTTCTGGCTGACCGTCGGATCCGGAGTTGCGCTCATAGACGGGCTGGTGGCGACGGCGCTCGGATGGCCGCTGACTGCCGCGCTCTGTTTCGTCGCGGGTGCCTTGGTCGGGGGCGTTTATCCCGCGCGCCGCGCCGTGACCGCGCTTCGCATCCGCACGGTAGACATCAACGTCCTGATGGTCATCGCTGTCGCCGGCGCCCTGGCGCTGGGCGAGTGGTTCGAAGCCTCCAGCGTTGTCTTTCTGTTCGCGCTGGCGCAGTGGCTCGAGGCACGGACGCTCGAGCGCGCACGTCAAGCCATTCGCGCGCTGGTTGATCTGACGCCACGCGAAGCGTTCGTCAAACGCGACGGTACAGAGCAGCGGGTTCCCGTCGAGGACATCGCCGTCGGCAATGTCGTCATCGTGCGGCCCGGCGAGAAGGTTCCGCTCGACGGCACGATCGTCGCCGGCCACAGCGACGTCAACGAAGCGCCGATGACCGGGGAATCGCTGCCTGTAGACAAGGGTCCCGGCGACGAAGTGTACGCAGGGACGATCAACGGCCGTGGATCGCTCGAGCTCGAAGTCACGCGCATCGGCCCCGATACACGGCTGGCGCGCATCATTCATTTGGTTGAAGACGCGCAATCGCGACGCGCGCCGGTGCAGTCCTTTGTCGATCGCTTTGCGCGCATCTATACCCCGGCGGTCATCGTGCTGGCCGTGCTCGTCGCACTTGTCCCGCCATTGGTTGGCGGTGCCGACGCGGCCACATGGTTCTATCGATCGCTCGTCCTGCTCGTCATCTCGTGCCCGTGCGCGCTCGTGATCTCGACGCCCGTGTCGTTCGTCTCGGCGCTTTCCGCGGCGGCGAGAAACGGCGTCCTGATCAAAGGTGGCGCACATCTTGAACGGCTCGCGACCGTCCATGCCGTCGCGTTCGACAAGACCGGAACGCTGACGCGCGGCGAGCCGTCAGTGACCGATGTGATTCCCGTCGGTTCTGCGTCATCTCGAAATGTGCTGCGATTCGCAGCGGCGGTTGAAAGGCGATCGGAACACCCAATTGCGCGCGCCATCGCGGCGCATGCACGTCTGGAAGGGATCGACGTACCCGAGGCAACGAATTTCATGTCGATACCCGGCAGGGGTGTGGAAGCGCTCGTCGGCCTGAGTACGGCCGTCATTGGCAACGACGCACTCATGCGAGAAAGCAACATCGCGTCACCGGCCGATCTCGAGTCACTCCGTCGCGACGGCCACACGCTCGTGTTCGTTGCGGTCGATGGTGTGCTGCTCGGCGCGATTGCGATTGCCGATCCGGTACGGGCCACGGCACGCGAGACGCTGGAGCTGCTTCGTTCGCACGGGATTCGCCGCGTCGCGATGCTCACCGGTGATCATGCCGCCAGCGCTCGCCTCATTGCCGATGCGCTCGCGCTTGACGAATATCACGCGGGGCTGCTGCCACAGCAGAAGCACGAACGTGTCGTCGCGATGCGCGAGGCCCATGGGGCCATCCTGATGGTCGGCGACGGTGTCAACGACGCGCCCGCACTCGCGGCGGCGGACGTTGGCGTCGCAATGGGCGCTGCCGGCTCGGACGCGGCACTCGAGACGGCGGACATCGCCTTGATGTCCGACGAGCTCTTGAAGATTCCCTATGCGTTGCGTCTGGCGCGCGCCACGCTGTTCAACGTCAAGACGAACGTGATCGTCTCGCTCGTGTTGAAGGCGGTGTTTCTCGTGCTGGCGATCACTGGGTCAGCGACGCTCTGGATGGCAGTGCTGGCAGATACCGGTGCGTCGGTGATCGTCGTGGCGAATGCGCTGCGACTGCTCCGCGCGCGGTGACGCTACGCCTTTCGATTCGAGAAGAAATGCGCGTGGATGTAGTCGTCGATGTGGGCTTGATCGGCGGCGCTCAGTTTCGTGAACTGAATCCCCATGCCCACGCGGCGGTCGGTCCACGCGATCGTGGCTTCGGCCTCGATGTCCTTTTTCGCCGTCGGGACACGAAAGCGAACTTTCACCGCGGTGCCGACGGCCAGCGGGCTGGTCGTGCGAATCGAGAGCCCTCCGCGGCTGAGGTTCAGCGTCAACGCGGCAGCGATCGTGTTGCCAAATCGATACGCGATGGGGATGCCGAGCGTGATACGCGGACTCGATCGGCGATTCGAGCTGTCAGGAAATAAATGCGGCACCAGGGCCGGGACGATGTGCTGCGATGCGATGTATTCGTTGACGTAGCCAGTGACACCAAGCGTCCCGAGCTCGCGGACCTCATCGGCGCTCTTGATGGTGCCGCTGAACACCATGACCGCCGGACGCTCCTGGTCGACCTTGCGAATGTCCCGCAGCATGGCCACACCGTTTCCCTGTGGCAGTCGCAGATCGAGGACGATGAGGTCAATCTCGGCCTTGTTGTCGAGGACGCGCCCGAGTAGCTCTGTTCTATTCTGTGCAGTCAGAGCCTTATGCCCCGCACCTTCGATCGCCACTCTGAACCGATCGCGCACGAATTCGGTGTCGTCGGCGACGAGCACGGTTTTAGAGGCAACGCTCGGGGCAGTCGTCATGGGCGGTCGGTCCGTCACACTGACCTGCAGCTGCTCCGGTACAACGACCGGCTGACTGTTCTTGAGCGCCCGACGACGTGCACGGCGGCTTCTTGACATTACGGACCTTTAGACCAATATCGGAACGGAACCAGAGTCGCGTTAATCTGCTGTTACTGAGGCTCCAACGAGGCGGGCGCCGGTTCCCAAATCAGGGGGGTCCTCGATATAATCCGAAATCTTGGCCCGGGAAATATAAGGTCGCTGGACGGGGCGGCTCTGTTCCCGGATCTTCGAGCGCGGCCGATCCGCTGCATGGAGCCCGTATGGCGACCTGCCCAGAGTGCGAATTCGACGAGATTGACACTGAAGACTACGAGGAGGGTGACACCCTGAGCTGCCCGGAATGTGGGAAAAGCCTTGTGCTCGTCGGCGCGGACGAACTGGATGTTGCCGATGACGATGACGACGATCTCGACGACGATGATGACCTCGACGAGGAAGAAGAGGAAGACGACGAGGACGATCTGGATGACGAGGATGAGGTCGAGGACGAGGAGGACTACGACGAGTGAGCGAGTTGACGCCTCCGCAGCTTGACGGGGAGGCGGTGGAACACAAGGCGCGTGCGCTTCGCGGCGCGCTGGCCAGCTACGAGTCGCTGCTGATCGCGTTCAGCGGCGGCGCCGACAGCGCATACCTCGCATGGGAAGCGACCTCGGTGCTCGGTCCTTCCGCGCTTTGCATCACGGCAGACAGTCCCAGTTATCCCGATCATCATCGCCAGCTCGCGCTGCGCATCGCACGCGAGTTCGGGCTGCACCACGAGATCATTCACACCGCTGAACTCGAACGCCCGGAATATCGCGCCAATCCGACGAACCGCTGCTACTACTGCAAGCACGAGCTCTACACGACGCTGACACGGATTGGCGCTGAACGCGGCATCGCCGTGATCGCCGACGGGAGCAATGCCGACGACCGCGGTGACTATCGGCCCGGACGACAAGCCGCGCGTGAGTTCGGCGTTCGCAGTCCACTCGACGACGTGGGTCTGACCAAGCAAGAGATTCGCGAGTTGTCGAGACGAGCCGGCTTGCCCACATGGGACGAGCCCGCGTCCGCCTGCTTGTCGTCACGCATTCCGTATCACTCGGAAGTGACCGCCGAGAAACTGCGAATCATCGAGCGCGCGGAAGCCGCGGTTCGTGCGATGGGATTCCGCGTGTGCCGCGTCAGGCATCACGATCTCAACACCGGCAGCCGCACGACGGCTTTGGCGAGGCTCGAGATCGGCCGCGACGAATTGCCACGTGCGCTCGAGGCCGAGATCAGCGAGCGCCTCGTGCGCGAGCTACGCGCGATCGGCTACCAGCACGTGACGATCGATCTCCAGGGCTATCGGATGGGCAGCCTGAACGAAGGTGTTCCCCTCCGTGTCGTCTGAAATCACGCGACGTCACAAATCCATTCTCATCATTGCCGCCATCTATCTCGTGGCGCACGTCGCCTTCCTCGCGCCGTCGCTCGAGGACATCGACTCGATCAACTTCGCGCTGGGGCTGCGACACTACGACGTCGCGCAACATCAGCCGCACCCACCTGGGTATCCCGTCTACATCGCGTTGGGAAGAATGGCGAAGACGGCGCTGGAGGCGATCGGGCCGTCACTGGGATCTCCTCGCACGGAATCTCTGTCGCTGGCAATCTGGTCACCAATCGCCGGCGCCGTGGCGCTGATCGCCGCGTACTCCATCTTCGCCGCCGTCTCGACATCGTCGATGGCACTGTGGGCGACGGCCCTTCTCGCTGCGAGTCCGCTCTTCTGGCTCACCGGATCCCGGCCGATGAGCGACATGCCTGGCCTCGCACTGGCGCTCGTCGCTCAGGCGCTCTTTCTCAGAGGCACCACGGACCGCCGAGCGATCGTGATAGGGGCCGTCATCGCCGGCATCGCGGCCGGCGTCCGCGTGCAGACCGCGTGTCTGACGGTGCCCCTCTTCGCCTTCGCTCTGTTCACGCAGCGCCGAGAGGGCGTGTGGTGGATCGCGACCAGACCCGTTGCCGCTATGGCTATTGGTGGGTCCGTCTGGGCGATCCCGCTCATCGCTCTATCGGGTGGCCTCGAACGCTATCTCGTCGCGTTGGGCTCACAGGCGGGTGAGGACTTCGCCTGGACAGGGATGCTATGGACGACGCCAACGCCACGTCGTCTGCTGTTCGCCTTGTGGGAGACATTCGTGCTCCCGTGGGATGCGGTGCCACTCGCGATCGTTGTGGGTGTAACTGCGCTCATCGGCCTGCTCATTGCGTGGTTTCGTCAGCGGCGTGCGGTGCTGCTCCTTGCCCTGGCCTTCGCTCCTTACGCCATCTTTCACTTGGTGTTTCAGGAGACGGTTCACGTGAGGTATGCGATGCCCACGCTGCCGGCGATGGCGTGGCTCGTGGTTTGTGCGGCAACGATCGCGGGGCGCGCGGCGCCGGCCGTGAGTGCCACGGTGGTCGCGGCTGCGCTCTGGTTCGCGCTTCCCGTTGGCATTGCCTACGGGCGGGAGGCGCATCCCGCCTTTCGTGCGATCGAAGCGATGGACCAGAGTCGCGGCGAGGGCCCGGACACAGCGACTTTCGCCCATTTCTCGATGCTTCGGCCACTGGAGGCCGCATCATCGACGGGGACCCCGATGGTGGCGGCCCGGCCGCGGCGCAGCCGCGAATGGCTCGATCCGGTGAAGTACTGGCGTGACGGGGGGCGGGGTGTCGTCTGGTTTCTTGCGGATCCGAAGCGCACGGATCTCGCGCTCATCGACCCGCAGAGCCGTCGCGATGTTACCCGCTACCGATGGAGTGTCTCCGATCATCCTGTCCTGAGCGGAACGCGACCGCTGGCAGCCGATTGGTATCGAATCGCCCCACCCGGGTGGTTTGTCGCCGAAGGCTGGGGTCTGACGCCGGAGACTGGCGGTATTGCGCAAAGCACCCGCATGGGCGTGGACAAGCGGCCCATCGAAGCATTCGTGCGACGCCGGCCAGGTCCAATGCACCTATTGATCGGCGGCCGGCATTTCAGCGCGGCCGGAGATCCGCCGGTCGTGTTCACCGCATCAATCGAGGGCACCCCGATCGAGACATGGACCGTGGAACCCGGGCCTGGGGGCGTGAGCTTCCTGCGGTTCGTCGATCTGCCGGGCGGCTTGCCGCCCGGCTCCGGTGACTACGCACGTCTGATCATCAGTGCCCGCGCTGAACCAACATCACGCCCCACGCCGCCCGTAGCCATTCGCCAGTTCGATATCCAATCGAGCGGCACGTTGATCTACGGATTCGCGGAAGGCTGGCATGAAGCCGAATACGACAACGCTACCGGTGTCTCCTGGCGATGGAGCAGCGGACGATCCGTCCTGCGCGTCTCGCCACCGCAGGACGTCGAGATCCGCCTGCGAGGCGAGTCGCCGCTGAAGTATTTCAAAGAAGTGCCGACAGTAAAGATCAGGGCCGGCGACCGGATCGTCGGTGAGCTGCGTCCTACTGCCGACTTCGAGTGGGCTGTGAAGGTCTCAGCCGACGCGATCCGCAAAGGAGAGGGCGCGATCGAGATCGAAACCGATCGCATCTATCTCCCAGGACAGGCCGAAGGCACGTCGGACGCGCGCCAACTCGGACTCCGGTTCTTCGAGATCGCTGTCTATCCTGTTTCACCTTGATTGACAGTGGATCGATCGGACGTTACTCTCGAACCGGGACAACTCCCGGACGACAACTTAACGCAGTGAGGGTGGCGTGTCAGACGCTGCCCAGGAGAGGGGCCGATGAAATTGCGCCGGTGCGCGTGGTTGATTGCAACCATATTGCTGATCGTGCTGACTGTGTCGGCATGCGCGAAGAAGGTGCCGCCGCCTCCACCGCCTCCGCCGGAGCCGCCCGCTGCGCCTGCTCCGCCGCCTCCACCACCACCACCGCCTCCTCCGCCACCGGCTCCTCCGGCGCCGCCGAAGCCGCTGACGGAAGAAGAGCTGTTCTTGAAGAAGACGCTCGAACAGCTGAACGCGGAGATGCCGCTTGGCGACGTGATGTTTGCCTACGACATGTCGGCCATCAAGGACGATCAGCGCGCGCTACTGCAGAAGAACGCTGACTGGATGCGCAAGTGGACGACGACGCGCGTAACGATCGAAGGCCACGCTGACGCCCGCGGGACCAACGAATACAACCTCGCGCTCGGTGAGCGTCGTGGCAACGCCGTGAAGGCCTATATGGTGAGCCTGGGGATTGCGGACAATCGGATGACCGTGATCAGCAAGGGTGAAGAAGCACCGGTCTGCACGGACATGACCGAGGCGTGCTACGAGAGAAACCGTCGCGGGCACTTCATCATCACCGCGAAGTAAAGGACGGCCGGTCCGAAAGGACCGGCCCTACGCGTTAACCCGTCTACGCGTTAACCGCGTTCAGTTCGTCAACGATCGCCGCGGCTGCCGCTCTCGGATCGGCCGCCGCGATGATCGGCCTTCCCACCACAATGTAGCTGGCTCCGGCCTTGATGGCTTCTGCCGGTCCCATCGTCCGCGACTGGTCGTTCTTGGCTGTTCCGGCGGATGCCCCACGAATTCCGGGCGTGACGATCGCGAAGTCAGGACCACATGCGGTGCGGATGGCCGCCGTTTCCTGCGGTGAGGCGACAACGCCATCAAGCCCGGCATCCTGCGCCATTCTCGCCAACGTCACAACCTGCTCGAGCAGCGGCCGGCGCACGCCGACGCTCGCGAGCGTTGCATCGTCCATGCTGGTCAGGACGGTGACGCCAATGACGATGGGTCGGCGACGCCCGTCCTTTCCGGCTGTCTCTGCGGCGGCGCGGGCCGCGGCCTGCATCATCGGCACACCACCCGAGGCGTGCACGTTGAGCATCCAGGCCCCCGTTGAGACGGCAGCTTCCACCGCCTGCGCGACCGTGTTCGGGATGTCGTGAAACTTGAGGTCGAGAAAGACCGGTGCGCCGAGGGACACCAGCCGCCTCACCAGCTCGGGGCCTTCCAATGTGAAGAGACAACTGCCGACTTTGAATCCCCCGGCGAGATTGCGGAGCTCGGTGGCGAGTGCGAGCGCCCGCGCTGCCGAATCGACGTCAAGGGCGACTAAGAGCTGACCCACTGCTTCTCCCGTGTGCTGGTATCGATGGTGCCCACCAGATCGGCGATCCGCGAGATCCGATGGCGCGTCATGTAATCCCGCATTCCGTCAACGAGCTTCGTCCAGATGAAGGGATCGTCGAAGTTGGCGGTGCCGACTTGCACCGCCGTCGCCCCTGCGATCATGAACTCGAGCGCGTCTGTGGCCGTCGCGATTCCGCCCATACCAATCACGGGAATCTTCACGGCTCGACGGCACTCGTACACCATGCGCACGGCGATTGGCCTGATCGCAGGGCCACTCAGGCCTCCAACGATATTCGAGAGTTTGGGGCGCCGTGTTTCGATGTCGATCGCCATCGCCAGGAACGTGTTCACGAGGGACACAGCATCGGCGCCGGCATCCTCGGCTGCTTTGGCAATTGAGGCGACGTCGGTGACATTCGGCGTCAGCTTCGGGATCACCGGTAGATGCGTCACCTTCTTCACTGCCTTGACGACATCGAACGTGCCGTGCAGGCTGCAGCCGAACGTGATGCCGCCCTCTTTGATGTTCGGGCACGAGATGTTCAGCTCGAGCGCATGGACGCCTTCTGTATCCGACAGGATACGCGCGAGCTCGACATACTCGTCGAGCGTGCTGCCGCAGATGTTGATAACGTTGGTGGCGCCCAGGCGTCGCAGCTCGGGGAGTTTCTCGGCGATGTAGCGATGCACGCCGATCCCCTGCAGGCCGATCGCGTTCAGCATTCCCGACGGCGTCTCGACGATGCGCTCCGGTGGATGCCCTTCACGCGGCTTGACGAAGAGACCCTTCGAGACGACTGCTCCAAGCGATCGCAGATCGACGGCATCGGCGTACTCGACACCGTAGCCATAGCAGCCGCTGGCTGCCATCAGCGGGTTGGCCAGTTTCAGCGATCCGATTTGAACTGAGAGATCCACGTCAACTCCCAACGACCAACAGCCAACTGCCGACCACTCCCAATTCCCAACTCCCAACTACCAACCACGAACCACCAACCACGAACCACCAACCACCAACCACCAACCACGTCAGTCCCACACGAGATCTGCGCCGTAGAAGACCGGGCCGCCGATGCAGGAGCGCACGTAGTGATGGCCGCCTGTCTTGTCCTTCATCGGGATGACGCAGCTGTAGCAGCCGCCCATGCCGCACCCCATCACACGTTCTACCGACACCTGACAGCGTCGCCCGTATTTTGCCGAGACGTGCGCGACGGCTTCGAGCATCGGCTCTGGTCCGCACGCGTAGATCATCACGCTGCCATCGGCGCGCTGCAGTTCACGCTCGAGCGGGAGCGTCACGCGTCCACGCTCGCCGGTGCTGCCGTCTTCGGTCGCGAGCACTAACCGGACGCCCCGCGACGCAAACCAATCAAGGTAGAACAGCTCGCCTCCGCTTCGCGCGCCGTAGAACAGCGTCGTTGGCGTGCCGCGCTCGACGAGCGCCTCAGCGAGCGTGGCAAACGGCGCGAGTCCGACACCGCCTGCGACCATCCAGGCTTCAGCAGGTGGATCCACGGCCTCGAACGGTTTGCCGAGTGGACCGAGGCACGAGACGATGTCGCCTTCGACGGCCTCGAGCAGCATGCGTGTCGTGACGCCGACGCGTTTGCTGAGGAGCGTGAGGCCCGACACACGGCCGTTCTCGCGAAGGATTTCGAACACCGAGAATGGACGACGCAGCAGCGGGTCGTTGCAGCGGCCCGGCTTCACCATCACGAACTGGCCGGGAGCAACGGTGGCAGCGATTTCTGGAGCAGCGAGCGCGATGACGTTGTAGTCGGAAGAGAGGCGCGTGTTCCGAATGACCTTTGCCTCGATGTCGACGGGCATTCAAACGAGTATACCTTGGAGGTGGTTGATGGTTGGTGGTTCGTGGTTGGTGGTAGCGGTCGCTGGTAGCTGGTAGGGTGTAGCGCGATGCGATATCTGCGGATGCTGAGCAACTCCGTCTTCGCGGGGTTGCTGGCGTCGGTGTACCTGACGATCCTGCTGCTGCATCTCAATCCGTCGGTGCCGCTCACCGCGTACGCAGCGGGCCCGCTCTTCGCCGTGATTGCCGTGTCGTACGGCGTCCACATCGCTGTGGTGTCGTACGCGATGTATGTCTTCAGACGGCTTGTGTTCATCGAGGTATCCCCCGGTTGGGTCAGCCTGCGTCTGCTGACGTGGAGCGCCGCTGCGTTGAGTGGCACCGCGGCAGTGATCACGTGGCTCCATGCGACAGGGCTGCAGACCGCGCTCGATTCGCGGGCGTTGCCGGCGATCGTCTATGCATCGGCGGCATTTGCCACAACGACGTTGGCGTTTCTGCTGCTTGGGTTCGCACAGATCGCGGCTCGACCGCGTGGCCGCGCGACGGTCGCGATCCTGTTCACGATCGTGACGGTCGCATCGATCGTTGTCCCGATTGGGCTGCGTGCCGGAAGCGTTCGGCCGCGGCCCAACCTGACGGCACGAGCCTCGATCGATCCTGGGGGCGTGTCAGATTATCGTGTCGTCCTGCTCTGTCTCGATGGTGCCTCACTCGACGTGATTTCGCCGGCAGTCGCGGAGGGGCGGCTACCGAATTTCGGACGACTGCTCGACGGTGGTGCGTCGATGCACGTGGCGACGACGCGGCCGACGCAGCCCGAACCAGTGTGGGCGTCGGTGATGACGGGCGTGTGGCCGTCGCATCATGGTGTCCGTGGTAATGCGCGTTATCGACCCTTCAACGGTGACGTGGCCGTCGATATCCTGCCCGACTATCTCTTCTCGCAGGCGCTCATTCGTCTTGGCCTGCTGATCGAGGAGCCCTACTCGTCGGCGAGTCTGCAGAGTCTGCCGCTGTGGCAGATTGCCGAGCGATACGGTGTGCCGACCGGGATGATCGGATTGCCGTTGACGCATCCCGCAGACTCGCGCGCCGGGTTCATCGTCAGCGATCGGTTCCACCGGCGTGGCGATCGGTCGGCCGTTCTCGATCCGCAGGCGGCGATCTCTCCCGCGCGCATCGACGAGGTCGTCAGAGCCGCTCTGGCTGGCGATCAGGACCAGTTGAACAACGAGACCCGTTTGCCGCTCGATCTCTTGCCGCAGACCGGCGAGAGTGGGTCGACGGTCGAAGCCGATCGACTGCATCACCTTCTCGCGACGCGACTCGGGGCCGCCGAGCAGGTGCGTCTTCTGGCGGTGCGCTACGCAGGGCTCGATGCCGTCGCGCATTACTACCTTCGCTACGCCGATCCCGATGCGTTTGGTGATGTATCAGAAGCCGAACGGCGGCAGTTTGGCCGTGTCCTCGATGACTATTACGCCTACGTCGATTCGCTCGTGGGCGATGCGTTGTCCTCGCTCGGCGAGAACGATCTGCTCGTCGTCGTCTCAGGGTTTGGGATGGAGCCCCTGACGTTCGGCAAGCGTCTGCTCGAGCGAGTGATCGGCGATCCGCGTTTTACCGGCACGCACGAGCGTGCGCCAGACGGATTCCTCATCGCCTACGGCGCCGCGGTCGCTCCCGCGCGTCAGGCGCGTGGCGCGGTCGTGGACGTCGCGCCGACGCTGCTCTATTTTCTTGGCCTTCCGGTCGCCCGCGACATGGATGGGTATGTGCGGACCGACCTCTTCACGCGCGCGTTCAATGAACAGCGCACGATCACGTTCATTCCCTCATATAGGGTTCCGTAGGTTCCGAGGGTTCATTAGGTTCCGAGGGGTGTTGTTCAGGAGGTTCAGTTGCGTTGGTTCCGGACGCTCGTAACGAGGATCCAATTCAACCGGTTGGTCAATCGCCATCCGGGAAATCTCGTGATCCGGAATGACGGACTAGCCCTTCAGCGGTATCGCTTTCGCGATTCCCGTACGGTGTTGGAGAACGAGTGGAGCTTCGCCTGGGTCCGACGTTCGTGCCATTCACGCGTATAAGGTCGATCTGTTCACCGTCGATCAGATTCGCCTGCTCTTTAGTCTCGAAGCGGAAGCTGTTGTCGTGAGCGAAGACATGACGGGATTCGACTATCTGACGAAGGAACTCCCTCATCAATTTCCGGGATTCCTGGAGACATGGTTCTCGACGGTAGCGTTTCCCGCTTTCGAGCAAAACCGGACAACTCTGTGGTCCCGCGAACCCATCGAACCCACTGAACCGACGAACTGAAACCTCCGGAACCCGCGGAACCACCTGAACCCTCGGAACAGATATAATCATTGCGTCTCTTTAATGGCGGTCCCGAGAGGCCGCGAAGAGGTGTTCATGCCTGCACATTCGCCCCCTGACAACCGAACCACGAGGTCCGCATGCCCGTTGTGATGGATGCGGATCGAATCGGCCGTACGCTCGCACGCATCGCGCATGAGATCGTCGAGCGCAATAAGGGCGTCGACGACCTTGCGCTCGTCGGCGTGCGCACACGCGGCGTCCACATTGCCAAGCGCCTGGCGCGCGCGATCAAGGAGATCACCGGTCACGATGTGCCGACCGGCGCGCTCGACATCACGCTATATCGCGACGACCTCATGCGCCACGCGGTTGGACCGCAGCCGCAGGTGCGCCGCACCGAGATTCAGTTCTCGATCGACAACCGCAAAATCCTGCTCGTGGACGACGTGCTCTATACGGGCCGCACGACGCGAGCCGCGCTGGATGCGCTGATCGATTACGGTCGTCCGAAAGGCATTCAGCTCATCGTGCTCGTGGACCGCGGCCACCGCGAGCTGCCAATCAAAGCCGACTACGTTGGCAAGAATCTGCCGACGTCGCCCGAGGAAAGCGTGCAGGTTCGTTTGTTGGAGGTCGATGGTCAGGACGAAGTGGTCCTGGAGGGAGGTGGGGCATGACGACGGCAAGCACTGATATCGAACGGAAACCCGCTGTCACGGCACTGCGCCACAAGGACCTGCTCGGCATCGTCGATCTCACGCCGGACGAGATTGCGCTCATTCTCGATACGGCGGAAGCGATGAAGGAAGTCGGCACGCGGCCGATCAAGAAAGTCCCGGCGCTGCGCGGCAAGACGGTCGTCAATCTGTTCTTCGAGCCGAGCACGCGCACGCGGACGTCGTTCGAGATCGCGGAAAAGCGCCTCAGCGCCGACACGCTCAACATCGCGATCGGCACGTCGAGCGTCGTGAAAGGCGAGACGCTGGCAGATACGGCGCTCAACCTCGAAGCGATGTCGCCAGACATGATCGTGCTGCGTCATTCTTCGTCCGGGGCGTGTCACCTGCTGTCGCGCATTTGCCGGTCGGCGATCATCAACGCCGGCGACGGCATGCACGAGCATCCCACGCAGGCGCTGCTCGACGCGTTCACGATTCGCGAGCGGAAGAAGCAATTGAACGGACTGAAAGTCGCCATCATCGGCGATCTGTTGCATAGTCGCGTGTTGCGATCGAACATTCAGCTCCTCACGAAGATGGGTGCGCAGGTGTGGGTGTGTGGACCACCGACGCTGATTCCCACCGACGTCAGGAGGTTCGGCGTCATCCCGACGAGCAGCGTGGACGAAGCGGTCACCGATGCCGACGTCGTGATGCTCCTGCGGATTCAGCTCGAACGGATGGAAGGCGCCTACTTCCCGTCGCTGCGGGAGTATTTCCGTGTCTTCGGAATGACTGAGGCGCGGCTGCGACAGGCCAAGCCCGACGTGATGATCATGCACCCGGGGCCGATGAACCGCGGGGTTGAGATTGCTTCCGAAGTCGCTGACGGTCCGTATTCCGTCATCCTCGACCAGGTGGCCAATGGGGTAGCGGTGCGGATGGCGGTGCTGTATCTGCTGGCGGGCGGGGCCGAACATGAAGAAGCTGCTTAAGGGCGGGCGGGTGATCGATCCCGCCAACGGGATCGACGGTGTGCACGACGTGCTGATCGATGGCGATCGGATCGCGCGTGTTGGTCGCGACTTGCCGGTCAACGGTGCCACGGTCGTCGAGATTCCCTCAGGACTGGTGGTGTGTCCCGGTTTCATCGACATGCACGTGCACCTGCGTGAGCCGGGTCAGGAGCACAAGGAAACGGTGGCGACTGGTACGGCATCAGCGGTGGCTGGTGGATTCACGGCCGTCGCGTGCATGCCGAACACATCGCCGGTTAACGACAACGCCAACGTCACGTCGCTGATCCTGGCCAAGGCGGCCGAGGCGGGTCAGGCGCGCGTCTATCCGATTGGCGCTGTATCAAAGGGCTCGAAGGGCGAACTGCTGGCCGACATCGCCGAACTGAAGGAAGCCGGCTGCGTGGCCATCACCGACGATGGGCATCCGGTGGCGACGGCTCTACTGCTGCGCCGTGCGCTCGAATATGCCGGGATGTTCGGGATGCCCGTGATCGAGCACTGCGAAGACCAGAGCCTCAAGGGCGACGGAGTGGCGCATGAGGGCTTTCATGCCTCGTCTCTAGGTCTGCGTGGGATCCCCGGCGCGGCGGAGGCGCTCGGCGCCGAGCGCGGCATCCTGCTGTCGGAGCTGACGGGATCGGCCTTCCACGTCGCGCACATGAGCGCGCGGGCCTCGCTCCGCGCCGTGCGCAAGGGCAAAGAGAACGGCGTGCGCGTGACATGTGAGGTGGCGCCGCATCACTTCACGCTCACCGACGAAGCGCTCGCGACGCCGATTCCCTACGACACCAACACCAAGATGAACCCGCCGCTGCGCGAGGTGGCCGACCGCGACGCGATGCTCGCTGGCATCGCCGACGGCACCGTGGACGTGATCGCCACCGATCACGCGCCGCATCATTACGATGAGAAGAACGTCGAATTCGACCGCGCGCCGTTCGGCATCGTCGGCCTCGAGACAGCGATCTCGCTCTCGCTCGATCGCCTCGTGCACGCCGGAGTGATTCGGCTGCCAAGGCTGGTCGAGCTGATGTCGACCAATCCGGCGCGCATTCTGCGCGTACCTGGAGGTTCGTTGACCGAGGGCGCGCCTGCGGACATGACGATCATCGCCCCCGATCTTCGCGTGCGTGTGAAGGCTGCTGATCTGCGATCGCGGTCGAAGAATACGCCGTTCGATGGATGGGAGCTTCGCGGTGGTGTCGCGGCCACGATTGTGGGCGGTCGAACGTTGTTCGTGAATCCACAGACGTCGTTGCAGTTGTAGGCGCGCGCCGGTGCGCGCGGGGGGAATTGCCGAGGGGGAGGGGATGGCTGCCATTCGAATCGTTCCCGCGCAAGCGTCAGATGTTCCGGTCATCCTCGAGATGATCAAGGCGCTTGCGGATTATGAACAGCTGACCCACGAAGTCGTCGCCACAGAGGACGATCTGCGGCAGTCGCTGTTCGGGCCGCGACCGGCCGGCGAAGTGGTGTTGGCCTATGCCGGGGACACGCCGATCGGGTTCGCGCTGTTCTTTCACAACTTCTCGACATTCCTCGGCCGGCACGGTCTCTACCTCGAAGACCTGTTCGTCGTCCCCGAGTGGCGCGGCAAGGGCGTCGGCAAACAGCTGCTCGCCCACATCGCGGCGATTGCCGAGAGCCGGAAGTGTGGCCGCATGGAATGGGCGGTGCTCGATTGGAACGAGTCGGCGATCGCGTTCTATCGACGCATGGGGGCGCACGTGCTCGATGAGTGGCGCCTGTGCCGGTTGACGGGTCACGAGCTCCGAGCGGCGTCCACGCGCGCATGACATGCGCCCCCCTTCGACTGTGCTCAAGGCAAGCCGTCTCGTCCTCGCCGTCGTCGCCTCCTTCGTCGTCGTTCTAGGCGCGCCCTATACCGGACAAATTCGCGGCGCCATCCAAGACGCGCTTCCAGGGCACTACCGGCTGATCATCGGTGGCGTTGTTGTCCTCGCCGTCGCGATCGCCGTCGTCGCGGCGCTGCTGCGCATCAGAGAGCAGCGCGCGATGCGATATGGGTTGCTGGCCATCGCTGTCGGCGGAGGTTCGCTCTATGCGTGGGCCACGGCCACGGGCAATGCGAACGTTGATGTCGTCGAGCGGTTTCACCTCGTCGAGTACGGTG